>JAASTO010000006.1 GCA_021767245.1 Balneolaceae bacterium
ATCCCTTCGGTTTCACGGTTGGGGCTAGCTACAGAACCGGAATCTAAATGGTCACGACCAATAACCACCGGTGCTTTCAGTTCGCCGTTTCGAACCATCTCGTTGAAAGCCAGGCCTAATTTATGACGCTGACCTAAGCCTACCCAGCATATTCTTGAGGGTAATCCCTGAAAGTGAATTTGCTCTCTGGCCATATCCAGCCAGTTGTGCAGATGAGGATCATCAGGGATCAGTTCTTTTACTTTTGCATCCGTTTTATAAATATCCTCAGGATCTCCTGATAGTGCCGCCCAGCGGAATGGCCCAATGCCCCTGCAGAAAAGCGGACGTATATACTCCGGAACAAAACCCGGGATGTTGAACGCATCCTTAACTCCCATATCAAAAGCTTCCTGCCGGATATTATTTCCATAATCAAAGACTGGTAAACCCATTTTCTGAAATTCAAGCATAGCCCTGACTTGTACCGCAATAGACTTTCTGGCTTGCTCCATCACTTCTTTAGGGTGAGATTTCTGCTTCTCTTCCCACTCTTCAACCGACATTCCCAAGGGCAGGTATCCATTCAACGGATCGTGGGCACTGGTTTGGTCCGTCACTGTATCCGGCATGATATTTCGTTCAAGTAACTTTGGGTAAATATCTGCCGCGTTACCATGCAAGCCTACGGTTACCGGTTTTTTATCCTGAACCGATTGCTGAATGATCTCCAAGGCCTCATCAAGAGAGCTCGCCTTTTTATCCACATATCCTGTGCGCAACCGAAAGTCAATGCGGGATTCCCGGCATTCAATCGCCAACATGCTGGCACCCGCCATTTTAGCAGCTAAAGGTTGAGCCCCTCCCATTCCACCAAGTCCAGCTGTTAGCACCCACTTTCCTGAAAGGTCTCCACCAAAATGCTTCTTAGCCATAGAAACAAAGGTCTCGTAAGTTCCCTGTACAATACCCTGACTGCCAATATAGATCCAGGAACCTGCCGTCATTTGTCCGTACATCATCAGGCCTTTCTTATCGAGTTCGTTGAAATGATCCCAGTTGGCCCACTTGGGCACCAGGTTAGAATTGGCGATCAATACTCGTGGTGCATCTTTGTGAGTTTTGAAGATCCCAACCGGTTTTCCGGATTGAACCAACAAAGTTTCCTCATCACTCATATTCTTTAATGATTGAAGAATACCTTCAAAACTTTCCCAATTCCTGGCAGCTTTTCCGATCCCGCCATATACCACCAACTCTTCGGGTTTTTCTGCTACATCCGGATCTAGATTATTCTGGATCATTCTGAATGGAGCTTCCGTTAGCCAGCTTTTGCAGTGTAACTCGGTTCCGGTTGGTGCTTTAATCGTTCTTGGCATGGTTCATTATTTATATTCCTATAACATTAACTACAGCAGGAATATACACTAAGAGAAGCGAAAGCTCATCCCAAAATTAAAGCGACGTGGAGGAGGTAAAGAATGTGAAGATGAACCCAATTGTGATAAAAGAAAAGATTGAGGTCACAACCCAGAAATGACCACCAACACCATCCTGTGACAGTATGAATTTCAGAAATTGTCCGCTAATAATGAGGGCCATCATGGCATTTCCCAACGTGATCGCTTTTGAAGCAGATCCGGCTCGCCATACCATTATATTTGTGACTCCAAAGGCGAAGACGAGTGCCCCAACTATTTTCATAAGCAATAGATCTACACCATACTGTGAGGCTGTCCCAAAGATTCTGCCGGTTTCCTGAGGGTAGAAACTAATACTCAGGCCGATCAGGATGTATAACAAGCCACTTACTGCATAAAGATATTTAGCCGAACCCTTCATTTATTCTTTTTCAATGAATTCAGTAAAGGACTGTTGTTCGTAGGCACTGGTACCAATAAATTTTAATATGGTAGAATAGATTTCCTCTTCCAGAAACCCGGGCTGACCAGCGATGATATCCTCATTTGCTTCAAAGAAAATAAACGTAGGCGTACTGTAAGCACCCAGTTTTTGAGCAAAAGCTCTGTGGCTGAGCCGGCTGTCAGCAAAGGTCAGGTACTCATCTTCCACATCCAAATCTAACCATACCGGATAAAAGTAATCGGCCGTGAGTTCCTGTATGCTTTCCTTTACGAATACCTCATCTTCCATTTTTTTGCAATAGCCACACCAGCGTGCATTCACATAAACCAGGATCTTTTTACCATCCACTGCCGCCATTTCTTTTGCTTCATCAAAGCTAACCCAGTCAAACATTTCCTGGGCGGACCTATCGCCGCTCTGTGCATCTTCTGTTTGAGCCTTCCCAACCGTACTGAAAGCGACCATTAATATTATTGTACACGCAATTATCTTATTATGAATCATGAAATTATCTTACAAATTATTCTTTCTTATCTTGAACAGATCCTTAAGCTAACGCTTGTTCAATATCTGCTATTATATCATCCGGGTGTTCCAATCCTACACTCAATCGGATCAGGTTTTCAGGGGAAGGTGAATCGGGTCCTTCCGAAGACTTCCTATGCTCCCAAATACTCTCGATCCCACCCAGGCTGGTTGCAGCAATGATCAGTTTAGAACGCCCTACGATCTCTATGGCTTTTTCAGTTCCACCATCGATCAGAAAGGAGATCATCCCTCCAAAATCTTCCATCTGGGATTTGGCGATCTCATGGCCTTTATGAGATGGAAGTCCCGGATAAAACACATCTTTTACCTTGGAATGGTTGCTTAAAAATTCAGCTACTTTTCGGGCATTCTCATTATGTGCCCTCATTCTGTATGGAAACGAACGGATGCTTCGGCTTAACAGCCAGGCGTCCCGGGGTGATGGCACGGCGCCCTGAACCCGCTGTATCAATCGTACTTTTTCAAACAGTGTTGTATCATTTGTGATGACGGCTCCTCCAAGAATATCGCTGTGCCCCCCTAAATATTTTGTGGTTGAGTGAACCGAAATATCCGCCCCAAGTTCAAGCGGACGCATATTGTATGGCGTAGGCCAGGTGTTATCCACGGCTACCACAGCTCCTTTTGATTTAACCAATTTACTAACCGCTCTCACATCGGTGATCAGTAATCGTGGGTTTGAGGGCGTTTCCAGCCACACAAAATTAGTATTGTCTTTAAGGGATCCTTCCACTGCATCCAGATCCGTCATGTCAACGAATTCAACCTCAAGGCCCCATTTTTCACCAAACTCCCACATCAGTTTTCGGGTCCCGAAATACACATCTTTAGCTACCATCACATGTGAACCGGGCTCGATGGTTTGAAAAACAGATGAAATAGCCGCCATTCCTGAGGCAAATACAGCACAATGACTTCCATGTTCCAGTTCAGCGATCACATTTTCAAGCTGTTGCCGGTTTGGGTTAGACAAACGTATGTATTTATCGTCCCCTTCCTGGTAGCCGCCATTACGGTGCTCGTAGATCGTAGATACTTCAATGCCCGGCACAACCGTATCGTTAGGTTTGTCGTGGGTTTTCATGCTCCCGTGTATGGCAATGGTCTCAATGTGTTTCATAATCGGCGTATTCCTGAATTTTGTTTAGCCTAAAATAAACAATTTAGCTCACATACATTTTTATTTGTTACGACAAGTAAGCGTCCCCTTAGTTTTCTTGCACTACTGACAATTTCCTGTATATTTGAGCTCAAATTCACTTAGGTTTACAGATAAACTGATTTAACCGGCAAAACAGGTCCTTTCTTTGTGATCAAATCCTGGGAATCATACAAAATAAGGGTACGCAGTAATATAATTGGTAATATCTCCAAGACAGATGGTATTGAGTACTGGAGAAACAAACTGTTTGCGACTATTCTAATTTACCTGTTTCCATTTGGTTTGCTTACTCTGATTCCTTCTGCAATTGTTGTTTATATACTAGGCATTAAAACACTTGCTATTTCTTACGTTCTGTTTGGTATTGCGATCACTGTCATTACCTTATACCAGCGACTAAATATTGATCTCAGAAAGTTTCTATTCCTTACCCTGCTTTACTCCGTCTCTTTTATCCTGATCTTTTTCATGGGGCACCATGGAGCGGGACTTACCTACCTGTTTGGGGTAACCGTATTTTCATTATTGATCCTGCCAACTTATGCCGGTGTAATGACTATTTTCATCAACATTCTGATCTGTTTGTTGCAGGCGTACTTTATTTATGCCGGAATGGTGGACTATCCACTCAGAGATAACTATCAGGTAGCTTCATGGCTATCCATTTCTGCTAACTCCGTGTTGCTTAGTACGGTAGCTGTTATCTTCATGCCTATGCTTTTCAGTGGTCTGCAGGAAACGATAGAGGCACAATATCGGCTCAAAAAGAATTTGGTATCTCATAAAGATGAGTTAGAATCATCCTTATCTGAAAAAGAGACACTCCTTGCTGAAATTCACCATCGTGTTAAAAACAACCTGGCTGTAGTATCGGGTATGCTTCAGATTCAATCCTTTAAAGAAACGGATGAAGAGTTTCAGAAGAAATTGATGGACAGCACCATGCGCATCAAATCGATGGCGAGTATTCACGAGCAACTGTATCAGTCCCGAAGCTTTTCCAAGATGGACTTTGAAACGGGACTGAAAAATCTGATCCGAACTATCGTAGAATCTATGAGTGATGGACATTCGGTTCGAACCGAGTTCGATCTTGAATCTATAAAGTTGAATATCAACCAGGCGGTTCCCTGTAGCCTGATCGTCAACGAAGTAGTTACCAATTCTCTTAAGCATGCTTTCAGAGAACAGCAAGAAGGATTGATCTTCGTATCACTCAAAAAGAACGGTCCAAAATTAAATCTTAAGATCACGGATAATGGTGCAGGATTTAACCACCATGCTGACTCAAGAGCTGAAAGTTCTCTTGGATTTGAACTGATCCAAACCTTGTCTCACCAGCTTGATGGCGAGTATGAGTACAAAAACCGGGATGATACTTCCGGTGTTCACTTTGAACTGATATTCAATATTACAGACTCATCCGGAAGTAGCAGTGGGTGATCTGGCCTTATCGATCCTTTCTGATCGCTCTGATTCTTTCCAGCACCGGCGGATGCGAATAATTGAGCCATACATAGAACCAGTGCGGAGTCAGATTAGAGAGATTATCTTTAGATAATTTTTTCAGCGTTGACACCATATCTTCAGGCCGGCCGGTAGTATCTGCCGCAAAAGCATCCGCTTCAAATTCATGCTTTCTGGAAAGGATCTGCATAAATACAGATAATATCATATCTATGGGAGCATACAGCATTCCAAAAAAGATCAGTCCGGCATACACAGACATCTCTTCCATATAGAAAGCATCAAATAGACCCTCCGCATTCAGGAAAATGGAAAGCAAAAAGAACATGACTCCGGTCTGAATGATACTTGTTACCATTCCTTTAATTATGTGTTTTTTCTTGTAATGACCGATCTCATGAGCCAACACGGCCACCAACTCATCGTTGGTATGATTTTCAATGAGAGTGTCATATAAAGCCACCCGTTTGTTCTTGCCAAATCCCGTGAAAAAAGCGTTTGATTTACTCGATCGTTTTGACCCATCTATAACAAACAGTCCCTGCAGTGGAAAGTCCACTTTTTCCGTGTAGTCTTCGATCGCGGTTCGCAACTCTCCCTCTTCAAGTGGGGTGAATTTATTAAATAATGGCATGATCCAGGTTGGAGCCACATACTGCATGATCAGTGTAAATGCGGTCACCGCACCCCAGGCATATAACCAGGCAAGTTCACCGGCATACATAAAGAACCAAAGGATACCTGCCAGTAATGGAGCTCCGATCACTAAGCTAAGCCCGAGCCCTTTTACCAGATCCATGACAAAAGTTCTGGGTGTCGTCTTATTGAAGCCAAACTTCTCTTCGATCACAAATGTAGAGTAAATACTGAAAGGCAAATTGATGATCATCTTAGCCACGATAAGAATTCCAATGTAGATCAAACCGGTCAGCAGCTCCCCTAAACCCCAGGCTCTGACGATCTGATCCAGCCAGTTGAAGCCTCCCGAAAACCAGAATCCAAGGACCAACGCCAGATCGAAGCCACCTGTGATGAATCCAAAACGGGTTCGCACTTTGGTGTATTCCTGAGATTTTGCGTAGGTATCTTCATCATACACTCCCTCAAACTCATCCGGCAATTCTTTGGATAGAGATCTCAGGTTAAGATAATTTGAAACCAGATCAAGAATAAAATCTATGGCAATGGTAGCCAGAATGATGATCGCGTAGATATTCATAAATTTACAAGAGTTTTTAAATTCACTCAAAGGTACAAATAAAGCACTGAAATATGACTCGGTGAATCTGATCAGCCTCATAAATAAAACAAATTAGTTTAATATTAAACTATTGAATGATACTTCGTACCTTGTCGTTGTGATAGCAAAAGAAACAAACACTAAATGTTATGAAACATTACAAAGGCATACATCACATTACCGTATTAGCCGGAAAGGCTCAGCTAAACGTTGAATTTTATACCCACAAACTGGGTATGAGGCTGGTCAAGAAATCAGTCAATCAGGATGATCCGGGTACCTATCACCTGTTCTATGGAAATCAGGCAGCCGAACCCGGTTCAAGCCTGACCTTCTTTCCCTGGCCGATGGCTCAAAAAGGTACAGCCGGTTTAGGGGAAGTTGTTAATGTAGGTCTTCAGGTCCCTGAAAACTCTCGACCCTATTGGGAGCAACGGCTTAAGGATCATGAGGTCTCTTTTGAACCTGTGGAGGTATTTGGCCGGGAAGCTTTGCGATTTGAAGACCCCGATGGCCTGGAACTGGATCTGGTGTTTGAAGGAGAAGCCAAGCCTGGGGTAGAGAATTTGGACTATATAGTGCCGGCTGAATACACCATTCAGGGGTTCTGGGGAGCACGCATGTTACTCACCGAAAAACAGCAGACTGAAATGTTACTTGGTGACTTATTTGGTTTTAAGGAAGCGGCTACCGAAGATAACCAAACCCTGTATCAAACAGATGCTCCTATCGGACGAAACGTTATCATTGAAGTAGCTGAAAAGGCTGAATATGGTACCAATGGAAGAGGCATTGTCCATCATATTGCGTTCCGTGCAGAAGATCAGGAAGAGCTTGATGAACTTCGCCAAAAAGTGGCTAAAAAGGGATTGAGCCCCACTCAGATCATCGATCGCCATTGGTTTAAGTCGGTTTATTACCGCATTCCGGCCGGAGTCTTGTTTGAAATGGCTTCTGATGATCCCGGATACACCGTGGATGAGGAATTTGAACAGCTTGGCGAAAAACTCATTCTGCCACCGTGGCTGGAATCCAAAAGAGACCGTATCGAGCAGATCTTACCTGAGATAAGCGTAGCCGCTAAAGCCTGAGATAAGATCCACTAAATAGAACAGAAATTTGTACAGCACATAATTCAATGAGTTTATTCAAAGCAACCGATAACAACCAATTCACAGGCCCACATCAATCCACTCCTACCCTGAAAGGTGGCGTGGGTGCGTCTGAGGCGGATGCTGCTATGATCCTTATTCATGGGCGTGGAGCCACTGCAGAAAGTATCCTCACCCTTGCTGATGAGTTAGATACAGATAAAAAATTAACCCTCAGGGCTCCACAAGCATCACAAAATACCTGGTATCCGTACTCTTTTATGGTACCTTCCGAAAACAATGAACCCAATCTTTCCTCAGCCCTGAAAAAGATCTATAACACAGTGCAGGAACTGAAGGGGGAGGGAATCAGCGATGAAAATATTTACTTTTTGGGATTCTCACAGGGTGCCTGCCTGATCTCTGAATTTGTGGCACGGCACCCAAATAAATATGGTGGTCTTATTGCTCTAAGTGGCGGACTGATCGGAACCGGTGACTCCGTTGATCCAAAAGATTATGAAGGCGACCTTAAAAACACACCCATTTTTATAGGTTGCAGCGATGTTGACCCTCACATTCCAAAAGAACGCGTGAATGAGTCGGAAGAGATCTTTTCGATGCTGAATGCCAGCGTGACCAAAAAGCTATATCCGGGTATGGGGCATACCGTAAACCGTGATGAGATCGATCACATCAATCACATCCTTAACAGCTGAGTTTAAGAAACCTGAACCTCTGATCATTCGACTTATTTAGTAGTCAATACCAATTCGGTCCTTGATCTTATTCTTGAGCGCATTTTCCAGTTCTTTTTTCTTCTCTTCAAGCTCTTTTTGCTTCTGTTCTACCCTCTCAACCTGCTCGCGGATCTTTTCCTGAATGGCGTTGTAGCGCTCCATGATCTCAGCTTCTTTCTCGCTCTTAAATGCAGCCAGTTCTTCTTTTTTACCGGCCACCTGACGCTGAACTTCAGCTTCTATCTTACGGCGGGCTTCCGCAACTTCTTCACTTACGGTCTGCCGTAAAGCGTTCATGAAAAGATCATCAATATTAGATCTGAGCCGAATCCGAAGGGGACCTTCCACGTTATCAACCAGTGCCGTTACATCAATTTGATCCGTGGAAGCAATGGACCTTCTGATGAGTGTCTCCAGCTGATTTTTAGGTTCACCGGCTGATGCAAAGTCAAAACTGAGCTCGCTGGCTATATAATCGATCCGGCTGTCAATGCGTTTATCGACGATATCCAGAGTGACATTCACATTTCCCTTTCCTGTCTGCAGATCATAGGGTAACAGGTCTGAACCTGATAGTTTGGTATTCGCGAGGGTAAAGCCTGAGTAATTCATCTCGAAGCTTTCCCGGGGTTTGTCTTTCAGATAATTGAATTCACCATTCAAACTAAGGTTTACCTTATTTTCATCCTGTCCCCCAATGTGAAACCGGATCGGTTCACCCGCTTTTTCTTGATCATTACTGATATCTGTGACCTGTCCGCTTATAGCAATCCCCGTTAGTGTTTTTCCGGAGAGTTCAATATTTCTGAACCAAAGATCCGGCAGATCATACTTGTCTGTGAAGTGATAATCTACACCTTCATATCTTGGAATTTTTTCCGTCTCTTCATCACTTCCTACAAACCGGCTGCCATATTCTCTGGCTAGGGCCACATATTCAAGATACACCGCATAATCACCCAGCAGGTTCTCACCAAACAATGCTTTCCCTATATTTTGTACATCCAGATCAGGTAACTGAGCCATATTCACTGCCCGCTGAAAGTCATCCTGTATCCAATTGTCGATCTGGGTGATCTCATCCCGCGTGGTGCCATAATCGTTTTGAAAATTCTGTTTTAGGGATTCGGCTCGATTTCGCAGTGAATCGACCTGATCTTTCAGTTTTTTCACCTGCTCAATGGAGCTTAGTACTTTCTTGGGATCCTTGAATTCCTGCACGTTGATACCATCTATCGTTTGATTGATCTGAGCGATCTCATCATTGATGTTGGTATTATTAAAGGTACTGTCCCATTTGGTATAGGTTTGTTGAATTCCGGCTCTGAGTGAATCCACTTTGTCATCGGTCCGAATATCCACTTTAGCCATCAGGCTGTCTACGTTAAGGTCGCTTCGTATTTCTGTGAACTTAACCTGAGCATTTTTCTGTGCCTGCCCGGCTACCTGATCCACCACGGAGTAGATAAAACCCGGTTCCTCATCTGCTTCCGATTCAGGGACTTCAAAATATCCATCTGTTTCCCGTTCTGTGGCTAACTCAAATCCAGTCAATTTCACGTTATTGACTACCACCTTATTAGCCAAAATAAGTGGCCAGAATTGCATACTGAATTCGGTTTCACCGGTCTCAAAAGTGTTTTCCATGGTGTTGTTCTTATTTGCCACCTGAAGCCGATCCCATTTTAGTTTCAGGTTCAACATACTGAACTCAAATCCATCAAACTCGACCTTGGCTTCGTTCATCACACTTGCCTGATATTCCACGTTGCTTTCTATCCAGTCGTCCGTGATAAAATATGCAGCGGTAAAACCGAGACCGATCAATACTAATATGGTTATTACTCCTCCTAATCTCATAATACTATCCTCTCACCCGGCTTACTGTTTTATAAATTGAATATAGGTTCGTTGATTTAAAAGCCTGAATCACTTTCCATTTCTGTACTTTTGCTTGGATCTTCTCTCTATACTGTAGTACCAGTATTCTGAAAACGGGAAAAGCCGGGATTGAAAGTACTGCAGCCGTAACAAAGCTTCCTATCACCACAGTGTTATAGAACTTAGTGAGAGCCCACCATTCGTTGTTGTACATGCTCCCATAGGTTTCTTGCATCCCCTCAAGTTCCAGTAACCATACACCAAAACTGTGAAACAGCGGATCTGCCAAATAAGCCACTCCACTAAAGATCATAAAGGAAAGTAGCGCCATACCTATATTTACCCTAAGTACAAGAATGAGCACAACAATAAAAAAATTATGGAGTGACATGAACGGTGTAAGCCCAATGATCATCCCCAGTATCATCCCTCCCGCAATTTGCGATGGTGAGGCTTCTGAGGCTAACGCTTTCATCAGCTTTGCAAGATATTTTAAAATCAGGAACATAGTACCCTTTTCGTTTTAATCTGAACTTCAATTTAAAATAACCAAAATGCTATTAACTTCTCATTCTACAATAAAAAGACGTTACCTATCTCTTTATTGGGAACAATGCTGAATTAGTTATATTAAATACTCTAACCAAAGCCACTCCATTCAACTTATGTCATCATTATTCCGCATTTCAGTATTCCTCTGCGTACCGGCCGCCTTAGTGTTTCTTACAGCTTGTGAAACCTCATCAACCAATGAAAATCCTAAAGCATTCTCTGATGGCAGTAAAGATCAGATCGAAGCTCCTTTTCCTTGTGAAGATGGTAAAGCCTTGAATTATGATTGCAGCAATGTGGATCTGTTTGCTCACCTCAACATTTATGAACTAAGCGAGACTCAGAGTGGGGTTTATTTGAATGATATCTGGGGCTGGACCGATCCTGAAACAGAAAAAGAGTATGCCCTGGTTGGTTTAACCAATGGTGTTGTTTTTGTTGACATCAGTGAACCCGCCGAACCGGTAGTAGTGGCACGGCTGCCGGAATCAAATCTCAGAAGTAAGTATAATACCATTCTCCCTACTGAATACCCGGCCTGTAATTTAGGGCTGGGAGCGACTGAACGATCAAAAACCATCAGTCAGGGATCATCCTGGCGAGACATAAAGGTCTATAACGATCACGCATTTGTGGTCAGTGACGCCCAGCCACATGGTATGCAAGTACTCGACCTCACCAAACTCAGAGATTACAATGGCGAGGTCATGACACTGGAGCATGATGCCTTATATGACCGCCTTGCATCGGCTCACAATATCGTGATAAACGAAGCAAGTGGATTTGCCTATGCCACCGGTGTTACACAGGCTGAGGTTTGTGGTAGCAGAGATGGGTCCGGTTTACATATGATCAATATTCAGGATCCAAAAAATCCGACCTTCGCCGGATGTTATATTGAACCTTCCACCAGTTATGCCATTGCACCCGGTTACGTGCACGATGCACAGTGCATTATTTACGACGGACCGGATAGTGACCATACCGGAAAAGAAGTCTGTTTCAACTCAGCCGAAGGTGATGTTCTTATTTCCAATGTAAGCGATAAAGAAAATCCCATTACGATCAGCCTGAAAGGTCAGGCTGATATGCAGTACTCTCATCAGGGGTGGCTGACGGAAGACCGTTCCTATTTTTTAATGAACGATGAACTGGATGAACGCAACCTGATGCGAAATACCAAGACTTACATCTGGGATGTACGGGATCTGGACGAACCGAAGTTTATCGGTTATTATGAGCATGAGACATTCTCAATTGACCACAACCTCTATATAAAGGGTGAGTACGTGTATCAGGCGAATTACAACGCCGGATTACAGATCATGGATATTTCCAATGTGGCAAATGGAGACCTTGAACGGGTGGCTTATTTTGATACACAGCCAACCTCCGATAGTTCGACATTCGACGGCACCTGGAGTAACTACCCTTACTTTGAAAGTGGAATGGTGGTACTCAGCGACATTGAAACCGGGCTGTTCATAGTCAGACCAAAACTCTGAACCGACCAAATTAACAGAGTCAAAGAGTCTCCCCTTATCCTGAAATTCATGGTATTCAACCAACATATTTCCCAAATATTAAGAAGTGGCCGAAAGACCCTCCATTCTTTGAGGTCCCACTATATTTGTTTACCTTTTGCACGATTTTTAAAACGGTGAAACGTACCGAAAAAAATAGTAATGCAGCGAAAAAAAGCGCAACTTTATGGATCTATTTGACAAGTTAGAAACCCGCCCAAGTCCATTGGGACCGTTTACATCCGAAGGATACGGTTATTACACATTCCCAAAATTAGAAGGACCTTTAGGCCCCGAAATGCAATTCAATGGCAAAGACATGGTCGTATGGAGTATCAACGACTATCTGGGCATTGGAAGTAACGAAGAGATCAAAAAAACCGACACCGAAGCTACTGAAAAATACAGTCTCAGTGCTCCCATGGGTGCCCGCCTTATGACCGGTAATTCTACTGAACATGAGTTACTGGAAGAAGAACTGGCAGCCTTTGTTCATAAAGAAAAAGCGCAATTACTGAACTTTGGGTATCAGGGAATCATGAGTGCCATTCATGCCCTGGTCGATCGTAATGACATTCTGATCTATGACGAATTGAGTCATGCCTGTATTGTTGATGGCAAGCAGCTGTCAATGGCCGAAAAGTTCGTTTTCAAGCACAACGATATCGAGAGCTTCAAAAAGCAGCTATTTCGTGCCAAAAAGAAAATGAAAGAAAACACCTCCATTCTGGTTATTACTGAAGGTGTGTTTGGCATGACCGGTGATCTTGGTATTTTAAAAGAGATCATTGAACTCAAGAAAGAAGTTCCATTCAGATTAATGGTAGACGATGCCCACGGTGTTGGAACCATGGGAGAAGACGGTTCCGGAACCGGAACTCATCTCGGTGTTCAGGACGGAATTGACGTCTATTTTGGAACCTTTGCCAAATCCTTTGCACTGATCGGAGCGTTTATTGCTTCCGAGCCAAGAGTGATCGAATTCCTGAAAGCCAATTCCCGAAGTCAGGTATTCGCAAAATCACTTCCGCTTCCGATCGTTGTTACAGCCCGCAAGCGATTGCAGATGATCAAAGACAATCCACAATGGCGAGAAAAGCTCTGGAATAACACCCTGAAACTTAGGGAAGGCCTTATGGAGATCGGTTATACCGTTCTGCCATCCGAAAGTCCGGTTACCCCTGTATTGACTAAAGGAAGTACGGACCTTTGCCAGGATATTATGCGCAAGCTTAGAGAAGAACATGGCGTATTCGTAAGCGGTGTGGCCTATCCGGTTGTACCAAAAGGGACCGTACTGATTCGTCTCATTCCGACAGCCGCTCACAACGATGCCCACATCGAGAAAACACTTAAGGCTTTTGAAGCTATCAAAGATTATGTGTTTGAAGCCGCTGAAAAACTGAGTGCTTAATAGCGATTGCACTTAATTAAAGTGACATTGAAACCCGTTTAGTGAAAGCTAAACGGGTTTTTTATAGAGATACAACGCGCACTTGCTCAAACGCGAAGGATTTCACATCCAAATCAGAATTCAAGGCGATCAGCTCTCCGTTATTGTTTGCCCCCAAAAACTTAAATTTACCCGGCAGCTGATTTCCATCAACTTTGAGGCTCACCCAATTACCGTAACCCACCAGTGACCTATTGATATTTTTGAGTAATTCAGCATCCTGTTGACTCCACAGCCGGTATTTGTACTCAATATCCTGAACCAGGTGAGCCAGCAATGATTCTCTGTTAAGATCAACTCCGGTTTCAATTTTTAGAGAAGTCGCACCTTTAAGTACTTCCCCCGAAAATTTTTGTTGATTGACATTCAACCCTATTCCTACCACCACGCGGTCAAGTTTATTACCAATAAATACCGTTTCGGTCAATATTCCGCAGAGTTTTTTTCCCTTAACCAACACATCATTAGGCCACTTGATCTGGGCATCGACCCCGGTAAGGTTTTCTATGGTATCTTTCACCGACAACGCACAAGTCAGGGTTAACAGGTTAAGCCTGTTAGCATTACCCGGCTGAAAAACCAGACTGAAGGTAAGGTTTTGTCCCGGGTCAACGATCCACTCATGTTCATGCTGCCCGCGCCCCCTGCTCTGAACATCAGTTAGCACTAAGGTGCCATGCAGAACCCCATCTTCCTTTAACTTTTTGGCAAAGGTATTCGTAGAGGGTAGTTCCTCAAAAAAATAAAGGCTACGCCCCAACCAGGAGGTAGCCAGTTTATTCTCAAATGTATCTTTATTAAACACGAGGCTTAAGGAATTCCGGTTCACTATTACTTTAAATGTGAATGTAACAGAATTCCGGGACTCTTCCCTAAAGTCTTATGTGTTATTCTCCGATCTTGACAACAGAATCTTCCGTGCCAAATTCGTTAGGCACATACTCATCAGCGGCATCGTCATTTTCCCACCGCTCTCCGTCTATCAAATACTTGAACCGGTACTCATTTTCAGGCTTTAGGCGAAGTGTGGTTGTCCACTTTCCTTTTTTCTTTTCAAGCTTTTCTGATCGGGTGTCCCAACCGTTAAAACTGCCGGCAACAACTACCTCTTTTTCTGCCCAATTTTCAGGCAGGGTCAAAGTTACTTTACACACTGTACGTTTTGGCGTGAATTCTTTTGAGATCATAACAATAAATTTTCTTCAATGAGTGAGTGAGTCCTTAAAATATTTGTATTATTTAAATATTTCAATGGTTTTCCATAATTTAAATTAGACAGAGAAAGATTTATCTTTATTTAATTAAATTTTAACCCATATTTAATAATTAATTAATTCTTGGAAGCGATTCCTGCTATAATTACCCTCTCTATTTCCATTTATCCATTAATAAAATAAAACCCAATTTACGTCCTCAGATCTGGCAGATATTCTGACATCTTACAAAAGTGGCAGGATATTTGATGGATAAGAACTAAACAGTTGAACGGCCTTGTTTATAAGGTTAACTTTCAGAGTTAAGCAATTAATTAGCAGATCATCAATCCCCTATTATGTTAGATAAAATCGGTAAAGTTATTACCAAGATATTTGGCTCAAAGAGCGAAAAGGATATCAAAAAAATTCAGCCCATCATAGATCAGATCAAGTCTTATGAAGATCAGATCAAACAACTTTCTGATGATGAATTAAAGGGTAAAACAGAGGAATTCAAGCAAAAGATACAGGATGCCACCGCCGAGACCGTGGCTGAAATTGAGGAGATCAAATCCCAGCTTGATGATCTTGAAAATCTCTCCCCGACGGAGCACCGCGAAATGGCGGAATACCTGGATGAACTTGAGGAGAAAGAGCTCGAAATTATTGAGGAGGTACTGGATGAAATCCTCCCGGAAGCCTTTGCCGTTTTAAAGGATACCTGCCGTCGATTTGTCGGTAAGTCCTGGAAAGTAGGTGGAAATGAGATCACCTGGGAAATGGTGCCCTACGACGTACAGCTTATTGGTGCCATTGTACTTCATCAGGGGCGTATTGCTGAGATGAAAACCGGTGAAGGTAAAACGTTGGTTGCTATCTTCCCGGCTTATCTGAATGCCCTGGCCGGAAAAGGCGTACACGTTGTAACGGTAAACAACTACCTGGCGATGCGTGATGCCGAATGGAATGAACCGATCTTTAATTTCCATGGTCTTCATGTAGATTGTATCGACCGTTACCAGCCGAGTTCTGATCAGCGCCGGGAAGCTTACAAAGCCGATATCACATATGGAACCAACAACGAATTTGGTTTCGATTATCTGCGTGATAACATGGTGATCGAGGAAGAGCAGCTTGTGCAGCGCGAACATCACTACACCATCATTGATGAGGTTGACTCCATTCTGATCGATGAGGCCCGAACCCCGCTTATTATTTCAGGTCCGGTTCCACAGGGAAATAAATCAGACAAATATGTGGAAATGAAACCCCGGGTAGAATCTCTCGTTCAGGCTCAGAAGAAGCTGGTTGCCAATCTTGTAAAAGAAGGGAAGGAATTACTGGAAAAGGGAGACGAGGAAAAAGCAGGACTTGCCCTGTTCAGAGCGGTTCGAGGATTTCCGAAGAACACGCAACTCCGAAAAATGCAGCAGGATCCCAAGATCCAGAAGCTGATACAGAGAACCGAATCCTTCTATCTGCAGGATAATGCCAAGAATATGCCGGTGGTGGATGAGTACCTGTATTATGCCGTTGATCCAAAGATGAACTCCATTGAGATGACTGAACAGGGTCGTGAGTTCATTACCAAAAAAGGTGAGGATGAAGACTTTTTCATTATTCCGGACCTGGGTGAGGAAACAGCGATCATCGAAAAAGAGATCGAAAAGCTTGAAGAAGAAAAGCTTGAAGAGATCAAAAATAATGATGAATTCAGCGATGAGTATAAGGAAAAGAAAATTGAAGAAGCTAAGCAGGAGATCCGGCAGGAGCGTGAACGCCGTTTCAACGAACTGCACCGGAAGTTTGCCGAGAAAGGTGACCGTATTCACACCGTCAATCAGCTGCTGAAAGCTTATACCAATTTTGAGCGGGAAGAGGAGTACATTGTTCAGGATGGCAAGGTTCAGATCGTAGATGAGCATACCGGTCGTGTACTTTCCGGTCGCCGTTACTCCGATGGATTGCATCAGGCTATTGAGGCAAAAGAGCAGGTAAAAGTTGAGGCTTCTACTCAGACCTATGCTACCATCACCCTGCAGAACTATTTCAGGATGTACCACAAACTTGCCGGTATGACGGGTACAGCTGAGACTGAAGAAGGAGAATTCAACGAGATCTATGATCTCGATGTGGTGGTGATCCCAACCAACAAACCTATCGCCCGGGATGACAAGGAAGATCTCGTCTTCAAGACCAAACGTGAGAAATTTAACGCTGCAATTCAAAAGATCGAGGAATATCACAAAAAAGGTCAGCCCGTATTGGTAGGTACCACAAGCGTGGATGTGTCTGAAACGATGAGCCGAATGCTTAAACGTGCCGGCATCCCTCATAATGTGTTAAACGCCAAACAACACGCTCGTGAAAGTGAGATCGTAAAACAGGCCGGTGAGATCGGTGCCGTAACCGTTGCCACCAACATGGCCGGTCGCGGTACAGATATCAAGCTGGCAAAAGGCGTGAAAGAAAAAGGTGGGCTCGCCATTTTGGGTACCGAACGTCACGAATCGCGCCGTATTGACCTTCAGCTACGTGGTCGTGCAGGACGTCAGGGTGACCCCGGTGAAACACAGTTTTATGTGTCTCTTGAAGATGACCTTATGGCTCTGTTCATGTCAGACCGCGTGGCCAACGTGATGGATAAGCTGAGCTTTGAAGAAGGCGAGGTTATCACACATCCATGGATCACCAAATCGCTCGAACGGGCACAGTCAAAAGTTGAGCAGAATAACTTTAGCATCAGGAAACGTCAGCTTGAATATGATGATGTGCTGAACAATCAGCGTAATGTGATCTATGCTCGCCGTAAACACGCTCTTTCCGGAGATCAGCTGAGAACTGACATCCTCGATATGCTCGATGACCTGATCGAAAACCTGGTTGAGGAGCACGTAGCTGCCGGTGATTATGATGGGTTACACGAAAATATCCTTCGCAATCTCGCAGTAGACGTTGATTATGATCGTGAGGAATGGGCTAAAATGAACGAAGTGGAATTAAAAGACCACATCGTTAACAAAGCCCTTGAAAACTATCGCAAGAAGGAAGAGCGAATTGCAAGGCCATTGTACGAGGTCATGAAACGCATCAATGAAGCAAACCCTGAAAACAGACCCGACAAAGTTCAGGTGGTTTTCACGGATGGCATTCGTCGCATGCGCATAGTTGTGGATGTAGAAAATGCTCTTAAAAACGAGGGACGTGAAGTTGCTCGTTCTCTCGAAAAAAGCTCCATCCTTTCCATTATTGATCAGAAATGGATGGAACATCTGCGTGAACTTGACTCTGTTAAAGAAGGTATTGGACTTCGTTCATTTGCACAAAAGGATCCGCTGCTTGAGTATAAACGAGAAGCTTTTGATATGTTCAAAATGCTGCTTGATGAGATCAACAAAGAAGCTATTTCCGTTATCTGGAAATCGGTGCCGGAAGTGCAGGCGGAAGACAAGGGGCTACAGCAAGCTCAGAAACAGAAGTCGAGGTACGATACATCGGCCATGGAAACACAACATTCAGATTCAACGGGTATGGGACTTAAAGCCCCCGCTCAGCAATCGGGTGGTGGACAACAACCACAAGGTGGCAATGCCAAGCGTCAACCGGTTGAAGTGGAAGAAGAACCCGGCCGTAACGATTATGTGACTGTTCAGAATATCAACACCAACGAAACCAAAAAAGTGAAGTGGAAGTATGCTAAACGTATGGTGGATGAAGAAGGTTGGGTAGTGGTCGAAAAATAAACAAGACCACACCCGTTACCTCTGAACCGACTATATGCAGAACGCTATGTACCTAATTAATTTTTCACTATGTTTGGTGCGAATTAAATTCATACTTACGTGGAAGTTTTAGGAATAGACATTGGCAGTTATGGCATTAAAGGAGCGATCGTTGACACCGATAAAGGTGAGATCGTTTCAAAGAAGAGAACCACTGACAAAATTGAGGATACACGTCCCCATAAACTGATCTCCAAACTCCACAAAGTCGTCAAAAAGTTTGACTGGAACGGTCCGATCGGGTGTGCATTTCCGGCTGCCACCAGCCGGGGCATTGTACTTTCTACCACTCGAATGGATCAGGGTTGGGTTGATGCCGATGCCGACCATCTCTTTTCTGAGATAACCGGTTGTAACGTTAGTGTGATAAACGACACGGACGCCACCGGACTTGCTGAAATGAAGTTTGGCGTCGGAAAGGGTCAGCGAGGCACCGTCATTGTATTATCTGTTGGAACCGGGATTGGATCGTCCATTTTTGTAGATGGCATTCTGGTTCCCAATACCGAACTCGGGCAGATCGAGATCAAGGGCATCAGCATTGAAGAACGGGCATCCAATAAGGTCAGAAAAGAAGAAGGTATCCGAAAAAAGACCTGGGGAAAGAGACTGCAGCTGGTACTGGAACATTATGAACATCTGTTCCATCCCGACCTGTTCATACTTGGCGGACAATTAAGCAAGAAAGCCGACAAGACCTTTCCTTACATCAAGATCAAAACGAAATTCAAGGCAGCCAGCCTTCTTAATAACGCCAGTATTGTGGGCGCGGCCTACTATGCAGCCTCGGTTCAAATTAAGAACAAGGAATTTTACCGTTGATCAGTTGTTTGAGTGCAAGGCGATCCGGTTTCCCTCACTATCTATGATAACCGCCATATAGCCGTTATCCTCTGTGATCAACCTTTTAGGAATCAAGATCTTACCTCCTGCCTCTTCCACTCTATCTAAAACGGTTTGAACGTCAGGGTTTGCATTCAGGTACAACAGTGGGCCCATACTGTCGCTGGGTTTGTACATGTCTTCATATTGGATCAATGCCCCATTCACCGTTCCACTTACTGCCGGGAAGAGCACCATACTCAAACCATCTCCGATATTGAGATCAAACATTTCGAAATCGAAGATCCCCTCGTAAAACTTCCTTGCTCGATCAATATCGGTGGCAGGAATTTCAAACCAGTTTATCGCATTTTTCATAAGGCTTTAAATTATATTGAGGTATTCTAACCGCTTTACAGCTAGTCTTTTAGTTTACTCAAAAGTCGGTTTAATTCCTCGGCCTCATCTGCATTAAGCTTTTCGAACCTTTTATCCAGGCTTGACATTCTATCCTCGATCTGTGCCAAC
The DNA here is from genome assembly GCA_021767245.1 of Balneolaceae bacterium. Taxonomy (GTDB): domain Bacteria; phylum Bacteroidota; class Rhodothermia; order Balneolales; family Balneolaceae; genus Gracilimonas. The sequence goes on from JAASTO010000006.1 coordinate 19,832, forward strand.
AAACGGAGTCCTTCATACTTTATATACACCTGAACCAATCTTCCATCATCCGGATCCTTTCTCTTCCTGACAAGATCTTTCTCGATCAACCTGTCAACCAAACGGGAGGTATCCGATCGTTTATCAACCATCAATGTTTGGATCTCTTTTGTGGAAAGCGGTTCGTTATTTGCTGCTTTAAGGATCTGAAGAATAGATAGCTGCTGTCGGGTGATCTCAAATTCATCCAGAAAATCTCTTATCTGATTTCGCATCCAAACTTCGGTTTCCCTGATGTTATTTCGCAGTTCTTGCCAAACAGAAAGCCCTGTTGCCTGAAGGGTATTAGTACTCATGATAACTTATTTTGCAGATGATATAATTTGTCAGAAAATATAATGTACCGACATCAATGTTCAAACTAATATGAGAATTGAAGTTTTTCTTATACCAGAATCATCCAACACAGTTTACGCAACGCGTAGTATGAGGCATGTATTCGAGCCTGCCAAAAGGGATCTCATTTCCACACCTGGTACAAATACCAAAATTTTCTTTTTCTGAGTTTTCAAGGGCTCTTTTGAGTTTCTTCAACTCTTGTTCTTTCTCCCTCAATGCAGATTCATTGATGGATCTGTTATTAATGGCATCCATTCTCGATACACGACCAATGGATGCATCCAAAGGTATGGGTTTAACCAGCTCCTTGAGCTTTTCGATCTCTTCTTTTGTTTCTTCGATTCGGGAAACAATGATCTCTTTCAGTTTTTTCTTTTCTTCAGCTTTCATAGGCTAAAGTTAACAAGGGTCTGATCTACTCCCAAATTCTTAAAAAAACGATTTAAATTGATCTAACTTCCTGTTTTACTGAAAATCCGTTCAATATTCTTTTCAAGTATCTTAGCCTGTGCAGATGTTTTAAGAGGGTTCCAGTTATCGCTAAAGGAGTCCTTGAAGAATAATTCTTTCAGATATGCCGCAGTGCGAATAAAACGCATATAATAGCCTGTATAAAAAACCATTCCAGGTAAATAAGCCAGATATTTCAATTTTCGTTTCCAATCCTTAGAAAGGATCAATACCACAATGTATTGCAGAAGTTTTGAGGTGCTGTATAGCATGATCCCTGCCACCAGCACATAAAGAATTTCCTGATTGAAATTTACGATGATATCGATCATGTAAATGTACCAGAAGAAATTCAGGATAAAATTGAAGAAAATATTCTCGGCTACCGTTAAAAAATTTCTTAGGTCGAAGGTCTCAAATGGCATAAAAAGATTGTTGTGCTTTCTGAGCCTGAAACGTACCAATGACCGGCTCCAGCGCATGCGTTGCTTAGCCAGTGAAATGAATGACTCTGGTACCGTGGTGAAAATGGTAGCTTTAGGTTCAAAGTGCACTCTATAACCCAGTTTCCTGATCTTTATCGTGATGTCACCATCCAGTCCGGGGCCGATATCCCAGCCATACACTTTATCAAGGGCTTCTTTACGGAAAGCCCCAAAGGCACCGGAAACGATCCTTAAAATACCCAAAGATGAGGTCACCATTCGCCCAACCATGATGAATATATTGTACTCGATCTGCTGAAAGGTAGTGCTCAAATTCACATCCGGATTTCGCACTTCCAGATTACCCCCAACCGCTCCGATCTTCGAATCCATATAAAATGGGATCATGATCTCTTCGATTGCATCGTATCTCAAACTGCTGTCAGCATCCAGGTGGACGATGAACTCGCCCGTGGCATAACGAAGTGCCGTATTTGCAGCTGACGCTTTTCCACCCCTTACCGTATTCGATATAAACTTATCAATACGCCCCTGTTTTTCAAGATGACGACCAATCACTGTCGAATGATCATCGGATCCATCATCCACAATAATGATCTCAAAATTACGGTAGGTTTGCTCTTCAAGGGATTCTACCAATCGCTCAAAATTCTCTCCTTCATTCTTACCCGGCACGATCACCGAAATAAAAGGCTTGGCTGAAAGAAAATCTTCCCGGGCTTCCTGATAATCTTTTTCAGCAAACTTTCCCTTTATCCAATAAACCAACAGCATAGAGTAATCCATCACAATAAAGCGGGGAAATTCAAACAGAATAAAGAACCAGAAGACTCTGAAAAATCCGCTGACCCCCTCCATACTCCAATATGTGACAAAATCTACCATGCGGGTTATTCTACATTGTTAAATGAAGACATTAACTGCTTCAGGTGAAACTGGGGTTCTTTTTGTTCTTCGATCAGCATCAGGGCTTCCTCAAAGGTCACTTCAAAGTCATCAAAGTTGTCCCTGATCAATTCTGCCAACCGATCTTTATACTTTGCCAGCAATGCCTGTGATTCTTCCACACCTTTTTCTGTAAAAAGAAACAGAGTTGTGATCCGGTCTTTAAAGATCACCGCATCTGAAGAATGAAGTTCACGGTTCAGCATTTCAAATAATTCTATGATCAGGTCCTTTTGTCCTTTTTCACCGATTCCCTGATACAGATCAGTCAAATTCGAGAATTGCAGTGCCGCAACGGTGCTGTCGAAATTAGCCACCTTCTTACGTCCGATCTCATTTTTAAGCAACCTGATAAAATATTCGTCATTGATGATGTCACTCAGCTCATCAAAACCCTTCAGGTTTATGTTATACTTACCGGTTGCGGCATCACGGCCTAACTTGGTCAGTTTATATTTTTTGATCTTACGCTTCACCAAACGTTCCACCCTGGTGTCCGCACCACAATCGTGGCATTTGGCTTTAATGTGCGGATCCTGAAATTCGTGATCGCACTGCTGACAACTGTACATGACCGATGGTTTATCGTAATCTACCCCGATGTGCTTCAAAATGCGTTTACACTTTGGGCACTCCATGATATCCGAGGATTCTGATTTCACAAAATCTGATACCGGCCCCACATACGCACATGGGAAATGATGCACCAAATCCTCAATATGCAAATGAGAGGACTGACACTTGGGACATGCCTCCCTGAAATGTAATAAACCGTTATAACAGCTATTGCATGAATAGATGTAATCAACAAATTCACCCGTTAACAGTCCTTCCTTTTCAGCAGAATCCAGAATATCCAGAGCTGTGAACTCATTCTCATAATCCAAATTGATCGTCAAAAGGGGATAAGTATATCCCAGCTTGGAAGTTCGGCTTGGCACCGGTACAATATCCTTATTTCGGCTATGGGCAAGCTGCAGTGCCTTACGCAACAACACATTCTCAGTCGAAGAAGACTGACCTTCACTTTTCAACCTTTCAATGGCTCTTGATACTGATTTTCTAAACCGAATGGCTGAAAATGGTTTGAGCAGGTAGTCTGTGATCCCGTACTCAAATGCCTGAAGAGCATAATCCTCATCCCCGGTCATGAGAATGATCTGCATGTCTTCCTTAATTTCAATTTCATCCAGGAACTCAAAGCCACTCATGTCAGGCATATGTATATCGAGGAACAGAATGTCGATATCGTAACGGTTATACATCTCAATGGCTTCTGCACCGTTACTCGCCATACCCACCGGATTCAGGCGGCGATCCGCCTTCTGAACCATATGAAATGCTACTGTTTGAAAAGCGGTATCGTCCTCAACGATCAAACAATTAATTTTCTTCATATAAAACCTGCCTGAAACTACTTCGCTTAAATTCTTTTTCGGATGATATCGGTGGTCTCAGCAATGCCACTCAAATTGTTGAGCCTTTCAAGGGTTCCATCCACCATTTCTGAAAGATCCTTAGAGTAATCCCCATAACTTTTGTATAAAAAGAGAGGCATCAGATATACCTGCTCTTCATCATGAGAACGGATGGTCTTGATCATTTCAAAAGTGAAGGTTTGCCGGGTGTACTCGATAATGAGACCCGAATAATCCTTGATCAACTCAGCCCTTACCGGTTCCTGATCACTGATCTTAAGAAACTTAAAATCACCGACCTCAAACACTCTTTTGTCTTCAAGTCCTTCGTTGTCTTCGTCTATAAAAAAATCGTCGATTGCCATTAGAAAATTGTTTTCTTTACGGTTACACCCATTTTATTGTATGATTTCCACCGATCCAGTTCCAAAGGATCTTCCGGTTTTAACTCGGCTACGATCTGTACACTGAATTCGAGCTCGCTCTGGCTTCCGGTGGGCCGGTCAATAAGCGCTTCTGCTGCATATATGTCAGTAACCACACCTTTGCTTTTATCCCCATTATCGAAGGTGACATTCATCTCATCCCCAATACTCAGGTACTTACCATTGTTTTGCTGAAATATGGCTTTTATCCTCAATTGTGACTGCTCGGATAAAATAGATAGAACCCGCTCTGATTTGAGCCCGATCTCTGATGGACTTTTATATACCATGGTCACAATTCCCGGTACCGGAGCCGTGTAAATATGTTGCATGCTTGCAGCATCCCTGGGGATTCCTGAACCATCATTTCCGTAAGGATTAGCGATCATAGCCTGGAGATTGTTCCTTCTGCTTTCCAGAAGATCAATTTGTTCGTTGATCAATGACAGGTCACCCCTTTCGTTCATGATCTTGTCTTGAACCGATTTCATTTCCGATACGGTTGACACTCCCAGCCTTACTTCTTTCTTGATCTGAGTTAGCCGGTCATCAAAATATTGCAATTGCTCTGTGGCCCGTTCAGCTTCAATATTCTTGATACGTAATTCACTGAGAACATCCTCAAGTTCGTTGCTCGCATCATTCAGTCTCTTTTTCAGGGTTTCGAGACTATCCATGGATTGTTGCCACTCAATAAAGGTGAACCGAAAAAGCGTGTCCGATTTTTCAACCGTATCACCCGGTTCCACATAAAATTCCTGAAAGCGGATATCGCTGGGAGAAACCACCTGAAGTTCATTCGTTATCACCCGTCCATCACCCACCACAAAGAAATTCCTGTTGATCAGGTAATAACTGATAAATATAAATGCCACAGAAAGAAGTGTAAGGTATATGATCCGGTCCCAGTTGGTTTTCTGAGGCGTATCTTTTTCCCGGTTCCCCCTAATGGTTGCCTTATTAGTATTGAATTGTCCGCTTTGCATACTGCCTGATTGTTGGTCTAATTATTTTTCAATTGTTGCCATCCGCCAAAATCCTGAATGAAAAATTCTACGCCACCATATCCATCATTTATGGATTGCATGAGAGATTTCATCTCTGTCATTGACTGAAAATCCCCCGTTCTTAAAGCGACAGCCGTTCCCAAAGGAGCCTCCATGATCAAAGAGCCAAACCGCTGACTGTATCCATCAAATTGACTCTGCCCATAGGTCATCAAAACCAGCTGATCGGCCCGCCGGTCAAGTTCGCTGAAAATTGATTCGTACTGTTCTGTGATGGAAAGGGTCAGGGTCAGCCCTCTTTCATTTGTCCAGGTCCGTACCTGATCTACCATATTAATGTAGGCTTCCAGATATTCTTCGCTATTTTCCTCCCATTCATCAAGCGTGTGGGGTTCCACATCCAGATGGACCCCGGCCGCGCCTATTGAATCGGCCACCTCAATATGTTCTTGCAGCTTCTCGAACCGATCTTCAAAAATCAGGTTTGGATCCCCTATCATTAATTCAACCCTAAGATCATTGTAAGCTGTTTCGATCAGTGATTGCACATCATCAAGTTCTTCCTTTTCTGCTCCTGCAGATATAAATACGGTATTGACCCCTTCATTCTTCAGATCGTTTATGAAAGACTCTGTGGAGTAACTGGTCAAACTTTCAGACCAGACATACAGTCCATACTCCGGAGTGTTTTGGATCACAGGTTCCTGCACCTCAAAAGGAGTGAGGTACGTTGACAGCGAATGATCCGGTATCAGGGCCTGCATTTCAAAAAGCCTTAAGTAGAGATCTTCCTTGACATCAAGAATCTGAAGGGACAGCTGATATAAATTTGAAACAGCCGACAGGAGTTCACTGGGACTATACGTATCTGAGCCAATAGTACGCCTTACGTTTTGCACCCTGATCTTATCCTGATGAAGTAACACATTTTGAGATAGGGTTATGTAATTCTGCAGAGCCTCCTGATAGGCTTGGTATCTTTCAAATAACCGATCGTTTATCTCATTTTTTTCTTCCTGAAGGTTCAGTTTACGGATCTTTTGCTGTTGCTCGTGCACATTTTGCTTGCCTTTCAGACTTAATGGAATGGGTAACGAAAGGTTTAAGCCTACTGAAAAGAACTCCCTGCTCCCGCTGTTTTGAAAGGTCGATTGCGGATTTGTGCCGGCGTATAAATTGTATCTCAGGTAGGTTGATAAAGACAATTCATTGTAGAATTTATAATCGACATTCGGCTGTAACGACGTCAGCTCATCATAAAAAATCAGGCCTTCTGATCGTAATCTTTCGAGATCAATATTAAAAACGGGGTAGTCAGAAACAGAAAGTCCTGTTGTATCAAATTCACCAAGAAACCTGCTGACCTTTTCATTATGATCAATGGCCGATTCTGTTCTCACCATTCTGGAGGTAACTTCCAACACCCGGTCGAGAGTGATGTAATTTTGTTCGTATAATCGGGTGAGCGCATATTTCTGTTCTTCCAGGATCTTCAGGTAATCTCTGAGAAAATCCAATCTGTACTCATTAAAACCCGCCCTGAACCTATCAATTTTACTTTCAATGGCCTCTTGATGAGAAACAGCCCGGGCTTTCTTCTCCATGATCCTGATCTCTCTGCTCAATTGGTCGCCGGTTGACTTATTCTCAAAAAGTCCATCTTTCAGCACATTCCATTGAACACCTACCTGTGCCCGCCGCTGGTAGAAAATGCCCTCCTGGCCAAACACTCCCTGATCCAGGTTTTGTAGTAAGCCTGAAGTCAGTTCAATGCCAATATCAGAATGTAGTACATCTTGCCTGTATTTAAGCAAGTCGATCTCTGCCTGTGTCAGATCTGAGTAAACAAGCGATGAGTCGAAAAAAACGGAGGAAACATTCTTAGAATTGAAAGGACCGGATTCAGGAAGGTTATTTAAAAAAACCATGGCGACAGAGTCCAACCGGGCTGACAGGCGGTCAAGATCTTGTCCCACCTGCGCATAAGCCGTGCTCCCCGCGCATCCCAGGCACAAAACATAAATACATGCTGCAAACAACTTATTGCCAACAGCGACTTCCTTTGAACTCAATGTTACCCTAACTAACTAATTCCCATTCCCTTTTTTAATAAAGCCTGACCACTTGTAACCCACTAACTAATCAGTTCTTTATGTAAGAGAATATATATGTCTTGTGCGTCAGGTTTTATTAGATATTTTTTATGTCGCTTTGAACCGTTGCTTTATTCATACTAAAGCGCATCGACCAACTGCCACATTTCACTTTTAACGATATCACGTGTTGCATAGATCGCATCAAACATTTCGTTGATGTCGGTGCCTGGCATCACACTTTTAATCAGCTCATTGGTGAAGCCAAACTCAATATGATTCATCTCTTCATAGTGGTCGGCGGTAACAAAATTATAGGAATAGCTTAATCCTCCGGGCTGTATCAAAGAGTAGGTTCTCCAGCTATGCATGGATCCATCTTCAACACGTGCCTCATGAAGCGGACGAGCCATGTCATTTTCAAGTGTGATGTACTCAGCTTCTTTCCCCGGTTTTACCATCATGAAGTTCATGACCACAAATTCACTGAGCTTTTGATTTTCCCCATTATAGATCCCGGCTACTGTCTTCCATAGTTCAGAAAACTGATGAGTGGCAAGCCCAATTGTTCTTTCCAATAATCTTGAATTTGTATTCTCAACATGTTTTTTAATGGCATCACTGACCCTTACTAACGTATTTGGGTCCTTATAAGTAGTAACGATCACATAATTATAAGAACTGTAATGCCCTCCCGGATATCCAACCCGGTAAAAATACCAGCCATTCAGCTTATCGGTTGAGTGCTCTTTTTTATAAACCGATTTCCATTCTTCTTGAACTAATTTTTCAAACTCATCATGATCTTCGGCTTCTACTTTAAGGTAATCGATGTTCAGATAAGCGTTCTCTTCAGTCTGACCTATTACAGATACTGAGATCAGTAATGACAGACACGTTGCAAGGGCGATTTGTATTGCATACTTCATTTGTCCCTCCGGAAATTGATATAGATGTTTACAAATGTAAAAGTAACAGATTCCGGCAGAAATTCAAGTTTTTAAGCTCTTTCGCCTCATATATTTTGGGTAATTTCTTAATGCATCTTACTCATTCAGCCCTTTCAAACTCCGTCTTCTCTCAGGCGTCCTCTCGAGTTGTTTATTATAGGCTGCATTTGCTTCTTCATGCTTCCCTAGCTCCGATAAGATGTCACCCAGTAACTCATACGAAGGCTTCACAATTACAGGCGGCCCAAAATCGATTGGTAAACCGGCTTCCAACTCGGCAGTTTTTGTTAATAACTGGATACCTTCATTTTGTTGACCTTCTCTTACGAGCATAATTGCCTTGATCTGGTCCATTTGAATATTTCGCTCCACAGACTCCGGCGTTTCCATCAGTTTATCCAATGCCTGTTTAGCCTGATTCATCTTCTCCAGATGCAGAGCAGCCAGGGCACTCGTAAAGTAAAAGTTCGTAGCACCTCTCGTACCCGGTGTAAACTTAGCGGTAAATGAATCCGCAGCTTTCCAATCCTTTGTATCAACCACATAGTGTCCTCTCATAACGGCAAAATGCCACAACTCACTGCTGCCCGGCTCACCGGAAATGCGATCATAGCATTTACTTAACACTTGTTCAGCAGAAGCGACATCCCCTTCCTGCAGGTAGCCATACTCCAGCCACCACGGATAATGCCCGCAGACGGTAGTGGCTTCCCCTAACTCTTTTTGCCTGTCTGTTTGAACATCACGGGCTACAATATTTGCATCGATTACGCCATCCCACATTCCCAGTGCCAGAAATATATGTGAGGTCATATGCTGGGCATGAGCCGCAGAGGGCGCGATCTTTGAATAGGCTTTTGCCATGGGCAATCCAAGGGGCGCATGAACCGGGTCATCAAATGAATGGATGAGATAATGTGCAGCACCGGGATGTTCAGGGTTATCATTCCACACATCCATCAACTCGGCGGCTGCCCGCATATAGATCGCATAATCGCGCCCTTCATGCGCCGAACCTAAAATTGCCAAACCATAAAAAGCCGTGATCTCATGATCTTCCGGATACCTTTCATGCAGGGATTCCATATAATTCAGATACAGCAGGTCTCTTTCTTCCTTGGATTTACCTTCAGATTCTTTCGTATTTCCATATAATACTTCAAGCGACATCAGCAGATCCTTTTCTTTTTGTGAACCGGCTTTATCCTGGCGTTCATCGACAGTATTACCCAACCCATTAAGCACTTCCATAGCCGCCTTACGGTCCTGCTGAAACCAAAGCGGATGATTATGACTTTTGGCTTCTCCGTAATAAGCCATGGCAAAATCAGGATCGATCTCCCTAGCTCGCTTGAAAGCCCTGGCGGCATCAGCATATTCAAAATTATGCAGGAATTTCATGCCTTC
>JAASTO010000098.1 GCA_021767245.1 Balneolaceae bacterium
GCCGCCCGGGAGGGGACCAAAGAGATCAGCCTGGCCGTAACGGCTTCTACTTTCACCACCATTTCGGTATTCCTGCCGCTAATCTTTCTGGGCGGATTTGAAGGCGCCTTCTTCCGGGACCTGGCCGCCACGCTTTCCTTCAGTTTGATCGCCTCACTGTTAGTGGCTCTGTTCATTCTACCGGTCTTTGTGGCACAGATCAGTAAGCAATCAAAGTCCAAAGGAATTCTAAGTAAAGTCTCCACCAGTCTTGATAACATTGTTATGGCTTATGAGCGAAACCTTGGACGGGTCATTCAAAAGCCTTTGCCCATCATTCTAGTGGCCTTAGTTTTATTAGCCGGTGCAGCCTTTGCTTTTATGACCACTGAAAAAGCTGTACTTCCCCCCGACGAGCCCTCTAAAGTGGATTACCTGATATCCATGCCCGGAAACACGGCTTTGCGTTCTGCCAAACAGGCTTCTACGGATGTGACCAACATTTTGCTGGAGCGCACCGGACAGACCAATATTTTATCTCTTGGAGGCTACACCGATAATACGAATCTAAGCACCATCACCAACGAGGGTCTTAACAAATTTACCATATCCGTTCCCGTTTCAGGTTTTGATGAGGCGAGGGAAGTGGAGCGGATCATGGAAGGGGTTGCCCGAACTTATGCCAACTGGACCTTTCAAAAAATATCAGATGATGCCACGGGTGTGGTTGCGGTTGGACAGGATGCCCCGGTGCAGTTCAGTGTGGTTGGCACCGATCGGTCTTTCAGTAACCGTGTGGCCGGTGCTTTCTCAGATTTCTTGAGTCAACAATATGGTGACACAAATCTGGAACTCAAATACCCGCAGCGGATACAGGCCTATCAGATCCGGTTCAGGTCGGAGCAGATGCTGGCCTTTGAGCTGACCGAGGCAGAAGTGATCCGTTACCTGGAATCGCTGACACGCGGGGCGTTCATCACCGATTGGAACCGTCAGGATGAGCAGATATCCATCCGCCTGATAGGAGATCGGGGACGATCACTGGATCCCACTGAGATCACCCTGGATATCAGGAATAAGATCATACCGTTAACCGATGTGGCGGAGATCTCCCGCATTGATGAAGCGGAACAGCTGGAGCGTATCCGACAGGCTCCAATACTGACTTTTAATTCCGATCTGACCTTTATGGACTGGTGGTGGGATGGAGGAGAGATCCAGCAGCTGGTCAATCAGTTTATGCAGGAATCGGGGCATGAGATACAGGTGCGCGGTTCAGCCCTGCAGGTCATTAGCCTGCTGAAAGAATTAGGTTGGCTGCTGATGATCAGCGTGTTGTTGATCTATCTTATCCTTGCCATACAGTATGAGAACCTGAAATATCCGTTCATTATTATTCTGGCTATTCCTTTTGCGTGGATAGGTTCCTTCTTTGCCATGTATATCGGAGGCGTAAGTTTGAATGCACTTTCGTTCATGGGCATACTGATCCTGACCGGTATTGCCGTAAATGATTCCATCCTGAAGGTTGATTTCATGCGTCGCTATTTTGAGGAAACGGGGAATCTGGAGGAAGCCATTAAGCAGGCGGGTATCAATCGGTTCCGGCCGGTGGTCATGACAAGTATGACGACGATCCTGGCATTGATCCCAATGCTGATCCCGTTTGGTGACGGATATATCTTCCGTCAATCACTGGCCATTGCACTGATGGGAGGGATGATCACCAGTACCTTTTTGACCTTGTATTTGATCCCTTTGGTGTTTAAATGGACGAATGGGAACCAGTAGAATATCGAATAATGAATATCCAATATTGATTAACGAATTATGAAAAAATCACTGTTTTACTGTTTACTGATCACTGTAACACTGATCTCTGCTTGTAAGAATGAGCGGGAGACGCCTGAGGCTCCGGATATGGACAGTGTGGAGATCCGCCCCGAGGTGGTATTTGATGTGGTGGACGATGAACCGTTGAATTTCTATATCGAGAGTCGCGGGGTCGTGGAACCGCTAAGGCAGACCAAGGTCGTGCCAAGAATAAGCGGGTATGTGGAGTCGCATATCATTGAAGAAGGCCGGCAAGTGGATAAAGGAGAAGTCCTGCTGCAATTTGTGGATGATGAGTGGGAATATGAGGTGGAGCAAGCCCGGCAGGAATATGTGAAGGCTGAGAATCAGTATGAGATCGACAAGCGTCTCAGGGAAGGTTATACCGGCGAAAGTAATGACGAAATGATCCGGATCAACAGTGGACTGGCGGAAGCCGAGGTGGCCTACGAGAGAGCAAAACTGAACCTGAGCTATACCAAAGTGAGAGCTCCATTCTCCGGGCGGCTTTCTTTACAGAATGTGGTTACGAATCAAAGCTTCATATCGGAAGGCTCTTATGTCTCAGCCGGTACCGAACTGGCTTCACTGATCGATGCCTCAACCGTAAGGGTACGATTTGATGTGCTTGAATCGGAGATCAACAATCTGGATGAGGGCATGAAGGTAGAATTGTTTGGTCCGGGGGGCAACGGATATGAGGGTGAGATCATCGCCATTTCCCCGGAGGTCAATGCGGATACTAAGACCGGGCAGGTACTGGTAGAAGTGGATAACCGTGAGTTTGGCCTGAAAACGGGCATGACAGTTGACGGTCGGGTATTTGTACGCAGTCAGGAAAGTAAGGTCCGCATGCCGCGTGAAGCCCTGTTGGAGCGTGATGGAAGAACTCTTGTATTCCGTTTATTAAATAATGAAGAAGTTGAATGGATCTATGTGAGTCCTGTAGCCATGAATTCCGACTGGGTCTTGATCGATCATCCCGAAATTGAACCCGGAGATACCCTGGCTGTGGATCAGCACTTTAGTATCAGCCATCAGCAGAAAGTGGTGCCGCTGTTGGTGAATTAAAAAAATTCAAAATTTAAAATGAAGAATGGATGCTATGAGCATTTTAAATTTTTCATTTTTAAACCACTATTTGAGATGATAATGCTTTTACGAATCAACAGAATTAACCAAGAATTTCCCCTCTTGGGAGGGGATTAAGGGGTGGGTAAATGTCGCCAAGGAGAAAAATCATTCCATACCGAAAAGAATTAGTTTCAATAGCTAAAAAGCTTCGGAAAAACTCAACTCCAGGAGAAATTGAACTATGGAAAGGTCTAAAGAAAAAACAGATCCTGGGTTACGATTTTGATCGTCAAAAACCCATTCATAAATACATTGTAGACTTTTATTGTAAAGATTTGAATTTAGCTATCGAAATTGATGGTCGGTCTCATGATTTCAAAATTGGATATGATCAGGTAAGACAACAGGAATTAGAAAATTTGGGTGTTTCATTTCTGAGGTTTTCTGAATCAGACGCAAAAAATTATACACAAAGCGTGTTGACGAAATTGAACGGTGGATCTTAAAAAACTACGGAAGACCCACCCCTTGATCCCCTCCGAGGAGGGGAAACTCCAAATTAATTGATTTTGCCTTAAGCGTATTTAAATTACTCATAAAACTCTTGAAAGAACTCCTAAACCGAAAATACCTCGTTTCTTTTTTCTATATCATCGTGTGTGTGATAGGGGTAGCGGTATGGCGCGTGTTACCGGTTGAGAGTACTCCTGAACTCAACTTACCTTCGGTAACGGTCAGTTATAACTGGGGCAGTACCTCTCCGGAGATCATGGAGATGGAGATCACCCGAAAGGTGGAAAGAGAAGCCAATCGTCTTCGGGATGTGACTGATATTCGCTCCATCACACAGGAGGGAAGGTCTTCAGTGACCATTACTTTCCGCAAGGATTCCCCGGTGGATTACCGCGTGCTGGAGCTGAGGGAATACCTGTTTACGCTGGATGAGAATCTTCCTGAAAGTGTGTCACCGCCAAGTATCACCCGGCAGGTTCCCGATGAGCTTGAAGATCAGCAGACCTTTATTGTCTATACACTGAATGGGGATATGGCACCGCGACAGCTGCTGGAGTATACGCGAACCAACATCCGCCCAAAGTTACTCTCCATTGAGGGACTTGCCGAGGTGGCTATCCGTGGCGTACAAGATCCGGCATTGGTCATTGAATTCAATGTGGATGAGGTTGAAAAATACGATCTGTCACCCCGGCAGATCTTATTGCAGGTCCGTGAGCAGTTAAGCTGGCGTTCTGCCGGGTTTCTGGAAGAGGGCATTTCCCGCTACAGTCTGATCATCCCTCCAAAATTCAACAGCATAGCCGATATCGCCGGACTCAAAGTTGAACTTCCCGGTTCCAGAAAGCAACTGGTGCTGGATGACCTTGCAGAAATATCCGTTCAGGATTACCCGGCAAAATCCATCAAGCGCATAAACGGCGACCCGGCCCTGACCATAGAATTTGTGAAGGAATCGGGAGCGGATGCCTTTACACTGGCTGAAAATGTACTTCAGGCGATGGACGATATTGAAGCCCGGCTCCCGGAAAATTTATCCCTCATGCTCACTGTAGACTCCACAGAGGAATTGCGTCAGCAGTTTGATGACCTTCAGCTGCAGGCCATCGTAAGTGGCATTCTGGTGTTCTTTGTGGTGATCCTTTTCATCCGTAAGCTCAGGGCCCCTTTTGTGATCATGGGCAGCGTGGCTTTTTCCGTATTGCTGAGCCTGATCGTGCTATACTTGTTGGGATATAGTCTGAATATCATCACGCTGGCGGGTATCACGGTGGCGCTGGGTATGCTGATCGATAATGCCGTGGTAGTGTTTGAACATCTGAATCCCGGTTTGCCGGTTGAAAAATCTGACCGTATTGATCATATACTCAGGGAGATCGGCAATTCGGTGGTTCCGGTACTGGGAAGTACCTTTACCACGGTAGGGATCTTCATCCCGCTGCTGTTTGCCCTCGATGAACTCCGCATTTTCCTGGTTCCGTTGGCGGTGGCTCTTACAGTCACGCTGATGTGTTCAGTTATCATCGCCTTTACGTGGATTCCCTATGCACTGGTTTGGCTCACCCCAGAGATCACTGAGAAGAAAAGATCCGGTCGGGTTTCAGGATGGCTGAACCGATGGGTGATGAAAAGCTTTCTGTTGAAGTCGAAACTAAGATGTGTTCTGCCGGTAGTCCTGATCGGTGTGATCGGCCTGCCGCTATTTGCTATTGAGGAACCGGAATGGGATGCGGAGGAGGGAACCTGGTGGCCGGAATTCACTCAGGTCTATTTTGATAACCGGGATTCCATTGACGACTGGATTGGCGGACTGACCAAGCGGTTTTCTGAAGATACTTATTTTGGAAGTCCCTGGAGGCGTGGGAATGAACAAAGTATCAATGTGTACATTCAGGCCCCTCAGGGCACGCCGTTGTCAGAGATCGACAAGATCGTGAAGAATTATGAGACCATAGTGGAGCCTTATGCCCATGCCTTTAAGTATTATGAGGCCAATCTGTCAGAATATTTTGGAGCCCGAATGCGGTTTGTAGTCGATCCGGAGTATCTGTACGATACCGACCCCTACACCTTTTTTGGGGAGGCCGCATTCCTGGGTGCCCGAACCGGGAATTTTGCCTTGTCTGTATCCGGGTTGAATCTTCAGGGGATCAGTACCGGATTTGGAGGAGGTTCCTCCAACCACTCCATTCGCCTGGAAGGCTATTCATACGATGAATTACTGAACCTGGCCAAGGACATAGAACGCAGATTGAAAACCAGTCGCCGAGTGCGGGAGGTGGATATCAACTCAAGCTATTACTATCGCCGGGATGATTTTCAGCAATACATACTGCGGTTGAATGAAGAGCGCATACTTGCCAATGACCTGAACCGAAGGGAGGTCATCTCAACACTGATGCTGGACCTGAACCCGGAGAATACCGTTGGTAAGGTCGAGTTTGGAGGGCAGGAAATGTATCTGATCGGGCGGAGTGAGCGGGACAGGGCCTTTGAGGAAGACATGATGAACCGTACGCGAAAGTTTGGGGACGTGAACTTCAATATCAGCCGGATCGGTGAGATCGTGCAGGAAGGAGGTTTGACGGAGATTCGCCGCAATAATCAATCATACGAACGAACGGTAACAGTGGATTATCTTGGGAATTACCGCATGGGACGGGATTTCATTGAATCGGTGATCGAGACCACACCGGTTCCGGTGGGAGCCGAGATCAACTTTGGACGCGGATTCTTTGGCTTCGGCAACGATGACAGCAGCCGGAATTTCATTTTTATCGCCCTGTTAAGTCTGTTAAGCGTGTGGATGATCGTGTCGGCCCTGCTCGAAAGTGTGAAGTATCCTATTTTTGTGATCATGGCGGTGCCATTCAGCCTGGCTGGTATCATGCTGGGTACACTGGCCAATGATATGGCTTTTGACCGCGGGGCTATTGCCGGCTCATTGTTATGTATCGGAGTGGTGGTGAATAATGCGATCCTCATTTACCATCAGAAACAGCTGGAAAATGGAAATGGCATCTTTGGGCTGCGCTGCTGGATGCATGTATATAGAAAACGTATCCGCGCCATTTTGATCACCACTGTTACCACCATCACCGGATTGATCCCCATGATGATCTTCGGCAACAACGAATTCTGGGAAAACCTGGCCATTGTGGTAATTTGGGGACTGTCGATCAGTACGATCCTTTTATTGGTGATGACGGGGTTGAGGGTGAGGAGTGAGTCAGTGAGAAAGTAAATTTAGTCTTCGAAAAACCAAAATATATATCTTTGCGGACATTGCGAAAACTTTGCGCCCTTTGCGGTTATACTATAGTACCAACGTTATATTCAAAAAAACGAGAACAGATCAATCGGATAAATGGACTACATAACACATAAAATTTTTACCGGCTTATTAGTATCAGTACTAATGATAACCGGTTTTGGATGCGGAAGTGGTGAGAGTGATACCTCTGCCATCAAAAAGGAAAACGGGGTGATCTATAATCCCTCAGTAGGGCTTTTGCAGGATGAAGAGGCTCCGGTTGAGTTTGAACTGGTTGAGACCATTGATCTTTCCATGATCGAAGAACCGGTGATTAGCAATGTCGGCTATTTGCAAATTGACGACGAGGGTAATTTCTATTTCATAGATCGCCGGTTGAGCAAGCTGATCTCTCTGGATCCTGAAGGAAATCTCCGATGGGCGACCGGAGAAGAGGGCAAAGGCCCCGGTGATTTTGAAAGTCCGTTTGGGATGAGTCTGTATAAGGATAAGTTATATATATCGAATGTTCAGGGCTCCCGGTTAGATGAATTCGATCTGTCCGGTAATTTTATCAAAACTTATGATCTGCCTGAAGATATGCGTTTTGCCAGTATGGTCGGCATACGTGATGATGGGACGGTCTTGATGAGTGGGGCTAATTATGGGGCCGTGGGTGCATTGGTCTATACGATGGAAATATCAGATAGCCTTAGAGTGATCAGTGATTTCAAAATCACTGAAACGGAAGCGGATGAGTACAGCCGGGCAACACTCTGGGGAGGATTTGCCATGCAAGAAGATGAATTCTTTTACAGTTTTGGTACCGATTATACATTTCAGATGTATGATTACGATGGCAATCTGAAGACTGAAGTTCAGAGGGAATTCGATGGTACGTTAGGTCCCGGAATATATACCAGCGAGAACAGTGTGAGTCTGTATGGATTAGGTAGTATCGGTTCGCCTATATTTTTAAATAACGGTCATTACCTGATACAGGTTGAACACCCGGTCAATATTGATGATCCGCATGCCTATGCCCGCCGGGCATCAACCGGTGAAACAGAATCACCGATCTATGAGCACTTTATGGATGTGTACAATGCAGACCACGAATTGTTATATACCTTTGAGAACTCAGATTTTGTAGAAGGGCTGGGAAGTTTGGGCGTAAGAGATAAAGATGGTTTTTATTACTCAGTATTCAGCAGTGATCTTTTGATCAAGAAGTATCAGGTAAACACGAAATATGAGGGGTCTGAAATGGAGGAGAGTGAACAAATTCCTATTGGTAATTAAGTAATATCCGTTCTCAACCCGGATATTGTAAAATGGGGAAAGCAGTTTAAAGTTTTGAATATCGAATTGAACTCGGGTTTCCTTAATACCTCCGCAACATACCGCACCTACGGCGCGGAGGTATACAAGGGCTTGTTGGGTTACAAACATGGTGCTCCGATGGAGCAGGGTCAGTGGTTGCCTTGTAACCGTTGGCGGGTTAGGGGGCGTCTCAACATCCAAGTTCATATTAGGAGAAAGTTAGTTTGCCTTAAGAAACTTTTCAGTTCTAAGGGATGTCGACATTCTGACCATAATCTGATCCTGTCCCGTAGGGACAACATGTCTGTAAAAAAGGTATCAGTTCCTAAGGCTAAGTCCCTTAGGGACGTTATGTTGAGTTGGTCTTGTGCTTCCTGGCTACCTCGGCAGCATATCGCATCTACGGCGCCGGAGACATACCGAGTGGTACTGTGTGTTACAAACATGGTGCTCCGATGGAGCAGTGGTACTTACCAGAAAAGTGTGTCTGGGAGTCTTGCTTGTGTAGGTTAGTAACATAGTTATTTTTTGAATTAGTTGGCACCCGGCTCTTGTTGGTATCAGAATCTGTTCCAAAAATATACTGAGCCGAATGATGGAGTAGTTCCGGTCCTTCTTCACCTTTTAAACCAGACTCTGACGAGATATCTTAATTTCCTACCAAAATACCATCTTCAGCTGCTAGTCCGGGAAGCTTGCCTTTGGTGGCAGGAACTAGATCACCGAGGTTATATTTTTTAGTATTCCACTTTGAGGCCATAGACTAAGTTGTTTGCCCAATCAATTTCTTTCCATTTACCAAATGGTTGTCTTTTTACCAATGGATTTACATTCATATGAATTGATTTACTAAAAAGAGGTGCTACATTTTTCGAGTTACTCATTTTGAGCCATTCAAAAACCACATAGAATTGTTTCTCATTAATGAGCAATAGATCGTCCGTAAAATTACACGTTACCCAACCACTCTTTTTATCAGTGGTCAGAA
>JAASTO010000099.1 GCA_021767245.1 Balneolaceae bacterium
AGCAATACAGCAACGGCTATCATGATGTTGCCCATTGCGCTTTCCATACTCAATTTGAATGTACGTAGTGATTCGGATGGGCCGACAAATTTTGAGATCGTTCTGTTACTCTGTATTGCCTATGCCTGTAACATTGGAGGGATCGGAACCTTGATCGGGACTCCACCAAACGCCTTACTTGCTGGTTTTATGCTTGAGAACTATGGATATGAGATCAGTTTTTTCAGGTGGATGCAGATCGGAATTCCATTGGTGTTGGTGAGTTTGCCACTCATGTACCTGGTTCTGACCAAGATCGTATTTCCCATTAAAATAGATGAACTGCCGGGTGGAGCCGAATTGATCGCAAAAAAGATCAAAAACCTTGGAAAACTATCCATACAGGAAAAAAGAGTTGCAGCCATATTTGTTTTAACGGCGGTATTATGGATGTTTCGCCCGTTATTATCCAATTTGATCCCCGGCATATCAGATGCAGGTATCGCGATCGGAGCCTCTGTGTTCTTATTTATCATACCGGCTGGGGGAGATGAAAAGCGTGGGTTATTGGTATGGGAAGATACCCGTAAATTACCCTGGGGAGTACTGATCCTATTTGGAGGAGGGTTGAGTATGGCATCAGCCATTAATGAAACGGGTTTGGCTACATGGATTGGTACCGGCATTGGGAGTTTCAGTACCTGGCCTGTTTGGATGATCGTGATACTGGTTGTTACCCTAATTGTTTTTTTAACTGAAATGACGAGCAATACGGCATCTACTGCTGCCTTTCTGCCTATTCTTGCCTCCGTTGCAATTGGGTTGGGAGAAAATCCACTTTTACTTGCCGTACCAACTGCCATTGGTGCAAGTTGTGCCTTTATGCTTCCGGTAGCTACTCCACCGAATGCCATTGTTTATGGAAGCGATAAGATCACCATACCTCAAATGTCGAAAGCCGGTCTTTGGTTGAATGCCTTAATGATCGGCTTGATCTCACTTGCCGCACTTACGATCATAAGCTGGTTCTTTGGGATCGAGATCGGTGTGTTACCTGAGTGGGCAATCTAAGTGAGTTCAACTAAAGGTGATCAAAAACCCGAAAACTTTCTTTACCATAATGAAATAGAAGATCAAGGATACTTAGTCTCGGAATAAAATTATCAGGTCCCTGCCGATAAACCGGATGTTTTTTGAGCGCCTGAACATGATGATCACTTAACCACTGATAATTCTTTGCATTATGTTCCTGATAAAGGACTTCAGCATTTAGATTGTTTGACAATATATCAGGATCGAGATCGAATTCTGTGATCTGACTCGCAAGCTGAAAATTTACCTCAAATTCCATGTAAGAGCTTAGTTGTTCAAAGAATGAGATATTGAGGTCAATCAACTTCTCAAACTTATGAAGATCCCGAATAACAGCTTCAAGTTCTTCTGCAAAAAAATCGAACCAGGTGGCATCAGAGTAGTTATGAAGCAGGGCATTCCAGAATGGCTCGATCCAATCCTCGGTATGATCGACACGAACCTCGCCAATGGCTTTCTTTTTGTCTTCGGTCCTGATAGGAATGTTGACCCACTGCAGTCCGTGTTCCCCTTTGATCGCTGCCCGATGAGTACGTCCTTTTCTTGACCATCTTTCGAGGTCGTTCCAGATCACCCGATCAGCTTTAAGCATCGAGGCCAGGTCAAAGAGGTTCGGAGCAAATTGTGGTTGGAGCAGAGCCAGCTTCAATGGCTTAAATTTAGCGGTTAAAATTTCTTATCTTTATGGGCTGAAAATAGAAGAATTCAACTAAACAAAATAACACATGTCAGTTCGCGTACGATTTGCGCCTTCACCTACCGGATTTTTACACATTGGCGGCCTCCGGACCGCACTTTACAACTATCTGTTTGCCCGTCATAATGATGGCACCTTTGTTCTCCGAATTGAGGATACCGATCAGTCCCGTTACGTAGAGGGAGCTGAACAGGATATCATCGATTCCCTGGAGTGGGCAGGAATGGAAATAGATGAAGGGCCAGGCAAAGGCGGTGAACATGGACCATACCGGCAGAGCGAGCGCAAGGATATTTATCACAAGTATGCCAAGCAGCTGATTGAACAGGGTCAGGCGTATTATGCCTTTGATACGGTAGAAGAAATTGATGAGATGCGAGAACGACTGAAGGCGTCCGGGAACCCATCCCCGAAATATGATGCCATCACGCGTCAGTCCATGAAAAACAGTCTGACTCTGCCTCAGGATGAGGTTGAAAAGAGACTGGAAAATGGAGATGAATATGTGGTTCGATTGAAAGTCCCTCGAAAGGAGACGATCCGTTTTGAGGATGAGATCCGTGGCCATGTTTCCTTTGATACAGAAGGGCTGGATGATCAGGTATTACTTAAATCGGATGGTATGCCAACCTATCACCTGGCTAATGTGGTGGATGACCATACCATGGAGATCACCCATGTGATTCGCGGTGAGGAGTGGTTGAGCAGTACACCAAAACATATGCTGTTGTATGATGCTTTCGGCTGGCAGGCTCCAAAAATGGCACATTTGCCACTGATCATGAGTCCGAGCGGTGGTAAGCTTTCCAAGCGAAAAGCAGAAAGTGAAGGCATTCCGGTTAATACCAAAGATTATATCTCAGGTAATTATGAACCGGATGCCCTGGTTAATTTCCTGGCTTACCTTGGATGGAGTCCGGGCGATGATTCTGAGATCCACACCATGGAAGAATTATGTGATCTGTTTACATTGGATCGCGTATCGAAAGGCGGAGCTGTTTTTAATTTCAAAAAATTGATGTGGTATAATGAGAATTATATCCGTGAACACTCAATAGAAGAGCTCAAGCCACGGGTTGAAGCACTATTTCTGGGAAAAGGTTTTAATATTCCAAACGATCAATTCCTGACTACCGTGATCGAGTTGCTACACGAGCGGGTTTCTAAAGTAGATGAATTCGTAAGCATGGGGGCTTTCTTCTTTGAAGCTCCTGAGGCGTATGATGAAAATGCTCTCAAGAAATGGAAGGATGACAGTCCACAGCTGGTGCTTTCTTACAAAGCGAAGATCGAGCAACTATCGGATGATGAGTTTGAGGCAGCTACTCTGAAAGATAGGCTCAAGGAAACCATCGAAGAACATGAAGTTGGCTTCGGAAAACTGATGATGCCATTGCGCATTGCTGTTTCCGGTCAGGGTTTCGGTCCGGATCTGTTTCCGGCCTTAGAACTGATCGGCAAAGAGGAAGTGCTTAAACGAATTGATACCGCTCTCGAAAGACTTTAAGAACGGTCCAATTCTATAAAAACCTTTAGACGTAAAAAGGCGAGTCATACAACTCGCCTTTTTTGTTGAAAAAACATAAAGTGATCTGATCCGATCAGGGATTATCAAAATCGTCTTCAGTGGATTCCTTGCCTTGTGCCTCAGCCAACGAACGAATCTTGATGCCGGCATAAGCGAAAAAGATGGTCATGAATGGACTAATGAGATTAAAGAAGGCGAAAGGGAAGTAGGCAAAGGTTGAAACCCCAAGTACATTTGCGTGATAGGCCCCACAGGTGTTCCACGGAACCAGAACGGATGTCACTGTACCGGAATCTTCAAGGGTTCGGCTCAGATTCTCGGGTGCCAGTCCCTTTTCTTTATAGGTATCAGTGTACATTCGTCCCGGTACCACAATGGCCAAATATTGGTCAGAGGCCGTGACGTTAAAGAACACACAGGTGCCAACTGTTGAAGCTATCAATGAACCGGTTGAGTTAACCATAGATATCACGGCTTCAGCAATACGTTTCAGCATCCCGCTTGCTTCCATCACTCCGCCAAATATCATGGCAGATATGATCAGCCAGACGGTGCCAAGCATGCCATACATGCCACTTGAGCTCAACAGATCGTCCACGATAGCATTACCGGTCACAATACTGATATCGCCATACATGGCCATCATCACCCCAACATAACTGGACTCCCAGGAAGGCTGCTCATAACCTGATACAACATGAACCACATCAGGCTGAAAGATCAGGGCAAATAATCCACCTAAAAGAGCACCCGAAAGAATGGAAGGAATGGCCGGGATCTTTTTGATGATCAGGAAAACGACAATGACAGGTACAATAAATAGCCAGCCATTAATATTAAATGCGCCATCAATGGCTGCAAGGATCTTGCCCGTATCCATGATTTGTGCATCACCGCCGTACATAAAGCCAAGGATCAAAAACAACACTAATGAAATACTAATGGATGGAATCGTGGTATAAGCCATGTAGCGAATATGAGTGAACAGGTCGGTTCCCACCATGGCCGGAGCCAGATTTGTAGTATCGGACAGTGGAGACATCTTATCCCCAAAATAAGAGCCTGAAACAATGGCACCGGCAACCATGCCGGGGTTAAGTCCAAGTGCGGTTCCAATACCTACCAGGGCAATACCTACTGTGGCAGCGGTTGTCCAGGAGGAACCGGTAGCCACAGCTACGATCGCGCAAACCACACAGGCCGCAAATAAAAAGATGGTTGGATTAAGGATCATCAACCCGTAATAGATCATGGCCGGAACAATACCACTAAGCAGCCATGTACCGGCAAGTGAGCCGATAAGAAGCAGAATAATGATGGATGACATAGCGGAACTGATACTCTTCACAATGCCTGATCGGATTTCCCGCCAGTTAAAGCCTAATCGGAATGCGACCAAACTTGCAACAGCCGCTGAGAGCATTAAAATGATCTGATTGGAACCATCCAGCGAAGCATCCCCGAATATGCGCACATTTATAAAGAGTGCGATGATCAGGAAAATGATAGGGACAAAAGCCTGAAACAGGGTTGGTTTAGAGTATTTGTAGGTCATTTAGTTTAATTTGATCGTATTAACAACGTGAAAATTCAGCTGATGTTAGCAGGTCGCCTATTTAATGAATTATTCAGTAAAAGTTAAGCGGAGCCAAAACTTTTTACGAACCGCCTAAAAAGAGAAATGGTTTTCGTGCTTTATATCTGTACTTCCGGGTGAAAATGTACGCTCTGAAAATTCGACATTCCCTTCCTTGTCAATGAGCAAAACCGTGGAACAGCGGGTTCCGTAATTCTCGGTTTTAATAAAAATGGAAGAAATAGCTTTTTCGAGATCACGGGGAATACCTGTGACAGGCAGGTTTTCCTCATCAGCTTTGGTTTGATCCTGCAACAGATCAAAAAGCTTCTCTTTGTTGATCTGGTCTGAGTCCATGATCTCCTTCATTTGCTTATTGGCAGCATTCAGTTTTGGCCATGGGGTATCTAACAAGGCATTGCTTAGCCCGTGTACCCCCGGTTCAACGACGGTCATCCGTTTACTTTGGTTTGAAAAATGATAAAAGTGTCCACTATCCCAAAGCAGCAGATTAAAACCGTTGTAATCCTGAGCAGTATCAGAAAGATCCTGTAGATACTCAATGGCCGATTGTTTTGAGGTCAGGTAATTCATAACCAGTTCGCCTCTTGAAGGTGGATCTTCCCTGACATTAGCCGGGTCACGGTAGTTGGTAAGTGCTCCCCAGCGTCCATCTTTGTGAATACCCAGCCAGGTGCCACCGGCTTCTAGATCTTTTCCGGCCAGTATGTCCGGGTGACCTTCTTGTGTCCAGAATTGAGCAGGGCGGGTTGGTCGCCCATAAAATTCATCTCTATTACCTGCCAGGATCAGCTCATATTTTGGGTGGACTTTGTAAGCAAATGTGATCAGGCACATATAAAGGGTAAGATTAACTTCGTAATTTTTGATGAATCTAAGCATATTCTGAAACCTATTTTAATTTTTTCGTAGAGTAGTACATGCAAAAGGGCAAAAAAGATTTTAGGGATCTGTTGATCGTGATCATCGGCATAGCCGGTATGATCTGTTACTTTTATACCATGTCGGGTGTGCATCCCTTCAGAGTGACACAAGTTGATGTACCGCCCAAGGAAATTCTCGCCAAAGCTGATTCGGTATTAAAAAACTGGCAGTATCAAACGCAGTCCTTTTATCCTGTGGCTAACTTTCAGGCCGAAACAGGTTTTATGGATTCTCTTCAGAAGAAAACAGGAAAAAAGAATTTGGATGAATTTATAAAGGAATCTGAGTTTTTTGAGTACTTGCCTATCTTTACGTGGCGGGTGAATGAAGTATATAATGAAGAAGTGGAAGAGGAGATCACACTCGATCTGAGGTTAGACACTCAGGGCCGGGTTGCTGCCTTCAACACCAATGAGTATCTGATCCTTGAACAACGGCCATTCAACAGAGCGGCCATTCAGTATGTTTATCAGGAGGAGCTCCCAAATTATTCACGTATTCTGGAAGATTCACTGATCACTGACCTGCTTAGTGTTCAACATCTGAATGGTTCCGTACAAAACAGAAATCGAAACAGTGTTTTACCGGAACAGTTCAGGATCTTCAGTGATAGTCCTGAAGCTGAGTTTTTTACAGAAAAACTGGTTTGGAAGCATGCGGATTTCTATCTGAAACGATCGGTCTGGGATCATTTTGAACTTACTCAGGATTCCGTCCGCTTTGTAGATGAAGCTAACATCAGATATGCTAAAGCTTTTTTCAGCTTAGATGATCCGCGATCTGAGACGTCTGTTTCTCTCACTCTCGACCTGTTGCCGGCCGGAGCTTTGATGGGGATGAACTACACTTTGATGCCACAAGTGGAATTAGGCAGTGCGGGTCTGTCAGCTGTATTTGATTCTTTGGCCATGTTTGGGATCCTGATTTTTGTGATCTGGTTATTTTTCATTTTCTACCTGCGCATTAAGGCTCGCGCTATCGATACGCGCCCGGCTATGGTGGTGGCAGTATTGGCAGGATTTGCCATACCCGGTTTCTGGATCCTTCAGTTTCTGAACTCATTTGACTTCATACTACAGATACTTGATGTGAGTCAGGTTTTAAATGGAATGTTCTTTATTGGAGTGATGGGAGCCATCAGTGCGGTTGCATTTTTTGTATTGACGGCCGTAAGCGATTCGGTAACCCGACAATACTGGCCCGAGAAACTGAAGAGCTGGGACCTCATCAGGAATGGTTTGTTTATTAATAAGCCGGTTGGGTGGGCTATAGTTAACGGGATCGGTATTGGTGGTCTGTTAGCAGGTATCACCGGCCTATTCTTGAATTTCATTCCCGATGCATATATATCAGCAGGAAACGGACTGCTTTCCGATCAATTTATTCTTCCTTCTGTAGCAAATTTATTGGTAACAGTTATCACTGTGTTACTGGTTATTGTGGCGATCTATCTGATCATTGGGAATCAGATCAAGGGATTGATCAACAAGGACTACATCATACCGGTACTCAGTGCCGTCTTATTTGGGTTGATGGATGTTCTGCCATTCAATATTGAACCGGATCTACTTAATCGCCTCATGAGAAGTGTGGTTGGTTTATTGTTGGGGTATTTCTATCTGCGCCATGATTTTCTGACCGTGACCCTGGGATTCTTTGTTTATCTGAATTTCCTTTCAACATTAAAAGGATGGGTTTTAAGCAGTTCTCCTGATGCCAATACCTTTTACCTGTTTTTAGTGGTGCTGGTATTTGCCGCAATGCTTGGTATTTACTTTATCCTGAAAGGAAGCGAACGGAAGGAACTGCCTGAGTATGTGCCAACGTACATAGAAGATCAGGCCAAGGAACAGAGGGTAAAGCAGGAACTCTCAATTGCCCGTGTGGTTCAACACACATTTTTGCCATCTAAAATTCAAAGTCTTCCCGGTATCGACATGGCTGGAATTTGTATCCCAGCTCAGGAAACCGGAGGTGATTATTACGATATGATCTCACTTGGAGAGCAGCGTGTTGCTCTGGCCATAGGAGATGTAAGTGGGAAGGGAATCCGTGCGGCTTTTTACATGACATTTACAAAAGGGGTACTTCATAGCCTGAGTGCACTCATCCTTTCCCCGGTGGAGCTATTAAATCAATTGAATCGATTATTCAATGAAAATGCCACAAGAGGAACCTTTATTTCTATGATCTATGGTATTCTTGAGGCAAAAAAAAGAACCTTCACCTTTGCAAGGGCGGGCCATAATCCGATGTTATTGGTTAGAAAAAACGGCACATCAGAGTGGATCAAACCAAAAGGGTTGGGTATTGGTGTCACGAAAGGAGATAATTTCATCGAGAACATAGAAGAGGCTGAGCTGAAACTCAAAGAAGGTGATGTCTTGATTCTATACACCGATGGGGTCAGTGAAATGCTGGATGCAGGGGGGCGATTTTACGGAGAAGATCGTTTACAGGAATTGGTCAGGAATATTCGTGGCGGTTCATCAGAAGAGATCATGAAGCGAATTGTTAGTGATGTGAACGAGTTTAAAGGCCTTGCCAAGCAACACGATGATATGACGCTGGTGATCATAAAAGCGGATGCTTCTGCCAATCAGTAAGGGAAATTTCCGTATCATTGGGCTGTGATCACCCGCACCACAATTTCATAATCAGTTTTATTCATGGCACTAAGTCAGTCTGTAGAGGACTACCTCAAAGCAATTTACATATTACAGACAGAAGGAGAGACGGCAACCACTACAAACATTGCCAACGCTCTGGATGTTTCCTCAGCATCAGTCACTAATATGCTTAAAAAGCTGGCTAAGATGAATCTTTTGAAGTATCAGTCTTACAAAGGGGCTACGCTTACCAATGCCGGAAAAAAGATTGCCCTGGAAGTACTGAGGCATCATCGGTTATTGGAATTGTACTTAAAAGATGTGATGGGATATTCGTGGGACGAGGTGCATGATGAAGCGGAGAATTTGGAGCACCATATCTCTGAACAATTTGAGGATCGTATTGCTGAATTATTGAATCACCCCACCCATGATCCGCATGGAGATCCCATTCCCACAAAAGATGGGGTCGTTCCCGAAATGGCGAGGCTATCGATCAC
>JAASTO010000100.1 GCA_021767245.1 Balneolaceae bacterium
GTCAAAATCATAGATGGATACTGGGCTTCCATTCAATGTCATTGTGGCGTTATCAGGTAGTACAAATTCAGAGAACACCATTGATATTCGGTTATTCTCTATGGTTTTTGCAAAAATGACCTGAGGAGGCTGCTGATCGGGTTCAAATACAGAACTTTGGCTGCCTGCTGTATTGCCCGTTTGGGAAGTACTGCTGCTCCAATTATTAGGATCGTTGGAGGCAGACAAAGGATCTTTTCTTTCCAGTGATACACCGGGCGTGTCGCCTCCCCAGGTATGCTTATAGTTCAGGCTGTCGATCACCAATCCTGTTTCGTTTTTAATGACCACAATATCCTCATCATCATTCAATGAAGGGAAGCCCGGCAAATAAACAGCCTCTCCATTTACCATATTGGTAGTTCTTGCCTTAGCGGCTGTAAAGTTTTCAGTATCTGTCAGGATCAGATATTCTCCACTTCGGATCTGTGTTCCTGAAGGAAGGGTGGTAGAGTTGGCAGCATCGGCAAAGGACCAGTTACTCAGGTCAAAATTCTTACCACTTTGGTTGTAGAGCTCTATAAATTCAGGGGAATCACCGGTTAAACGTCTGTACAGGATCTCATTTACCACAATATCACCGGGCAGGGCGTTGGAATATTGAGTGAACTCGATCGTCACAGTTTCACCGCTTTGCAGGTTTCCAAAAATATCAGCCTGTTCCAGAACCGTTACGGAATAAACTGTGCCATCAGTCATAGCGGAAGAAAGATTGATGGTGATCTCATTTCCATTCGTTTGCTGAATGTCACTGATCCCTAAACCTGGAGAAATGGTATAGTTTGAAGGGGCCGTCGCAAAGTCTGAGTTAACCCGTTCGTTATATCGGATCCTGAGCGCGTTCTCTCCAACTGTCAACCCCTCAGTAATAACAGGAGGTTCATTATCCGGGGCAACTTCGTTTGGGCTGCCCGGTGTGGCTTGATCGCTGGATGGCGAATCTGCCCAGTTCTCAGCGAATGATGAAGGAGCCACCGGGTCAAGTCGTTCCAGGGAAACCTGATTACCTCCCCAGTCAGACGAATAGGTCAGGGAATCAATAAGAACTCCGTTTTGATCCCTGATCACGATATCATCTGCTCCGTTGTTGAGGGATGAAAAAGCGGTGCCGAGTACGATCAGATGTTTATTCGGGAACCGGTCAAATAACGTGCTGTCAGGAACCAGAACCACATAGCTTCCCTGAACCAATTCTATGGGAGTGTTGGTGATCGTACGACGGGTGCCGGTGTTATCATTCAGGGTCCACCCGGTCAGGTCGAGATTCTTACTGCTTTTATTGTACAGTTCAATGAATTCAGAATAATCAACGGCGGGATCATACATGAATTCGTTGATCACCACATCCCCCGAATCGGCCTCCTGAATATCAATGAGAAAGAAGGATTCAGAAAGGGATGGCGCAGAATTACCAAAGATATCCAGCTGGTTTTCGACAATGAGTTCGTATGTAGTTCCTGTGTCTTGTCTTGGTAATTCACTCTCAAACAGAATGGTGACCGTATCAGGTTCAGAAAATGAAACTGAAGCTATATCAGGGATCTGATCACTGATCTCAGGTGGGCCATTTAGGATGTAATTTATGGGATCCTCTGCCGCTGATTTTTGAATGCGTTCATTGAACAAAATCTGCAAATGGCTGTTGTTAAGAACGATGAGTTCAGATATTTCCGGGGCATTAAGATCATCTGTGATCATATTCTCGGCTCCCGGTGTGGCCAGCTGAGGTGAAGGAGAAGGTCCCCAGTTTTCAACATATATCGGAGAAACCACGATACTCCTGCGCTCAATTGAGATCTTACTTCCACTCCAGGAATTATCATACGTCAGGGAATCGATCAGAGTGCCGTCAGCATTTCTGATCACAATATCATCGGGTGTGGTGCTGTTCAGGTTGGCAAAAGCAGATCCCATCACTAGCAGGCTTGCATCCGGGAAAGAGGCATTAATGGTGCTGTCAGGGGCAAGGACGATCCGTGAATCCGGTAGTAATGTTCGTTGTTGATCAGTCAGTGCCCGCCTGTTTCCGGAGTTGTCATTGAAGGACCAGTTTTGAAGGTTATAGGCACTATCAGTGGCATTATATAGCTCAATGAAATCCGTAAACCCGTCGGCAGGATCATACATGAATTCAGTAATGAAAACCTCACCGGAATCGGCCACTCCGTAATCTATGACAAACAAAGACCGGGTTATAGCCTGACTCACATTTCCAAACAGATCGGTTTGATTCTCAATGGTCAACTCATAGGTTGTACCTTCCGGCTCACTGGGAAGGTCACTGCTCAACTGCAGCAGCACGCTATTCGGTTCGGTGTATGTGATCGACTGAAGGTTTACACCCGGATCCGTAATATTATCAGCCTGAAGTGAATAATTCGAGATAAGGGTTGCCGCGCCCTCCTGAATTCTTTCCGAATAAACCAATTGAAGTTCCGATCGGCTTATGAGGATAGTTTCTGTGAGTTGAGCAGGTGAATCATCGGTCTCAATAACGTTTGAGTAACCGGGGGTACCAAGATCGGGAGAGGGAGAATCGCCCCAATTTTCCTGAAACAGGGAGGATACTGAAGGGTCTCTGCGTTCCAAGGATACGTTCTCGACACCCCAGCTATTGGTATATTCCAAAGAATCTGCCATGACTCCTTCTGAAGTAATAAGTCTTACCTGATCTGAGGTGGTACTGTTAAGATTTGGCAGAGAAGCCTGTACATAGTAGGCCGGACCAAAGGTATTGACCAATGCCGAGCTATCCGGGGTAATGACGGCAAAACTGTCCGGATAGATCACCATGTCTGAACCGGAGATCGTGGTAAGGGAGAGTTCATCACCGACCTGCCAGTCTTTGAGATTTAGGTATTTCCCCGACAAGTTTCGGATCTCTATATAATCGGTAGCTCCGGCGGGTGGATCTTTCATAAATTCATTGATAATAACATCTCCGGCAGTGAAGGAATCAAACAGGAAGAATTCCCAAGTGGTGTTAGCGTTTATCGTCCACCCGTTGATACTTTGCAGGGCGTTGATGGTCAGGCTGTATGGGCCGGAAGACAGAGGGCTGATCAGGTCTATCTGGATCTGATTTGGCTGGGGCTGCGTTATGCCGGTAGCCGGATCCAAGGGGGTATTATTTATGGAAAAGTCGGCAGGTTGAACCGAACTTAGGTCAACCTCTTCACTGAATTCGAACACCAGCTGTGAATTTGTAGTGACCGTAAGGTTGGTGAGTTCAAAAGGGTTCTGAAAGATGAACTCAAAGGTGTCGCCAGCACTGTTTCCAAAGATATCTGTGAGGGTAGATACCTCCAGTTTCCAGGTGCCGTCGTATTCACTCAACTCTCGGTCAAGGGTCAGGGCAACAGTATCTGCAGCTAAATGAGTAGCTGATGTGATAATTGGAATCGGCGGAGTGTTTGCCCCTGATGCCGGGTTCAGGCTCAGAATGTAGTTGACAGCATCTTCAGCGGAGGTATTTTCCAGCCGCTCTGAACTTACCATAAGCAGCGTGAGTGGTTCACTTGGTAACACTTCATTTATTTGGGGTGCATCCACATCTGCCGAAACCTCATTAGCCGCTCCGGGAGTTCCAAAATTAGGGTTGGGAGAATTGCTCCAGTTTTCCGGGTAAATAGAGGCTACTGCAGGATCTCTGCGTTCAATAGCCACATCAATACCACCCCAGTCACCGTCATAGTAGAGCGAGTCAGCTATCACTCCGGTGTTAACAAACAATCGGATCTCATCATCCCCATTATTCAGGGCCGGGAGTGAAGCCAGTATGTAATTCGCAGCACCATAAAATACATTGAGTGTAGTTGTGTCTGCTGAAATGACCGCATAATCATTTGGTAAAAGAGGTGTATCTGTTAATGCAATGGTGGTTAATGAACCGTCATCCCCAATTTGCCAGTCTTTTAGGTTCAGATACTTCTCCGATACATTTCGGATCTCTACGTATTCAGCCGTACCTGTTGGAGGGTCTTTCATGAATTCATTGATAACAACATCGCCCGGTGAGAAATCATCATAAACGACCACCTGAAATGTGGTGTCTGCCAGAGTCGTTGAACCGGACAGGTCATCGATCCCTGAAATATCAAGGCTGTTAATACCTCCCGGAAGAGGGTTTGTGAAGCTCAGTCTTAGTGATTCAGCACTCAGCGAATTAATTGATTGTGGATTATCTGAGCCCGGTTGCAGAGTAAAATCTGTAGTTTGAACCGATGCGGCATCATAAGCCTTGTTGAAACTGATATCGATCTCAGTATCGCTTATCAAAGTGACGTCAGTGACAGATATAGGCGGAATATCGATCTTGAAGTCGAAAGCAAAACGGTCGGTTCGGGTAGAGGTATAAGTTGTCACAAAACCAAAGTGAGACGCTGATGTGTAGGTATTGTCGGTTCCTATGGCTTCCTGTGCCAAGATACCGGTATATCCTGTTGCTACCTCAAGTATCCAGTTTCCCGAGGCATCGCGGGTAACTTTTACTCTGTAATCTCCACCACCGCTTATATTTGTCGTACCGGTTAAAACTTCACCGTCTTTAGCTCCGTTGGTCATTCTAAATAACCTGAATACATCCCCGGATAAATTTTCACCTGCCTGAAGCATATATCCATTGATGTTTGCGGTCAGGTCTGTGTTATCACTTATCAGATATATTTCAATTTTATTCCCATCAGAAGGAGCAAAGCCATCTAACCGGACAAAAAACTCCCAATACCCGGTAACTTTAGATGATGGAATACTTAAATAAGATGAGCCGGCTGCTGCAGCTTGCTGTTGAAGTAACACGTTGTCACCTTCGGTCGTAAAGGTGAAGTCAGCGGTAGTACCCGTCCAGTCAGAAATATCCTGATCAGTAAAATCGTCTTCAAAATTTACAGTTTGCGCAAATACAGAGCCGTATTGCACAAAAAGGAAGAATGCAATAATGTAGAATTTTGTACTTAACATGATGTCCCCGAAACAATGTTTTGAGTTATTAGAACATGTTAGTTACCTGCTTTTGTTAAAAGGTTGAAAATATCTTTGGGTACAATATTCAGACGCTTGTTTACTTTTTTAAGAGAAAGCGTTTTTAAAGGTTCAATATCCAGAAGTGTATTGATCCTATTCTGAAGGTCGAAAGCTAATATTCTGATCTGTTCCAGATAGTTGAAGTAAAAATCCTGGAATGAGATCCCTTTCTCAAACCTTATGGTCGGTTCAGGCAGATCGATCTCAAGCTTTCCGGTAAGAAGTTTAAGTTTATTTTTATGTCGTGAAATTGAATCAAGGTCCAAAAATTCACAGGAAAAATTATTTGCAACATGGTCTGTGATCCTTTGTTTATGATCGGCAGATAAAGAATGGGTTTCGTCATTCAACAATGCTTCAAGAATAACGACTTCAGCATAATTGATGGTGAGTTCGAGTTGAAGGTCTAAGAGCCCGTAATCAAATGCAAAGCGATAGGTTTCGTCAACAGTGGAAAGGATATCTTCCTGAATGGTTGATGATGTCTCAGATTCCCAACCCCGGATCATGACATCTATCAGTTCCTTGATCTTTCGAATGCTGCCGGCGCAGGCAAAGTCTTTATCACGGGGAGAGATGAGGATATGATGTTTATCCGCGTATTCATATAAAACGTCGGCTTTTGCCGGTTCAGAGTCGTTAAAATGATCGTGGCCACGCTCTATCATGGTCCGGCCGATCATAAAAACTCCGGCTACCAGTTTGGTTTGGGAAGTAAACTCAGCAGGTACGTGCCCGTGTTTATATCTAATCTTACGGTTACGGATCAGATATGCCGTAGAAGCCACCAGTAGTTTAGAAAATATGAATAGATCAGCCGTTGTAAGGCGGTCAGATTGAATATCAAATAAGCATCGGTAATAGTTCCTGTACCGATCTATGAGAATCATCAACTCCGGCCAGATTCTCATCATATCCTGTAAGGCCGTCATATTATACTGCTTGCCGTCACGGCTATCACCAAATTTGCAGAGGTGGTATTCAGTAGGAATGGTTTCGCAGTAAAATGCAGGTATGGCATTGTCTTCACCTAAATATCTGCCATCACTTCCCTTTATCGTAGAGGTTCCATGCCATACACCGTACTTGAATTCCATGTCGTTTCTAAGAAACGGGGGTGGCAGAATTTTTGAACCTATTTTAACGATCGGCCCCGAAAGCAAAGGAACAGAGGAAACCTTTGTAATAATGTGCGATATGCTGTTTTTTAGATCTATCAAAATGTATAATGGTTTGTGGCCAATCTAAAAAAATGAGGTGAGCTTTTCTCTAAACTTTTTATAAAAAATAGGGTAAAAGGACTTTCAACCTTTTACCCCTGGAAGGACTATGAGGATACTCTAAAATCCTCATCATTTGACTAGTTACACCCCGAAATCATTAACCGTAGAGTTAGAGCGATGAGATAGGAACTCCTTACAAAATTTTTGTACTTTTTTTAATACAATATTATTTGGCCTAAATGAATAAAAATCAGGTGACAATATGAGGGCGCTTCCCTTTACGATCGACAATTTGAACGGCGGGTTCATGAAACTGGAGGGAGTTCTGAGAGTGAAAGAGGATC
This sequence comes from Balneolaceae bacterium, assembly GCA_021767245.1. Classification (GTDB taxonomy): domain Bacteria; phylum Bacteroidota; class Rhodothermia; order Balneolales; family Balneolaceae; genus Gracilimonas. Next base: position 6,629 of record JAASTO010000100.1, read on the forward strand.
GTTTGCTGTTTGAATTCCAAAAAAAAGATGCCGTACTGGAGGCATATCAGTCTGACTTGAAAAGTGTAGAGATCCCGCTTTCAGAAATAGATATGCTGGAATTTAAAAAAGGATGGTTCAGTGCAAAATTGATTTTGCACGGTAAGTCTGCATCCAGCTTTAAAGATCTGCCGGGGAAAGACCTGGTCGAAAGAGTTTTAAAAGTAAAAAGGAAACATCGTGAGGTAGCGGCTCGTATTTCATCTAATCTCAATTTAAAATTATCAGAAAAGAAACTTCAGGAACTGGATGGTGATCAATGAGTATTCCCTATAATTATTCGATGTATGAATCAGATGACCTGAATGTGAAGGTCAAAGAAGTAAAGGGTATTATCAGTTATTCTGATGACGAACTGTTGTTTGAATATAAGGTGTATGACGCCATGGGTAACGGTCTGAGTAATCTGTCCAAATTTGCCATCCATATTGATAACATCAAAAAAATGAAGTACAAAAAGGGGTTTCTTTTTACAGGTGGGAAACTGATCGTTGAAGCTGATAAGTGGGCTTTTCTGGAGCCGTTACCCGGTAGCGAACAGGGGAGGATAAAGTTAAATGTAAAGAGGCGAGACAAAGGAGAGGCCATACGACTATCGACCAAGCTGAATCTCTATATGTCGCAGAAGCGCCTTGATGATATGGATAGGGAATAATAAATGCATATCGATAATGTAGTGACGCCCGATTTTGCGTCACTACATTAGGAGAGTAAATGATCCTATTTCAGAAACCCTTTCTTTACCAATAATTCTGCATTCAAGATTGCCCCGCCGGCCGCTCCTCGAATGGTATTATGTGCCATAGCCACAAAACTGACATCAAATACTTCGGCTTCCCTTAAACGTCCCAAGTGCAATTGCATCCCATTTTCCCAGTCGGCATGTAATCGGGGTTGAGGGTATTTTTCTTCCTGATGCAATTTATAAAGTTCTTTTGGAGCAAAAGGAAGGTCGAGATCAGAGATCGGGTTTTGCCAATTCATGTAAGCTCTTTTGATCTCCTCAATATTTTTTGGCTTATCCTTAAGTTTGGCTGTCACGGAGATCATGTGACCGTTAATGGTGGGAACCCGGGTGGCCGTAGCTTGCACAGGAAATTCCGGTTTGATTAGATTGGTTCCATCAAGTGTACTTAACAATTTTCTGGTTTCCGGCCCCACTTTCGGTTCCTCACCAGAAATAAATGGGATCACATTTCCCAAAATATCAAGGCTTGCCACTCCCGGATAGCCGGCACCGGATACCGCCTGTAAAGTAGTCAGGATCAAAGCCTCAATGCCAAAGACATCATGCAGTGGTTTAAGTGAAATGGATAACGGCACCGCCACACAATTGGGATTGGTTACAATCCAGCCGCTGCCATCTTCAGTAAAGGTTTGAGTTTTGATGAGCTCCGTATGATCCGGGTTGATCTCAGGGATCAAAAGGGGAACGGTTGGGTGTTGGCGATAATTCCTGGCATTTGAGATAACCGGGATACCGGCAATGGCAAAGGCTTTTTCAATGTCACCGGCAACCGATGAATCCAGCCCTGAAAACACAAAATCCACCTCACTAAACTCAGAAGGCTCACAGTTCTTAACGGTCATCTCCTTAATAGAGAGAGGTAACTGTACATCCTCGATCCAGTTAGCAGCGTCTTTATATTTCTTGCCGGCTGAGCGTTCTGAAGCACCCAGGGCTTCTATTTCAAACCAGGGATGTCCCTGAAGTAATCGAATAAACTTTTGTCCTACCGCACCGGTAGCGCCTAAAATTCCAACTTTCATGATGAATGAGTGAGTTTTAATAGATCAAAATTTTGTTAACACTGAAAATAACCATTTTAATACCCTTAATGTGAGATTTTTAGCTGAAGAATGTTCACTTTTTTTAATAAGTGAGATAGACACTCTTTTTTTGAGTAGCAGGTAATTGTTCAGCCACAAAAACTCAAAAGGGGGTAGATTGGAAGGATAGTCAGTAAGGGCGTATCTCATACGCTCGGGTTTATATCCGGCAATCTTTTGATTCAAGTCGTATTTGTTTTCATTATCTCAATATTTCTAACACACCGTAGGGGCAATTCATGAATTGCCCCTACGGTGTGAAATTTCTCCTAATTCCCAGCCATCCCGATCTAATCGGGAGAATTCCCGCCCGGACCTCCGGTTCGAGTAATTTAATTTGGTTGCCCGCCTCGGCAACCCCTCTTTGTTTCTCCCCTAAACTTAGGGGAGAAGACTCTTTAGCTTAATTTCATACTCCGTAA
>JAASTO010000101.1 GCA_021767245.1 Balneolaceae bacterium
GCCCAGTTGACCTGTGTGGGCACAAAAAGCTGTGCTTTATTTTCGCCGGTTGCGATCAGGTCGGTCATTCTACCATCTTTATGATAAAAAAGAAGGCCAACCCCAACCTGAGTGGTATCAAAATCGACCGCTACTTCTATGGTGCCCATATCTCCTGGAGAAGGAATGACCTCGTAATAACGCGCAGCCATGCGGCTTACGCTGTTCAGGTTTACACTGCTTTCCGGAACGGAGTTAAAGGTCGCCTCCAGGTTAGCATTCGGGTATTCCTCTTTCTCCTTAAATCCGTAGATACCTGTTCCAGTCCGTGACCCGGACGCCAAATGCCACAAATGGTTTTGAACAAAGCTCTCACTGAAATCCTCTCCCTGAGCGGGAAGGATTCGACGCAGGGCATCATCAATACTGAGGTTATTCTCCGATTCAATTTCCTGCCACACTTCGTGCCACACCGTGGAGCCGAATTTCTCATAATAATAGATCATCCAGCTTACATGCCAGTAAGCTCCCGGTGTACCGGAGCCCGGGGAGTAGAATATCGAACTTGAATTAGGGTTATCAGAATTGATCCCATTTTTAATATAATTGTAGTAATCGTTTACATCATCATAAACGACTTCTTCCATGAGTGTAGCGTCCATCTCAGACCAGTTAAACGCTCCCGATGGTGATGACCAGTTATTTTGTGCATATTGAATAGCATGCTTGAATTCATGAGCCATGGTTACATAGATCGCCCCGATCTGATCCCCATCCGGATGGGTGTTTTCAGGAAATCCATCAAAATTTGATTCAATGACGATAAAAGTCCCTCCCGGGGAGGTTGATGAGGTTTCAGTATACCCATAAGCTCCTCCGGCAAGATCATCTTCCACACGCACCTTGTACGTTTGTCCCGGAGGAATGGGATCTGTAAATCCAATGGTCAATACCTCATGGCGATACGATGAGTCGGCCGCTTCTGCCACATGATCGATATAATCAGGCACTCCGTTTCCATCATCATCGGTAATTGACACCGAATCGGGGCCCGAGGTTTGGTAAATGATCTCAAATTTACCGGAAGGTGAGATGTAAGACTCTTCGGCCATGGTAGAATTCTGTGACTCCACCAATCCCAGGCTCTGCGCTTTGGTCAGGATATCACTATCCAGTTCATCCCGGTGCTGATGCAAAAACATGGTGGCCGGTGTGAGACATTTGTTGATAGCATGCGTCTCTGAAACGGGTCGCTCCAGCAATTCTAATTGCTGCAGTGCTGCTGATCGCACATCCAGCTCCCCCCTTTCAAACGAGGACTGCACCGATAGCAAGGTTTCCTGTACCGGCCGGACCTGAGCCGTCAGGATTCCCGGAATAAACAGGATGCACAAAAACGCTCTCTTGAATCTTTTATTTATAAATCCGGACTTATGCATTGTTTGTATTTTGCTTAACTTTCAGGTTCGCCCAAATGATGAACGTCAAGACCTGACACTTCTTATACTTATAATTTAAGAGAAAAATGTATCAAGTAATACTTTACTACAACTTCCAGAAGATCGAAGAGCCGGACAGGTTCTGTAAAGCCCATAAAAAATTCTGTAAAGAGATCGGTTTAAAAGGCCGTATTTATATTTCTGAAGAGGGACTGAATGGAACGTCCGCTGGAACCGAACAGCAGATCGAGGAATACAAGAATTTTGTGTGGTCCATACCCGGTTTTTCTGATACCGCTTTTAAACAGGATGAATGTGAGTACATTCCCTTTCCGCGGCTGACCTGCAAGGTGCGTGAAGAGATCGTTTCTCTGCATATGGACGGTGTGGATCCCAAAAATGGAGGGAATTACCTGGAACCGGAAGAATTTCGTCGTGTGATCGAGGAAGAGGATCATGTGATCATCGACGTGCGCAATAATTATGAATCCAAAGTGGGTCATTTTGAAGGCGCTATCAAACCTGACCTCGAGAATTTCTATGACTTTCCGCAATGGCTGGATGACGTGGACATCCCCAAAAACAAAAAAGTATTGATGTACTGCACCGGTGGAATCCGGTGTGAAAAGTTCTCTGTATTAATGAAGGAAAAAGGCTGGGAAGATGTGAATCAGCTGCATGGTGGCATATTACGGTATGGCAAGGAAGAAGGCGGCAAGCATTTTAAAGGAAAATGCTTTGTCTTTGATGACCGACTGGTTGTGCCCGTTAATCCTCAGGATCTGGAGCCGATCGCGCGATGCGAGATCACCGGAAAGCCGGCCGATACCTACATCAATTGCGCAAACATGGAATGTAACAAACTCTTTGTATGCTCAGAAGAAGGTGCCCATCAGATGGAAGGCTGCTGCAGCGAAGAATGTAAGAAAAGTGAATACAAGCGCCCTTTCGATCCTGAAAATGCTTTCAAACCATTCCGAAAATGGTACAATTATTTTGGAGAAGATTTCAAGGAACGACCCGTTGGATGCGCGTAAGATCCGCATTGTATCTCCCTATCCCATTACCTATCGTTTCAAGGTAAACGAGGAATTCCACGGAGAAACCCTGCTTGAGATAATGAGCACGCGGTTCCCTTTTCACAGAAGGCAGGTTTGGGAATATAAGATCAACAACGGTCTGGTTGGGGTAAATGAAGAAAAAGCAGCTCCTGATCAAGTCCTCAAACTGAGGGATGAAGTGTATCATCACAATCCAAAGGTTGTTGAGCCAACCGTGCCTGATGAAGTACAGGTACTTGAAACACAACCCGATTACCTGATTGCCTACAAACCGGCTCCCCTGCCCATGCATCCCGGAGGACGGTACAATAAAAATTCCATGACAGAGATCCTGAAAAATCAGGGGTATGGCGACCTGAGAATTGTACATCGGCTGGATGCGGTTACTTCCGGTCTCGTCCTGTTTGCCCGCAACAAAGAATTTGCCAGGCAGGCGATGCTTAACTTCAGCCGATCTGAAGTCCGCAAAACCTATTATGCCAAAGTTGCGGGAACACCTAAGGAGCGCACCATGACGATCGATGCACCCATTCGGCGTAAGACGGGGTTTGTGTTTGAATCCAAACTGGGCCTTACCCGTGCTAAAGAAGCCATCACCGAATTTGAGGTCGTTGAAAAAAGCACAGATTCTTCCATCATAAAGTGCCACCCAAAAACAGGGCGTACCCATCAGATACGACTGCACCTGGAGCAGTGGGGCTACCCCATCATTGACGATCCGATATATGGCCTGAAAGGAGACAAAAGTAGTCAAACCGCCCAAAAAAAAGCCATCAGTTTACTGAATGCGGGTTTGGAAATTGACTCACTGGGCATCAAAGCCGAGCTGGAAATTCCGGAAAGCTGGAGAGGATAAGGTACAAGGCTCAAGGTGTTAGGTTTTAGGATTTACTTGCACCTTGCACCTTGCACCTTGCACCTAAAACCTAACACCTATTTAAAGAATGCTTCTGCGATTCGGGCAAATTGTTTGGGTTTGTCGAGGAAGGCATAGTGGCCGGCATCTTCAATAATAACCAAAGCCGCATGCTCAATACCCTTTTCAATACGCTGACCCTGATAGACCGGAGTGGCATCGTCATTACGTCCCCAGATCAACAGTACCTCGTGCGGAATATTGGGCAAACATGGCTCAAGATATTCGGTCACGGACCTCACAAAGGTCTCTCTCATCACCCCGGATAATTCGCTGTATTCGCTTGAACCCAGGCTTTTCCACACCGATGTATTCCTCAGCCAGCTCAAGGCTTTTTCTCTGAGGCTTCCCGGGAGTATCATGAATGGGGCCTTAAGCGTTTTGGCCGTGTATTTCCTGATATAATATTTCATAGATCGTTTTGGTTTCATCCCGGCTCCTCCCGTGATCAATACCCTATTGATGTGAGCTTTTCCAAATTCTCGCGCGAGTAGTTTCAGAATTATCCTTCCGCCAAAAGAATGAACCAGAACATCTACTTTTTCATAAGGCAGGTCATTAATAAAAGCCTCAACCGCGTCGGCATAATCATCGATCGACCAGCCGCGGTCAGGTTCCGGAGAGTCTCCAAATCCCGGAAGGTCCAGTACATAGCTTTTCCGTAAGCGTGAAAGGTTTTTAGCCACCGGCATCATCACACGTTTACTGCTCCCCCAGCCATGCAGTACCACCAAAGGTTTGCCATCCCCAATGGTTTGATAGATGATAGATTGGTCGCCGTAATTAAAAGTGTGATTTTCTGCCATGATCTGAATTTTGCCAAACTTCACACTTCCTGCAGACTGATACAAGAATATTATTGAGTTTTTCCTTCCTCAAACTCATATTACTCAGATGAAGCTCAATAATTTCAAACGAAAGGCCTTTTTCTGGATCGATAAGTTACAGATCACGCGAAAAGAGCGTGTTTCTTTCACCTTATTGCTGTTTATTTTGAGCCTGATGTTTTTGAGTTCATTCTTCATCAAACAAAAACTGAACTATCAGCAGGAGGAGTATGATGAGATCCTTGCTCTGTTTGAAGAACGAACTAAATTAGCCGAGCAGGAACAGGCCACCATTGCCGAAAAATATAATCCTGATTTTACAGTTAGTAACGATGAAAATACCGATACTCAACCGGCTGTGACTCAATCGGTGACTTCAGAACCGATGGATTCGGATGAAACTCCCGAGAAGGAGATCGAATCGGTTCCGGAGATCATTAATATTAACACAGCCGGACTTGCAGAACTTCAAACCCTGGATGGCATCGGACCCACTTACGCCGGCAGGATCATTGAATACCGTGAGGCGAATGGTGGATTCAAGACTATTGAGGAACTCATAAATATAAAGGGCATTGGTGAAAAACGACTGGAAGCCATCCGCCCGTATGTAACTTTAGAGCCATAATAGAGGTTAGACAACAGGCTTATGCCAAGAATACTATGGGCTGATGATGAGATCGATCATCTGCAATCACACATCATTTTTTTAGAGAAAAAGGGATTTGATATCACTCCGGTAACCAATGGAGCCGATGCCATCAGCCTTATTGAAAGCGAGGCGTTTGATATCGTATATCTGGATGAACAAATGCCCGGCATGGGCGGCATCGAAACGCTCGAAAGGATCAAGGCCATACAGCCATCGCTTCCCGTGGTCATGATCACCAAGAGTGAGGAAGAATCTATCATGGAAGATGCTATCGGTGGGAAGATCTCAGACTACCTTATCAAACCCGTTAATCCGAATCAGATATTACTGACTACCAAACGATTATTGGAACGCGGGCGGCTCCAATCAGAGAAATCGGCTCAAACCTATCTGAGACAATTCAATGAACTTTCATCCCGCATTCACCCCGGCACACACTGGAAGGAATGGATCGATGTGTACAAAGAGCTGACCCAATGGGAGATCGATCTCGGTGATGGCGATGAAGGATTGAAGCAGGTCCTGTCCGATCAGTTTCAGCAGGCTAACAAAGAGTTCGGAAAGTTTATGGATCAGGAGTATCGGAAATGGATGCGAACGGATGAAAACCGACCCATGCTTTCTCCCGAGATCATAAAAAAGTACGTGAATCCTCATCTGGATAAAGGGGAAAACGTCATGTTCTTCATCATCGATTGTATGCGTTATGACCAATGGCTGTTGTTTGAGCCGTTCTTATCCAGCTACTTTACCATCAATACGGATTTTTATTACTCTATTTTACCCACAGCCACGCCCTATTCCAGAAATGCGATCTTTTCCGGGCTTTATCCGGCTGATATTGAGCGTATGTATCCTGAATTGTGGCAGCAGGGGCAGGATGAATCCTCCCTGAATCGGCATGAAGAGGAATTACTGAAGCGACAGCTGGATCGCCACGGCATCGATATCAACTTCAAATATGAAAAGATCCTGAATGCCGATGCCGGTAGAAAGGTGGCTGACCGGATCGGAAGTTATGCTCAATCGCGTTTAGCGGCTTTTGTCTTCAATTTCGTGGATACCCTGGTTCATTCTCGTTCTGATTCCGATGTCATCAAAGAGCTGGCTCCGGACGTTTCAGCCTTCCGTTCAGTAACCGAAGCCTGGTTTCAGCACTCTACCCTGCTTCAGATGTTCAAGGGACTGGCGAAGGAAGATGTTACCCTGATCATTACCACCGACCACGGTTCAGTGCGTGCTCTCCGGGATACCAAGGTGTATGGCGATAAGGACACAGCCACAAATTTGCGCTACAAATATGGCCGCAACCTAAAAGCTGATGAGTCCGAGACCGTCATCTTTATGGATGATCCAGAGCAATTCAGATTACCAAAAGTAGGTGCCGTCAATAATTATATGGTGGCACGGGAGGATTACTATTTTGTCTATCCCACCAACTATCACAAGTATCAGAATATGTACCGCGATACTTTTCAACACGGCGGGGCTTCCATGGAGGAAGTTATTTTACCAATTGCCACGTTGAAGCCGAAGTAGAGAAAGGAATATTGAATAACGAACCTGCCTCGCCGGCAGGCAGGCAAGGAATAATGAATCCCTGGGTTTCTAACCTATCCTGGTGAACTCGTTCCCAACCTTCCCGATATAATCGGGAGAATGCCTGACAGAACCTCCGGTTCGAGTAGTTGTCATTCGTATTGTCCGCTTTCCATTCCGATAAGTTCCACGATCGACTGCGTTGCCTAACCTCCGACAACCCCCATATACTAAGTCACCCACCGGGCGTAGGTTTTTTGTTTTACCATTTTAACCCCGCCCTGAAGGACGGGGCTATTGATTTCATCCCGTTGGGATGAGTCCACAAGTATACGCTCCCCGATACTACAAATTCGGTCTTTCGGTCCATCGCAAATCGGTGAATCGGTCGTTCCATTCATCAATCCTAATCCGTGACCATCCGCAAGAACCGTGTAATCCGCGTTCCATTCCGAAGTGTTTTACTAATGAATGTACCATTTGTGAATCGCGGATTCAGGGGATTTTTGGATTTCGCAGATGTCTGATCTTCCACCGTCCCTCCACCGGCCATCCCCGCGCAGGCGGGGATCTAATAGCTTGATAATGCACCACCATTCAACTTAGCACTAGCGCGGGCGTCTCGCCTGTGCGGTGGCAGAATAAAGTTCGTTACTTAATCATAAGTAAATCCCGTAGGGGCAATTCATGAATTGCCCCTACGGGATTTATCTTCTCGAATCCATGCCCCACATTTTTCCCAAAGATGATAACAAAGGGTATTATCTTTGGGTGTTTTTGAATTAAATAATTACGCAATACGGTATGGACCTAAGTACTCCTTTTAGATCGCAATCTGTGGATGAAACCATTCGGGCCGGATCTGAGTTTGGTAAGCAACTCAGTGCCGGAGACGTGGTTTGCCTGACCGGTGATCTTGGAGCCGGCAAGACCCATTTTGTGAAAGGTGTAGCCTCACATTTTGGGGTGGATCCGGACAAGGTCCATTCACCGACCTATACCCTGATCAACGAGTATCACGGGGATATGCCGGTGTACCATTTTGACTGTTACCGCCTTGAGCATGAAGAGGAAGCACTGGAGATCGGAGCCGAGGAATATTTTTACGGCGACGGCGTTTGTTTGGTCGAATGGCCAGAAAAGATCGGCTCTCTCATCCCCGACGATGCGATTTGGATCAAAATTTCACATCTTTCGGGCACTGAACGCGAAATACATATTCATCAGAAGAACCCAGAGTGATGGCACTCTCCAAAAAACGAAAATTATCATACCGGCTGGACCTGCTTCCCGTGATCAAACCCTATCACCGGCGGGCGAATAATACCCTGAAAGCGGGTGACCTGGTCTATTATGGCCCCAGTCCGGAGTATTATGGCATCGGAGAGGTGGTTCAAACGGCCGAAAAAGTGTGTATGGTCGATTTCAGAGGAACAGGTGAGCTGGGTATCCATAAAGATGAAATGCTTTCTTCTTATCTCATTCCTATTCATAAGCTGAATCTTTCCGGTGTTTTGAAAGGGCGGTGAGAATAGGGAACATTGAACACTCAACATTGAAATTTGGGGTTGATGTTGTTTTGTGTTTCCCAGGTTCTTCGGTTCCTAAGGATGACTCCCTTTATAGTTGGTTCTTAATTAATTCTTATCCATCCTTTTCGGTCATGCTGAGGGTACCCCCGAAGCATCTTGCATAGCTAAGGTTTCCAACTAAGTCCGGCAACAATCTATACACTACAACTACTGTTGGTGCAAACAACATACATGCTTCGCTAAAAGCAAGATCTTTCGGAGGTATCCTCAAGATGACTCTGGGGGCAATGTTTTATATGGTGGCCACTCCCCAAGAACATTCTTATTCAATGAATTCCAATAAGGATTACGCTTTCTGATCAAATCTTCTTTCCACTTTCTGTTCTTCCCCTTTATCAATTTCTCTGCTTGAATAGCTTCATTCATGGTAGGAAAGGCTTCATACCAAATGAGAAGATAACAATAATACTTCCCTGCAAAGGATTTGGACGTACCGCGGTCCATGTAATGCTCTACAATCCTCCTTCTCAGATCATTGGTTACCCCGGTATAAAGTTTGGTCATTTTAGGATTGGTTACTATATATGTATAGGCTTTCATAGCTAAATAAAATAAAAAAGTCATTCTGAGGGTACTCCCGAAGAACCTTGCATAGCTAAGGTTTCCAACTAAGCCCGGCAACAATCTATACACTACAACTACTGTTGGTGCAAACAACATACATGCTTCGCAAAAGGCGAGGTCCTTCTCCGCCAGTTGGCGGATCAGGATGACTCTTTGGTTGTTTTTGTTTCCATTGAAAACTGATTGGTCTTTTTAGATAACATCCAC
>JAASTO010000102.1 GCA_021767245.1 Balneolaceae bacterium
CCAAACCGAAATGAAAATGGGCATGGGAATGCGCAAATAGCATTCAGTTTTAAAATAAATGGAGGTCAAAAATTGAAAGGTATTAAATACATAGCCCTGGCAGGAGTATTTCTGCTCATCGGGTCCGTGGCTTCAGCGCAAACGGTAACGGTGTCTCCAAATGGTGAGGTAAAAACCATTGCTGAGGGGCTGGAGTTAGTACAACCGAACGATACTCTTATCATTAGGCAGGGGACCTATCTTGAACACAATCTGATGGTTGATAAATCGGTAACGATCATAGGTAAAGGTCGTCCGGTGTTGGATGGCGAGAAGAAAGGATTCATCCTGGTGATAACCGCAGATGATGTAACCGTGAAAGGCCTGGAGGTTCGGAATACCAGCACCAGCTTTATGGAAGATTATGCCGGAATTTTAGTCGAAAAAACCCAGAATACGGTGATTGAAGACAACCGACTCATCGATAATTTCTTTGGGATCTATCTGGCTGAAACTGATAAAGCGGTGATACGGAATAACTATCTTTCCGCCTCGGGAGAACGGGAGACCTCTTCCGGGAATGGTATTCACCTGTGGTACAGTAAGGACACAAAAATTGAAGACAACTATGTTCGCGGCCATCGCGACGGCCTGTATTTTGAATTCGTGGATGGCGCCCACATCACCAATAATCTGAGTGAAGAAAATATCCGATACGGTATTCACTTCATGTATTCTGACAACTGCAGTTATGTGGAAAATACCTTCAGGGATAATGGAGGAGGGGTAGCGGTGATGTACACATCGAATGTTGAGATCATTGGAAACCGGTTTGAGGATAACTGGGGTTCTTCTGCCTACGGTATGCTATTGAAGGAGATCAACCGAAGCCGCATTGAAAACAATCATTTTGAGAATAATTCAGTAGGTCTGTATATAGAAGCCACCAGCCGAAATGAAGTGAAAGGAAATACTTTTCGCCAAAATGGCTGGGCGATAAAACTGATGGCGAATTCCACAGATAATATGTTCAGTGAGAATAACTTCATTGCCAATTCTTTTGAAGTTTCTACCAACAGCCGCCGTAATTTTAATGAGTTTACAGGGAATTACTGGAGTCAGTATGAAGGCTACGACCTGGACCGGGATGGAGTTGGCGATGTGCCGCATCAACCGGTACGTTTGTTTACCATATTGGTTGAAAAGCAGCCGCAGTCCTTACTGCTACTCAGAAGTCTGCTCATCGATATCCTCGATGCCGCAGAAAAAGTAATGCCGGCGCTAACCCCGGAAACCCTCATTGACATCAAACCACAAATGGATCAGTTACCATGATTGAATTAAAAGGATTAAAAAAGAACTTTGGTCGGTTAACCGTTCTGGATGACCTTGATCTGGAAATTCCATCAGGTCAGGCCACCGGTATTGTGGGACCAAATGGCTCGGGAAAAACAACCACTATCAAAAGTATACTGGGTCTGGTCAAGCCAACAGAAGGGGAGATACGGATCGATGGCGAGCTGGTAAATAACCGCTGGGAGTACAGGGAGAAGATCGGGTATATGCCACAGGTTGCCCGCTATCCCGAAAATATGACCGTTGAAGAACTGTTTCGGTTCATAAAAAATATCAGGGGAGATCAACCTTCCAATGAGGAGGAGTTGATCAAGCACTTTGGGTTGGAATCGGAGCTCAAAAAACGCATGCGAACACTTTCCGGCGGTAACCGGCAGAAAGTTGGAGCGGTCTTATCAATGATGTTCAACCCGGATATCCTCATCTTTGATGAGCCTACAGCAGGACTTGATCCGCGCTCAAGCGTACAGTTCAAGAAAAAAGTGAGAGAACTCAAGGATCAGGGAAAGACTATCATGCTGACCACGCACATTATGAGTGAGATCGAGGAGCTGGCTGATCACCTGATCTTTATTGTGGAAGGCAAGATCAAATATCACGGACCAATGGATGAATTACTGAATGAACATAAAGAGCAGCGCTTAGAAGGAGCCGTTGCCAAAATGATGGAGGAGGAAGCCGCATGAAAGCTCTAACTATTTTAAACTACCAGTGGAAAGACCTGATCCGGGGAAAATGGATTTTTGGATATGCTCTGATCTACTTACTGATCACGGATGCACTTATTCGGTTTGGTGGAGCCGGTCCTAAGGCCTTACTCAGTATTTCCAATGTGATGCTACTCTTGATCCCTCTTGTGGGGATGATCTACGGGGCCTTATACCTCTATCAATCCCGTGAATTCACTGAACTACTGTTGGCTCAACCTTTGGACCGAAAAACCCTTTTTTGGGGATTGTATGGTGGTTTAGCGGTGCCTCTATCGGCTGCATTTATTCTGGGCACCTTATTGCCGATGCTTTATAACGGCATGTTCTTCGGTGAACAGATCGCTTCAATTCTTTTACTGTTGGGTTTAGGATTGGTCCTGACGCTGTTGTTCACTGGAATCGGATTCTGGCTGGGGCTTGCTTTCTTCGAGGACCGCATCAAAGGCCTTGGTTTTGCCCTGGTCGGCTGGTTGTTTTTGGCCATTCTGTATGACGGACTGGTACTTCTGACCATTTTTGTACTTGGCGATTATCCCATCGAAAAACCGATGCTGGCATTGACCATGCTGAACCCGATCGATCTGGCACGCATTACGGTGTTGTTGGAATTTGATATTTCAGCTTTGATGGGTTACACCGGCGCGGTATTTAACCGATTTTTCGGGAATTTTTATGGTATGATCACCGCTGTAACAAGTATGCTTATCTGGCTGGCCCTTCCGCTTTACGGGGCAACTAAAAGATTTCGAAAAATGGATTTTTGATAATCCAATGAGAGATCCAAACCGTTAAAGCCTTTTTTGTTATAACAACTAATAAATGCACAGAAAAATTATTTTCTTTCAGTCCGTTTAGAATAGAGTTAATTCAAATCTTATTTAATTAATAGAATGAATTAACTTGGTTTATAATTTAATTGCTTGTGATGACCTGGCAGTAGAAAATCGGCAATCTTGCATTAACCATTTTCTATTGGCACTTTGAGGCTCACCCAAATAACTTTGCGAATGGACTTTAGCTCAGGAACAGTATCAGTTTTTTCAATATCAGTTCTTATGGTGGTTACCGCATTGGTAATTTTGATATTTTCCATAAAAAAAGGACTGATAAAAAATCTAAAACAGGATGCTATGATTCCATTTGAGGAAGATGAACCTGTGGGTGAACCTACCGATCAATTATTTAATGAAGTCAAAGAATCCGATACTTAGAAAGTATGAAAGTAAGAAAATTTGATAGTGCAGCAGAACGGCGAAATTTTATTGATCGGGATTCCAGCAAGGTTCTGCTGTCTTTTTTTACATCCGGGATGATTTGGCTACTAATTGGATCGACACTTGCCATAATAGCTTCATTCAAACTGCATTTACCCAATTTTTTAGGTGATATTTCTTGGTTGACCTTTGGTAGGGTTAGGCCATTACACCTGAATACAATGGTATATGGATGGGCTTCAATGACCGGTGCCGGCGTGGCGTTATGGCTGCTTACGAGAACACTTCGTATAGTAATTCCAATTCAGAAGACCATACTTACAGGCCTCGTTATCTGGAATATTGGACTTACTATTGGATCTTTTCAGATTCTTGGTGGTTATTCAAGAGGTATGGAATGGCTTGAAATCCCATTTTCTTCAGCGATACTTATGGTTGTTGGGTTAGTGCCATTACTGATAGCATCACTTACAATGCTTGGAAACAGAGCTTCTAAGCATTTATATATTTCGGTTTATTACATAATTGCGGCTTTTGTATGGATCTTTGCACTCTTGCTTGTAGCCTATGTACCTGATTTTGATACGACTGTTCAAGGAGGCATGAACTGGTGGTATGCTCACAATGCACTTGGTTTATGGTTCACTCCAATATGCCTTGCTGCAGCCTACTACCTTATTCCAAAAGTTACAGGCAGGCCTATTTATAGCTATTCATTAAGCTTACTGGGGTTTTGGACCTTGGCATTGTTTTATAATTGGAATGGTTTTCATCACTTGATTGGTGGACCGGTGCCTACCTGGGCAACAACCATTTCAATTGCTGCAAGTGTGATGATGATCATTCCGGTAGTGACGGTGGCAGTGAATCACCACCTTACAGTGGTAGGTGTATTTAAGCGTGTTATCAATTCGCCTACATTGAGGTTTGTCGTTTTTGGAGCGATGAGTTATACATTTGTAAGTCTGCAGGGGAGTCTTCAAGCTCTAAGAAACGTAAATGAGGTAATTCACTTTACACACTATGTGATAGCTCATGCTCATATTGGAATGTATGCATTTGTGACGATGGTACTCTTTGGGTCTATGTACTATATCATGCCCCGAATCACCGGGAATGAATGGCAGTCTAAAAGCCGGATAAAATGGCATTTTTGGCTGAGTGCCGTTGGGATCATTTTATATATAGTAGCCTTACAAATTGGTGGAATATGGCAAGGATTTCTCATGAATGATCCGGACATACCCTTTTTGGAGATAGTGGAAAAAATGAAACCGTTTCTTGAATCCCGCTCAGTTGCGGCCATATTATTGACAACCGGTCACATAATATTTGCCTACTCTTATTTTAAAATTATTAAAAGAGACTCAAGTGAAAAAAGTAAAATTGTAACTCAAAACTTTGGCGATTGAGATCATGGGGAATAACTTAGTATTAATTTTTGGAGCAGTTGCGTTATTCATATCGTCTATGGTAGGGTTAGTTTATGTTCCACAAATATTGGCAGATAAAGAATTGGTCACTGAACAATACGTGCCTTCCAATATTAAAAAAGGACACAAAATATACGTTAGGGAGGGATGTGTTTATTGTCACACACAGCAAGTCAGGCCAAAAGGATTTGGTGCAGATTTTGAACGGGGGTGGGGTGTAGCATCTCTACCAGAAGATTATAAGGGTCTTACACCACATGTGCTTGGCACAATGAGAACAGGCCCTGATCTGGCAAATATTGGTAAAAGGCAGCCAAGCAGAGACTGGCACTATACACATCTGTTTGCACCTGAATCCGTCTCACCCGGTTCTATAATGCCCCCATTTCCCTGGCTTTTTGAAGTAGTTGATGAGAATAGAATCACGAATAGAAAAGAGGTCAATTTACCCGGAGATTTTTCAATTCAGGGTAAAAAGGTAATACCAACAGAAGAGGCAGAATATTTGGTCGATTATCTTCTTTCATTAAATCAGGTCAGAACTGAAGAGTAGATCTATGGCAAAAAAGGGAAGAGAGAATACAGAAGAATTTGATGATAGCAGGCAAAATGAGCAGGATGATATTTATGATATTCATCAGGCAGCGCTGAGAGAAAGACCTTTGCCTGAAGAAGGGACTGAAATAGGACCTTGGTGGTTGTATGCAATAATATTAACAACGTTTGCATTCGGGTTCTTTTACGCAGGGTTCTATTTTGGTGAATTCAATTACCAGCCTCATCAACTTTACTTAACACAAACTGAAAGTGAAGCTGAAATTGAGCAGGTAGAACTCACTCAAATGGAGTTGGGGGAGAATATTTATGGGCGGGTGTGTTCAACCTGTCATCAAGCTAATGGTGAGGGAGTTGAAGGTGCTTTTCCAACATTGGTTGATACGGATTATGTAAACGGAAATGTGAGTCGATTTGCAGGGATCATAATCCACGGTTTATATGGAGAACTTGAAATTAATGGGGTTAGTTACAATGGAAATATGCCGGCATGGGGGGAACAAATTTCAGACAAAGAGGTCGCAGCAGTAATGACATATGTACGAAATTCATTTGGCAATAACAGCTCGGATGTTCCGATAGACAGTGTTAAAAGTTACCGAGAAACTTTTGGGGATAGAACAGCTCAATGGGAAGTGGGTGAGCTTAATGATACATTTTTAAACTAGTACTTTGGGCAAGCCATATCCAAAGATCACTTCTTGTGAGCATTGTGGATTACCGGCAAAAAGATCATCCGAAAAAGAGGAGCTAACCTTTTGCTGCCATGGGTGTTCAATGGCACATCGACTACAAATAAGTGATGAAACTCAATTTCATTTACCCGAAGGGTTGTTAATTAGGTGGGTGATTGCAGCTGTATTTGCCATGTTGCTGCTGTTTGTCAGCTTAACCCTGCATATTGACTCAGACACCCCTTCATTTTTTATTTGGTTTTCACTTGCCTTGAATTCAGTGATCTTACTTCTACTCGGCAAAGAAGTAGTGCTGGTTATTATAGATGAGATTAAAACTAAACAATACAGTTTGGGGACTCTGATTTTTATCGGGGTTTTTTCCTCGTATCTGCTCTCTGTAATTAATGTATTTCGAGGAGGTGAAACTGCTACTTATTTTGAAACCTCAGGCATGATCTTGGTATTCTATATTGGAAGCTTGTTGATTGATATCTATCTGAAAAATCAAATTGGGGCTTATAGCAAAAAATGGGAACCCAAAGCTCCCAAATTGCTTGTTAAGAAGAAAAGCGGGGTGTGGGAAAGAGTAAGTTCCGAAGATCTCAGTGAAGGTGATGAGGTTAAAACTGAAGCAGAAAAAGTTATTCCGGCAGACGGTATTCTTAGTTCAGAGCGTGGTTATGTGAGAGAGGCACACTTGACCGGTGAACCAACTGCCATCCTGAAAAAAAGAGGCGATAAAATAATGGCAGGATCAATAGCATTGGATGATGACTTGGAGATTCAACTAACGTCTTCATATTCACGATCATCCCTTTCAAATTATCTCGAACAATTTGAATGGGAGAAAAAGCAACTGTCAACATATGAAAACATTTCTCGCAGAGCAGCAAGTTTTTTGCTTGGTACGGTTTTAATCCTCTCAGCTTTAACATTGGTTCATTATCTCTGGATGGGAGAAACAAGTTCTGCGATTAATCATTTTTTATCGGTTTTAATCATTGGTTGTCCATGTGCTTTCGCTATCGCTACACCTGCTGCTATTTGGATCACTCAAAAAACACTGCATGATCAAGGTATTTTGCTAAGAACAGGCTCGAAGGCAATAGAAGAATTAGCTAAAGTAAATCATATTGTTTTTGACAAAACTGGTACCATAACAGGTGCGGCACTTATACATAATGTAGAAATCATGGATAAGTCAGATCTTGATGATCAGACGCTTTTGAAGTTATTGGTGGGAATTGAAGCCGTTGATGAACATCCAATAGCTGAAGCTGTAAGAGAATATGGTAGAAAGTTTCAGATTGAACCACTTCACTTATCCCATTTTAAGAAAATGTCCGGGCTTGGGGTAAGAGGGGATTGGATTGATGAAAATGAACGAAAATACGAAGTAGAGCTTCTGAACCGTGCACATCCCGAAGCTGAATCTCTAGATAAGAACTGGTTTGGATTATTTGTAGACAAAGTGATGGTTTTAAAAATAGAGATCTACCATCCACTAAAAAAAGATGCGAGAAATCTACTTCAGGATCTATCATCAAAGGGATATAAAGTATCTGTCATATCCGGTGATCCGGAACCTCAAACTGAAATCGTATCTGATAAATGGACCTACATTGGAAACATGAGTCCACGCGAGAAGGCAGAATATGTTGAGAAAAAAAAGAATGAAAATGATAAAGTACTTTTTATCGGAGATGGCTTAAATGATCTTTTGGCAATGGCAAAAGCCGATAGTACCATTGCAATGTTTGAAGGATCTGATAAAAACAAAGTAGAAGCAGATATGGTGTTTTACAATCCTGATATCATGCAATTGGAAAATTTACTGGATCAGGCAAAGCGGACTAAAACGATCATTTACCAAAACTTTTTTTGGGCTTTAATTTATAATATTATTGGATTACCGTTGGCTGCTACTGGTTTTTTATCCCCATTGATTTCAATTGCAGCTATGATGTTGTCTTCCATTTTTGTTACTACAAATTCTCTTCGTTTGAATACGTCTGAACCGATAACTTATGACTAAATGATACTTATTCTGATGAAGTTTTTGTTGTAATTATTTATAGAGGTTTAAAAATTTAGGCAAATATAAGTGGGGTCCTACGATTTATAAATATCATTTGCCTTAGGTAAATTTAAATGATAATGTCAGGATAGGAGAAAAGAGAGATTCATTTAATTATGTGATGTTTATCCGAAAATTTAAAAGGAAGAAATCATGGCAAAACCACATATCGTTATTCTTGGTTGTAATTTCGCAGGGCTCACCACAGCAAGATATATTCACGAAGCGGTTAAAGAAAAGGCAAAAATAACCATAATTGACCGTAAATCGCTGCTAACTTTTGTGCCAAATATTCCAATGCAGGTACTTAGTAACAAAAACCCCGGAATAGATATGAATTATCAATTCATATCATTTTTGGAAGATGATGGGAGTACCTTTATACAGGCTGATGTAAAAAGTATTGATCCCGAAGTTAATACCGTATTTTATCAACCTAATGAAAGGCCGGGACATCCCATTCGAGAAATGCAGTATGATTATTTAGTTATTGCATTAGGAAACCGCTTAGCCTATGATGCCATAGAAGGATTTAATGAGCACGGACATAGTGTTACTGATATTTTTCTGGGTAATCGCCTAAGAGATTATTTACATCATAAATATAAGGGGGGACCGATAGGCATTACTTCAGATCTGTTTCATCAAGGTAAAAGCGATAAACTTCCTGAGGGACTGCCTGTTGCAGAAACTGCTTGTGAAGGGCCTCCGGTAGAGTTAGCCTTTTCTATGGTACATTGGTTGGAAAAAAATAAAAAAGGTGATGAGTCTAC
>JAASTO010000103.1 GCA_021767245.1 Balneolaceae bacterium
ACCCGAACGCTGCGAGGTCCGTTGGACGCTCGCAGGTTCTACATGGTTGCAAGTTCTACACAGATCAGGATAAAAATCAGGCAACACTTTTCGTTCTAAATTGACTGTACCTGGCCCATTCCAGCCTGATCAACCACATGTTTTAAAACACCTAAAGACTTTGTATATTTAATGCTCCCAATCATGGGAACTAAAAATCAAATGAAAGGATGTGATACTTCATGTTAGGAGTCGAAGTAAAAGACAACGAAAGTGTTGATCGCGCAATAAACCGCTTCAAGAAACTGGTAACTCGATCACGTGTTCTCAACGAATACAAAGATCGTCAGCAGTATACGAAGCCGTCAGTTGAGCGACGCGAAGCTTTGAAAAAAGCCAAGCGAGAACAACGACGTCGCAATCGCGACAACTTCTAAACGAAGTGTAACGAATTCAAGCCCTCCGGTTTTACCCGAGGGCTTTTTTTATGGCCTGATGTAAGTATCTGATGCCATCTTTTTGTTTGGAATCAGGTGAGACCAGGTCCTCGAAACCCAGTTTTTTAGCTTCTTTGATCCGTTGTTCCAGGTGCGGAACCGTTCTAACTTCTCCTCCAAGTCCTACCTCTCCCACAAAAGCCATCTTCTGAGCAACTGCTTCATCCATAAGGCTCGACACCAAAGCACAACATACCCCAAGGTCACCGGCAGGATCATTTAATCGAAATCCTCCTGCTATATTCAGATACACATCATGATTCGAAAAGTTCTTCCCAACCCTTTTTTCCAGAACGGCTAATAATAAAAGAAGCCGGTTACGGTCAAATCCATTCGCTGTTCTTTGTGGTGAACCATAAGCTGAGGGTGTAACCAACGCCTGAACCTCGATCAAAAGCGGACGTGTGCCTTCCATGGTACAAACTACCGCATTTCCACTCACACCGGCCGTTTTATCTGAGATGAATAATTCTGAAGGATTTGATACCTCGCTCAACCCATCTGATTTCATCTCAAAAACCCCAACTTCCTGTGCAGCACCAAATCGGTTTTTAAGACTTCTGAGTAAACGATATGTGTACTGTTTATCCCCTTCGAACTGCAGTACTGTATCTACCATATGTTCCAACACCCTGGGACCTGCAATATCCCCTTCTTTGGTCACGTGTCCTATAACGAGTGTGGTGATATTCTTCTTTTTAGCTAACTGCTGAAATAAGGCTGCACATTCCTTCACCTGCTGAATGCTGCCGGGCATACTCGATAATTCCGTTCGATAGACCGTTTGAATGGAATCCACGATCAGCAGATCTGGCTTCATTTTCTGAGCTTCAGCAATGATGTTATCAACCTGCGTTTCGTTGTAGATCAACAGATTCTCTGACTCAACTCCCAGGCGGGCAGCTCGCTGCTTGATCTGTCCGGCTGATTCCTCACCTGCACAGTATAAAATAGTCATTTTAGGATTAGCCTTTGCGATCTGAAGGGTCAACGTACTTTTTCCGACTCCCGGTTCACCCCCAATGAGTACGTATGATCCTGGTAAAAAACCACCACCCAACACTCTATCCAGTTCACTGATGTTACTCTTGAACCGGGTCTTTTCAGAGGTTTCAACATCCTGTAGCCTCTTTGGCTCAGCAGTTGATTCGAGTCCCTCTAACTTGGCTTTATGATTGGACGATGACTTGTTCTTTGAGACTGTTTTTTCAACAAAGGTATTCCATTCATTACACGATGGGCAACTGCCATTCCATTTTGGTGAAATGTATCCACAATTAGAACACTCAAACTGAGTTTTGGTCTTAGCCATCTTAGTCTTTCTTTATTTCCACAACCTTTTGATTTACATACCAGGTGGTTGCCATTATACCCAAACCGATACTTATATAGTAACTGATGATTCGCCAGAGGAATACAGCCAATCCGATAAATCCTTCACGGGAAATCAATGGTCCCTGAAAGAGTACAAAGAGTCCTTCCACTCCCCCACTGCCGCCGGGTGTTGGAACGACCAGGAAGGCAAGATTCATTGCCAGACTTCTCAGCACCGAAAGAACCTCAGGAGCAGGTAAGAGACTCAATACCACAATGGTCGGTAATGCAATACGCATCAGCCACGACATCGTTGACAAAGTGAATGCTTTCACCAAAAAACTGAATGGTTTTCTGCGTAACTGATGCGCATACTCTTCGAGGTTCTCGGCCTCTATCTCGATCTTATCTCCCATTCTTCGAAGGATAGGCAGTTTAAACACAAACTTGACCACTTTCTTGATGGCAGCAGGGTTAACCAAAACACCATAAGCTAATACACTTGCATAGCTTAGTAAGCCAACATATAAAAGCCCCATGGAAACATCACCAACTAATCCAATTTCAGCCGGAACCACCTCATAGAATATACCGGCAAACAGTAAGATCGGTATGGCCATGGCAAACCAGATCTGATCCAGTAAAACTCCGTAGAGAATGATAGCGCCGGAATCACCAAGCTTAAGTCCCTCCTTTGTCATAGCATAGGTTGCCATTGGCGCACCTCCAATAGTTGATGGGGTGACTGCCGAAGTGAAGTCCCAGGCTAACACGACCCTTACGGATGCCATCCAGCTAAGTTTTTTATCCGCCAGAAAACGGATCTTTGCCGCACTAAACCACACTCTCAACAAAGAAACAACCAATGCGATCCCTAATCCGGGCAGTCGCTTTGGGGCAAGGTGTTTCAGGACACCGGGAGTATAGGTCCAATAAATGACCGCTCCCATGGTTACAAGGCTAAGCATTACTGAGATGATCAGATACTTCCTTGAAAACAAAGATTGTGGCTGCCTAATATGTTTATGCTCAGAACTCAACAGGGATGAACTTTTGAAAAAGATAAAAAAAGCCTTGCAGGTAACCTGCAAGGCTTAATAAAAATTGAGGCTTTCTTATGCCAGTGTGATATCGTCGTTCAGATACACATCCTGAATCATATTCAGAAGTTTCACACCTTCACCAAGCGGTCTTTGAAATGCTTTACGACCACTTATGAGTCCCATACCACCGGCTCTTTTATTGATGATAGCCGTTTTAACCGCATCGGCAAAATCATTTGTACCGGACGCTCCGCCTGAGTTTATCAGACCTGCGCGGCCCATAAAACTGTTAGCTACCTGATAACGGGTCAGATCAATCGGGTGATCTGAAGAAAGTTCGGTATAAATACGCTCATCAAGCTTACCATAGCTGGAATCGCCGGAATTAAGAGCTTTGTAACCACCGTTGTTGGTTGGCTGCTTTTGCTTAACAATATCAGCACCTAAAGTTGTACCAATATGGTTAGCCTGACCGGTTAGATCAGCAGAGCTGTGATAATCAACACCATCTACTTTAAAGGCATTATTTCTGGTGTAGCACCAAAGAATAGTTGCCATACCTAATTCATGGGCATAAGCAAATGCCTGAGCCACTTCCTGGATCTGACGGTTTGATTCTTCAGAACCGAAATAGATCGTTGCTCCAACAGCTGCGGCTCCCATATCATAAGCCTGATCGATGGTTCCAAACATGATCTGATCGTAGTTGTTTGGGTAGGTGAGCAACTCATTATGGTTAATTTTTACCACAAAAGGAATCTTATGGGCATATTTTCTTGAAACAGAAGCCAATGCACCAAAAGTAGATGCCACTGCATTACAACCGGCTTCCATGGCAAGGTTAACAATATGATCAGGATCAAAATAATCCGGATTCTTGGCGAATGAGGCACCCGCTGAGTGCTCTATTCCCTGATCCACAGGCAGAATAGACAGATAACCGGTTCCACCCAGACGACCGTTGTTAAGTAACCGCTGAAGGTTTTGAAGTACCCTGTTATTTCTATCTGAGTGATACCATACTTCATCAACGTATGAAGCGGATGGCTTGATCAGGCGGTCCTTGCTGATGGTTTCACATTTATGTTCTAAAAGATCGGAAGCTTCATCTCCCAGAAGTTCTTCGATACTATTAATTCCAAGTGACATAATTAATTTCCCTTATTTAAAATTGTTTTTATGAGTGAGTAAGTGGGCAGAAAATATAAGCCTAAAAGAGGGAAATGGCTAAACTGATCTTTAAGTAATTATTCGAGTGAAGCACTGAATAGGAATATCCATTGGCTGTTCGATTAATCTGAATTTAATTCAGAATTTAGCGGCTTTACGGCTGCACTTTTCGATTCAGGTCAACAGTTAATTAAATTCTCGCACAAAAAATGACTCATCGTTCAATTAAATTTCTATTAATTCAATTTAAACGCATCAAATATTATTCATTCACACTTTTACTGAAAGCGCTTTTTCAGTCTTAATTTCCTTTCTGAACCCTATTCTGATAGAATTAACCTTAGCTGAACATTATTTTTGAGAAGGATTGGAATTCTTGAAACTATTCTTCGTAATTTTCGTTTTGTCAATCGTGCAACTATTCACAAGAAGATATTTTAGCCAAAGCAGTTAATGACTATCAGTCAATAAATGGGAATTAAAGAACGAAAAGAGCGCGAGAAAAATCGCCGCAGAGATCAAATACTCAGCGCTGCGATAGAGCTTACAGGTCAGCAAGGATTTGAGAAAACCACTATGGATGAGATAGCTGAAAAGGCTGAGCTCAGTAAGGGTACGCTTTATCTCTATTATAAAGACAAATCCAGCCTGTACCAAGCTATAAAGAAAAGAGCCTTACAATCACTACATCAGGATTTCCTGACTGTTCTTCAGCAGGATAAGCCCGGAGCCCTGTTGGTAAAGGAAATGACTTCCTCATTTCTGGATATGATCCAAAAGAATATCACTTTCACAAAGGCCATAATGTTGTATCGAGGCTCAGAATCTTCAGACAGTGATCAGCAGTCGTCGATTGCTGAAAAATGCCTGAATATTGAAAATGATGTGAATATGCTTATGGTCAAAGCTATACAGATCGGAGTTCAGGATGGCAGTATAACGACCAAGCTTGACCCTAAGTTACTAGCCCTTCAGATCGGCTTTCAGATGCGCGGATTGCTTCAATTTTACATTCTTGATAATAAGAATATGGGTGTCAAGATCTTTAAAGAACAGAATTTAACCCTTGGTGAACTCATGGATCAATTTTTGAACATCCATCTCAATCATGTTGAAAAGCCATGACCACCATTAAATCAAAAACGCCTTTACTAAACCATCGAATTATTGACATGATACAAAGCAGAAACACCTTCGGTTTTTTAACCGGGATCTTCATTCTGATTTTTAGTCTTGGATTCACCATCTATTCACAGGCCCAGGATGCCTCTGATTTTGAAGTGAGCCAAACCCAAACTTTAGACCTCAAGCAAGCCATTCAGATCTCCCTGGCTAATAATACACAAATGAAACGATCGCTGCTCTCTGTCAGAGATGCAGATCAGCAGGTTAGAAATGCCTGGAGTAGCGTAATGCCGGAAGTTTCAGCTTCGGCCAATTACACCCGAAACCTGGAAGTACCCGTTAACTTTATTCCGGCTATCATCTTCGACCCCAATGCCAATCCGGATGACTTGATTCCCGTTGCTTTTGGAACCGATAACAATTGGCAGGGTGGATTTACCGTATCACAAACTATATTCAGCGGTCAGGCATTTGTCGGTATCAGCAGTTCGGAACTCTATAAAGCAGCACAATCTGAAGGGATGCGTGCAACAGCTCAGGGTATCGTTACACAGACAAGAGTGACCTACTATCAGGCATTAGCAGCCAAAGAGCAACTTCGCCTGGTAAAAACCCAGATCAACCGTATCAAAGAAAATCTTGAGGATACACGGAAATTATTTGAACAAGGTTTTACAGATGATTATGCCATCCTGCAACTCGAAGTTCAGCTAAGCAACCTGGAGCCCCAACTAACACAAGCAGAGTTCGCAGTTGATGAAGCACTACGAAACTTACTGGATGTTATGGGACTTCCCGTTCAACTTTCCATAGATATAAAAGGGAACCTGAGTGATTATAAGATCGACGAGAATAGTGTGGCTGATCCAGAAAACAAAGAGCTGCACGAAGTTGATTCGATGACTCCCCTTGTCCTCTCCACAGACTCTGCAGAAATTGAACAAGCTTTTGAATTACGCGGAGACCTCAGAGTGCTGGACATACAAAAACAATTACAGGGAAAACAGCTTGATGCACAACGAAGTGCTTATCTCCCAACTGTTTTTGCCAACTACGGATTAAACTGGACCGCCTCACAAAGAGGGAAACCGGTATTCTTTGGAACCGAGCAGACCCGTGCCAGATCACAAACCCTGACACTTGGCATTCAACTTCCCATCTTTCAGGGATTTAGCCGAGATGCAGCCATTCAACGATCCAAGATCCAAATCAAGGATACCGAGTTACAAATGTATCAAGCTGAACAAACAGCCAACAAAGAGATCTATAACGCTAAACAAGGAGTCAGACAAGCTTTAAAAACCAGTGACGCTTTGATGAAAGCCCTCAAACAAGCCGAACTCGGGTACGAAAGGTCACTGATCCGATATCGAAATGGTGTTGGGTCTCAGCAGGAAGTAACCGACGCTGAACTGCAACTCCGGCAGGCAGAGATCAACTATGCACAAATGGTTTCAGGTTACCTGTCGGCCAAAGCGCAGTATGATCAGGCAATCGGTGAAGTCCCATTTGTAGGGCAGGATATTCAAGACATTAAAGAAACAATTGAACTCAAATAATATGAACACATTAAGCATGAAATTTCAATTATCGGTTTTAGCATTACTATTATTCGTCACAGCTTGTGGCAATGGCGGTCAGGAAAACGGTGAGGATGAGAATCGCCGAAGCACACCTGTTTATGTAAGTAAGATCCAGCCATCCACCTTTAAGCATTTCATCAATGTTCAGGGTGATGTCGAGTCTGACAAAACTATTATGATCACGCCTAAAACTTCAGCTACAGTTGAAGAGATCCTTGTCCGTGCCGGGCAACAAGTAAACAAAGGTGACATCCTTGCCAAACTTGACGGAGAGATCACGCGTAACCAACTGAACCAGGCCGAAACTCAGCTGGAACTGGCAAAAACATTATTTGAACGCCAGCAAAATCTTCGTGAGCAAAATATTGGTTCAGAAGTAGAATTCCTGCAAGCCAAAACTCAGTATGAGTCAGCGCAAAGCCAGCTTGCCAGCCTGAAAGAGCAATATGAGTATTATACCATCCGTGCTACCATTTCCGGCACCGTAGATCGTGTTGATCTTAAAGTTGGTGAAACCGTAGGTCCTACTCTTCCGGTTTTTCAGATCTCAAATTCTGATGCCCTGAAAGTGACCACTGAAGTGTCGGAAGCCTACATTACACGCGTCAATGAAACTGACAGCGTTGAGATCACCTTTCCAAGCCTGAACTCATCCGTTAAGAAACAGCTGGATGTAGTGAGTAAAGCCATCAATCCTTCTAACAGGACTTTTGGGGTAGAGATCTACCTTCCGGGTGGCGTTGAGGGAATCAGGCCAAATATGATGGCTCGCGTAAGTATCAACGACACCAAACTGGAAGAACAGATCGTGGTACCGGTCAACACCGTACAACAGGCTAATGATATCCGATATGTATTTGTTGCTGAGCAGACGGAAAATGGTTGGATCGCTAAAAATAAGGAAGTGACAACCGGACTAAACTACGGCAACACCCTGGTGGTTACCGGTGGTCTGCAAACCGGAGACCTGTTGATCACATCCGGATATGCAAACCTAACGGACGGATCAGCCATTTCAATTCAAGAAAATTAACAGATCAGAACTGAGTAACAGAAGATGAATTTCAAAGAATTTAAGATCTCAAGTCTTTCGATCAACAACCGAACAACGGTTTACCTGCTTACGGTTTTGATCACCATTATCGGTGTGTATTCTTACATCACCCTTCCCAAAGAATCCTTTCCTGAGGTAGAAATACCCATTTTCAATGTGGTAACGATCTATGCAGGAGCCTCACCGGCAGATATTGAAAACGTTATCACACGGCCCATTGAGGAAGAATTACAGGGAATCGATGGCATCGATAAGATCAGCAGTGTATCAAAACAGGCTACTTCCATTATCACCATTGAATTCACTACCGAAAAGGACAAACTGGTAGCCCAGCAGGAAGTGAACGATGCAGTTGAGAAGGCACGCACTGAGCTCCCAACTCAGCTAACCCAGGAACCGCAGGTCAACGACTTCAACCTGGATGATCAGCCCATACTCAACATCAACCTGTCAGGTAATTTTGACCTGGTTGAACTCAAAAAATTTGCGGATGAAATTCAGGATCGCATCGAAAGCATCTCTGATGTTAATGAAGCCGAGATCATCGGAGCACTGGAAAGAGAGATCCAGATCAACGTCGACCTTCATAAAATGATGGCCGTTGGTTTATCTTTTAACGATATCCGAACGGCTGTACAGAATAAGAATATGACCATTTCTGCCGGTCAACTTGAGATCGGATCTATGGAGCGCTCTGTTAGGGTTGATGGAGAGATCGAGGAGGCCAAAGATCTTGAAGAACTAATTATTACCAACTCACAAGGTGAGGAAGTCTACCTGAAAGATATTGCATCTATTGAAGATGACTTTGCCGACCGGGAAAGTTACGCCAGCCTGAATGGTGAGCCGGTCATTACCATCAATGTTAAGAAGAAAAGCGGCGGTAACCTCATTGAAACCTCTGAAGCCAGTATGGCTATCATACAGGAACTGCAGGAAACCCAGTTTCCCGAAAGCCTGAATATCACCATTACCGGAGATCAGTCGCAGGATACAAA
>JAASTO010000104.1 GCA_021767245.1 Balneolaceae bacterium
CACAGTGTGACCAAAAGTTTCCTTACAACTACCATTGGGGTTGCCTATGATCGCGGGCTGATCCGGGATGTGAATGATAAAGTGGATCCATATATGGCTCCCATCTACCTTATGGAATGGGATAACAATCAAAACAAGGCAGATACTTATAAAGAACCTAAAGTTTTTGAGCCCTTCAAGGGAGAACATAACTCCAAGATCACCTGGAATCACCTGCTTCGGCAGACTTCTGATTGGGAAGGAACCTTGTGGGGAAAACCAGACTGGGCCGACCGACCATCCGGTGACCGTTCTGAATGGATGACCCGCGAACGGCACGAACCGGGTACCGAATGGGAATACAATGATGTCAGAGTCAATGTTCTGGCTTTGGCTGCCATGAATGTTTTACGCGAGCCGCTTCCCAAAGTGCTTCGTGAAGAAGTAATGGATAAGATCGGGGCCTCCCCAACCTGGAGATGGATGGGGTATGAGAATTCATGGGTGATCATTGATGGTCAGCAAATGCAGGCCGTGAGCGGTGGGGGTCACTGGGGCGGAGGCATGTTCATCAGTGCCCGCGACCAGGCTCGTTTTGGCTTGCTAACTCTAAGAAATGGAAAATGGAAAGACCAGCAGATCATTTCTGAGGAATGGAATAAAATGGCTCAAACCCCCACCGAAGCCAACACCAATTACGGTTTCATGAACTGGTTTTTGAATGTCAATAAAGATCGGTTGCCGAGCGCCCCAACTTCAGCATTCTTCCATCTTGGCTCCGGAGTTAATATGGTGTACGTAGATCAGGAAAATGACCTCGTTATAGTGGCTCGCTGGATCGAAAGTGATGCTATGGATGGGGTGGTTAAACGAGTACTGGAGGCTTTGGATTAAACTTATTTCAATTAGTTTTTTTAAATATTTCTGAGTTTATTGGTGTTATAAATCATTAATTAAACTGTTTTTCTGTGGGTACGATCAATAAACTATTATCAACATCATTCTTAATAATCCTTTTTTCGACCTCTGGTTTTGCACAACGCGCCACCATGGATGTCACAATTTCTGTTGAGCGTAATAAGGATGGAGAACCAACCTTCTACGCTGATAATAAAGGCTACACACCATATGTAGTCAGCGTTGAGTTTTACAATATCAGAAATAGTTTACCACCATCTCCAAATCCTGTACTCAAAACTGTAAAACCCGGAAGGGCACGCATTGGTAGGCTTGAAAAAACCGGATTAAGTGATGGAGGTATTGGCTACGGATACCGTTACAGTATAAATCGAGGGTGCCTTGATACTGAACCAAGCAATGACATCGAATATCTTTTACCGGTTGCTGAAGGAAGGCAAACTGAGGTCCGAAACCTCTATTACATTGGTGAATTAGTAGATAAAGAGTCACCTGAAGATTTTTATTCCCTAACCTTTTCTTCAGAGAATGGTGATAATGTTTATGCTACTCGCAAAGGTACCGTAGTCAAGGTTGTTGATATTCACGATGACAGTAATCTGGATAAATACTTCACCAGTGACTACAATTACGTACAAGTCGTTCATGATGACTGTACTTTTGCAAGTTATAGGCATTTGAAAAAAGGAACTATTACGGTGACTGAGGGTGATGAAGTATACGCCGGTGAACCGATAGCTAAAGTAGTTCCACGTGAGGGTACTGATAAACCTCAGTTTCGTTTGATGATCAACTACAGAAATCCGGATTATGAAAAAGGCAATGATGAAGTCGAATACTGGAGTTATGTTACCCCTTTATTCAGGACAGGAAGTGAAAAGTTTGTTGAACTACAAAATGATAAACCATATCTGGCCATCCACCCAAATGATGTTATAACCCAGGAAATGGGATGGTTTGAACGCCGTAGATGGAAACGCAGGAATTGAATAAAAGTGCAGTACTCATAGGAGCCACAGGGCTTGTCGGCTCAGAAGTTTTAAACCTCCTTTTAGAAGATGGTCGTTATCGTAAGGTTAAGGTCTTCCATAAACGCAGTACCGGTATTCAGCATCCCAAATTGGAAGAACACATTATCGATTTTGATAACATTCATGAATGGCAACACTTGATCACCGGTGATGAACTTTATTCAGCTTTGGGAACCACCATAAAAAAAGCCGGTAACGAAGAATCACAGTACGCAGTTGATTATACCTATCAATACGAAGTTGCAAAGGCCGCCGCTGATAATGGAGTGAAAAGGTATTCGCTGATTTCTTCGGCAGGTGCTAATCACCGATCACGGGTTTTCTATTCTCGCCTCAAAGGTGAACTGGATGACGATGTTAAAGCACTCCCTTTTGAAGTGATCACTATCATGAGGCCATCTATTCTTTCCGGTGACCGAAATGAAAGCAGACCGGGCGAATCCATTGGACTCTTTTTCTTGTCATTTATGACCAAAATTCCGGGCTTGAAGAAATATCGCCCTATATCCGGAAGTATCGTGGCTCAGGGTATGATCAATTCGCTGCATAAATGTCCGCCGGGATACCACATCTTTGAACTGGATGAGATCTTTCATTTATAGCAGACCTATTTCATTTCCACAGGCTATTTTCAATTTGCAGGCTGATTACTTACTATCCCTAAACTGCAATTTTACTCTCCTTCTATGAAAAAAAGCTTACTTCTACTCCTGATTTCCTTTATCTCAGTATCCACTTTCGCCCAGGACCTTAAACAGATCATTGACCAAAAGGCGGATGACATTGAGGAACAGGTCATAGAATGGCGCCGGCATTTTCACGAAAACCCGGAGCTCTCTAATCGTGAATTTGAAACGGCTGCTTATATCGCAGAGTATCTGAATGAGCTGGGGTTGGAAGTAGAAACCGAGGTAGCTCACACCGGGGTAGTTGCAATTTTAGAGGGAGGCAAACCGGGCCCCGTGATCGGTTTGCGTGCCGATATTGATGGTCTGCCTGTTACAGAACGCAACGACCTCCCCTTTAAATCCGTCGCTACCGGAACCTATCAGGGAAAAGAGCTTGGGGTGATGCATGCCTGTGGCCACGACACCCATATTGCTATTTTGATGGGAGTGGCTAAGATCTTAACAGATATGAAGGGTGAGATCAAAGGAACAGTCAAATTCATCTTTCAACCGGCAGAGGAAGGAGCCCCCATTGGTGAAGAGGGAGGGGCGAAATTGATGGTCAAAGAAGGAGTGCTTGAAAATCCTGATGTGGATGCCATCTTTGGCCTTCATATCTGGGATAGTACCCCGGTTGGCACCATTGGTTACCGGTCAGAAGGCATCATGGCAAGTGTTAACAGTTTCAGTGTGGAGATTAAGGGAAAACAGGCGCACGGATCTGCCCCATGGGCGGGTATTGATCCGATCGTTACCGCAGCACAGATCATTAACAACGCCCAGACTATTGTCAGCCGCAGCATGCCATTAACCAAACAGGCTGCCGTGGTAACCTTTGGCAAAATTGAGGGAGGAGTTCGCCATAACATCATCCCTGAGTCCGTCAGTATGGAAGGAACCATCCGCGCTTTAGATGAAGATATGCGTCAGCTTATTTTCAAGCGATTGGAGACAATCGTCCAAAACACGGCTGAAAGTAACGGAGCTACTGCAGAGCTAACTATCTATGACGGATATCCGATTACCTATAACGACCCGGAATTAACTACCATGATGGCTCCAACCTTGGATGAAGTGACTAACGGAAATGCCCGGATCATGGATGCAGTTACCGGAGCAGAGGATTTCTCTTTCTTTCAGGAAGAGGTTCCAGGGCTGTATTTCTTCCTGGGTGGAAAGTCTCCTGATGTGGAATCCGGCGGACATCACACTCCCGATTTTTATGTGGATGAAAGTGCCATGAAGCTGGGTGTCCGGGCTATGAGTAACCTGGTGATCGATTACATGAACAAAGTGAAATAACCTTATTGCTTCTGTATGTTATGGGCTATGTAAGCATTTACACGAGAAAAAGTCTTCAGTGATCTTTATCATTCATTCAATGAATAAAACTAAACTCACTCATGAAGAAATTACTCTCTCTTACTTTTACACTTTTTCTTTTAACAACCACTCTAAAAGCTCAGCTACCGGATCAAATTCAGGTCATTGATCCACCCTTTTGGTGGACTGAAATGCCGGTAATAGAGTTACAGCTGCAACTTTATGGAGACGACCTTGGGCTCTATCGGGCTTCAACCGACTACCCTGGCGTAAAGATCACCAAGCAGTATGCCGTTGATTCACCCAACTATTTATTCATTTATTTTGACATTTCGGATGAAGCTGAAGCCGGTGAAATGGAGATCGTGCTCACCCATCATAACAAAGAAATTGTATTTGATTATGAGCTAAAAACCCGGGAATCAACTGAGGGCCGAAATCAGGGATTTGATCCTTCTGATGTGATCTACCTGATGATGCCCGACCGTTTTGCCAACGGCGATCTATCCAATGATTCCATAGAGGGCATGCTTGAATCAGCCGATCGCTCCGATCCGCAACGTAGGCAAGGTGGTGATATTCAGGGCGTGATCGATAATCTGGATTACATTCAGGATCTGGGCATGACCGCCATCTGGTTTACTCCCATGTTCGAAAATGACATGAGTCCTGAGTACGGTGCTTATCATGGATATGCGGCCACTGATCTATATAAAGTTGACCGCCGCTACGGCTCCAATGAATTGTATAAAGAACTGGTCTCTAAAGTTCAGGATCGCGGCATGAAGGTCATCATGGACATGATCCACAATCATATCGGAGATAAACACTGGTGGATGAAAGATCTGCCAACTAAAGATTGGGTATTTGATTATCAAGAGGTTGGGCAAACCAATTATAGAGGAGTTGTGGCTTCTGATCCCTATGCTTCCATTTACGACTCCACCAAACTTACGGATGGCTGGTTCGTCCCTGAAATGCCTGACTTGAATCAAGACAATGATCTGTTAGCTGATTACCTCATTCAAAATACTTTGTGGTGGATCGAATACTCGGGGATCGACGGTATTCGCATGGATACCTATGTTTATCCTGACAAAGATTACATGGCTCGTTGGGCCAAAGAAGTCCTCGCTGCCTACCCCAACTTTAATATCGTTGGGGAAGCCTGGGTTGAGAATGTACCGGCCGAAGCTTTCTGGCAGTTTGATCAAGAAGGCATTGATGATGGTTATCAGTCACATCTTCCAAGCCTGACGGATTTCCAGTTCGCATTTGCCATCAGAGAAGCTTTTAATGAAGACTTTGGCTGGGAAACCGGACTGAGTAAATTGTACTACATGTTGTCACAGGATTTTCTTTATTCGGATCCAATGGGGAACGTGATCTTTCTGGATAACCACGACATGAGCCGGTATTTCGAGCATATCGGTAAAGATGAGGATCACTTCAAAATGGCCTATGCTTTTCTGATGACCACTCGCGGAATACCTCAGGTCTATTATGGAACTGAGTTGATGATGGCTCACGAAAACCGTGGGGGTGATGACGAAGCCTGGCGACAAACCATGCCCGGTGGCTGGCCCGATGATGATCGTAGTGTATTTACCGAAGAAGGTCGAACTGAGAAAGAAAATGAGATCCACGATTACATCACTCAGTTAACCCAATGGCGAAAAGATGCCGTTGCACCCCATGAAGGCGAACTGGTGCATTTCATTCCGGAAAACAACACCTATGTTTACTTCCGGGTCCATGATGAACAAACCATCATGGTCGCCATGAATGCCAATGAGGACGCTGTTTCGTTTGACAGAGATCGTTTCGCTGAGATACTTGATGAATTTGAGATTGGGGTTGATGTGATTTCAGGCGAGGAGATTGATCTGTCTGAAGATTTTGAAATTGCAGCAAAAAAAAGTGGAATTTGGGAGTTGGAGTAGACTCACCTTATATTCTTTATAAATTGATTTCCATGAGAATTGAAAGTATAAAAATTGAAAATTTTAAATCCTTTAAGAGTCTTGAGCTAAAAGATTTACCTAATCTTGGTATTTTTGTTGGAGCTAATGGGACAGGTAAATCGACATTATTTGATGTTTTTGGTTTTCTGAGCGACTCTCTTAATCATAACATTAAACAAGCTCTGAATAAAAGGGGGGGGTTTGATGAAGTCATAAGTAGAGGGCAGAGTGGTTTTATTATTATTGAATTACAATTCCGATTGAATATAGCTGGGAAAAACCGGTTAGTTACTTATCACTTAAAAATTGGAAAAAAAGAAGGGAAACCATTTATAGAGCGAGAAATATTGCGCTATAAAAGAGGTTCTTATGGCTCACCGTATCATTTTTTGGATTTCTCTGAAGGTAGCGGTTTCGCAATTACTAATGAGGAAGATTTTGACAAGCCCGATGAAGAATTAGATAGAGAAGAACAGAAACTTGGCTCTTCTGATATTTTGGCCATTAAAGGTTTGGGGCAATTTGAAAGATTTAAAGCGGCTAACGCTTTTAGGAATTTTATTGAAAATTGGCATGTATCAGATTTCCATATCTCAGAAGCTAGAGCCACACAAGATGCAGGATATGCTGAACACCTATCGCCAACAGGAGAAAACTTAGCATTAGTAGCGCAATATATTTATGAAAATCATTATGATTTATTTCAGACTATTTTGGAAAAAATGCAGGAGAGAGTGCCTGGTATAAATAAAGTAGATGCTGAAACTACTGTTGATGGAAGAATAGTATTAAAATTTCAGGATGGATCATTTAAAGATCCTTTTATTGCTCGTTACGTATCAGACGGTACAATAAAAATGTTTGCATATTTAATTCTCCTGTATGATCCCCACCCTCATCCTTTATTATGTATTGAGGAACCTGAAAACCAACTTTATCCTACACTATTAAATGAACTTACAGAAGAATTCCGTGAATATTCTAAAAGAGGAGGACAAGTATTTGTTACTTCACATTCTCCAGATTTATTGAATGGAGCAAAGATAGAAGAAGTATTTTGGTTGGTAAAAGAAAAGGGATATACGAGCATTAAAAGAGCTCAAGATAATCAATTCATTTCGATACAGTACAAACAAGGAGATAAGTTGGGTTATCTCTGGAAACAAAATTACTTTTCGGGAAGCAGTCCAAGATGATCGAAGAATATTTAGAGATACTTGTAGAAGAACCTTCAATGGACTCTTTTTTAAGAGTTATCTTGCCAAGAATTTTATCGCAGGGTTATGAAGTAGATCAGAATTGCTTTATTCGACCATTTGAAGGCAAGAGTGATTTGATGAGTTCTATTCCTAATAAAGTTAATGGATACAAAAATTACGTATGGCCTGTTAAGCTTTTAATTCTTCACGATCAAGATTCAAATGATTGCGTTGAATTAAAAAATGAAATCACTAATACAATTTTAGAGAACAATGATCAAATAGAGTTTAAGGTCAGAATTGTATGTAGAGAATTAGAGTCTTGGTATTTTGGTGATATGGAAGCTATAGAGGCTGTTTTTCCACGAACTAAAGCATCTACCTTAGAGAATAAAGCTAAATATCGTAATCCTGACAATATTTTTGGAGCTCCTGAAATGGAAAGGTTGATAGATGGATTTAAAAAAAGCTTCGCCTCAAGAGAAATCCCACACCATATGAATATCATAAGAAATCGCTCCACGAGTTTTCAACATTTTGTAGCTGCAATTTCAGAATTAACTAAAGAAACATGATTTCTAATTCTTAAGCTTCGTTTCCAATAACCTTGTCCCAGTATTAACTAAGGGTTCTTGGAAATTAACCACCCAAGTTGAAATATCTCACTTCATCACTTTATTACTCCTCACTCTCCACTACAAACTTCAACCAAAAGGCCGTATCTTTAAGGCTTCAATCAAGCTGAACGAGACACTATGAGCACGGCCACTGCCGAAACTGACATTACTAAAGAGGCGAAAAAACGACGCACCTTCGCCATTATATCCCACCCGGATGCGGGTAAGACCACCCTCACTGAAAAGCTATTGCTGTATGGTGGGGCCCTTCACGAGGCCGGATCTATCCGGGCCCGAAAAGCAAGTCGTCACGCCGCCTCCGACTGGATGTCGATCGAGCAGGAGCGTGGGATCTCGGTAACCTCCTCCGTTCTCCGTTTTGAGAAAGACGGCATCAAGTACAATCTCCTGGATACCCCGGGTCACAAGGACTTTTCTGAAGACACCCTCCGAACCCTGGTAGCTGCCGATAGCGGCCTCATGGTGATTGACGTTGCCAAGGGAGTTGAGGAGCAGACCGAAAAGTTATTTGAGGTTTGTAAGCTTAGAGAAGTTCCGGTTATCACTTTTGTAAATAAGTGTGACCGCCCCGGTATGGAGCCCTTGGAAGTGTTGAGTAATGTAGAGAATAAACTTGGTATTGAAGCTGTTCCGGCCAGCTGGCCAATGGGCTATGGGCAAAAGTTTCAGGGCATCTACGACGTGATCGAAAAGAAAGTTCACATGTATGAGAAAACCGATCACGGGGCCAAAAAAGCCGTAACGGAAGTGCTCGATCTGGAAGATGCGCTTGAAAGGTCCACTATGTCTGATACTGAAAAAGCTGCTTTCGAAGAGGAAGTTATGCTGATCGATGATATGTATGAGAACATGGATCGCACTGCTTATGCCTCCGGTAAAGTGACACCCGTTTTCTTTGGTTCAGCCTTGCACAACTTTGGCCTGGATGTATTTCTAAACTACTTCCACCAGCTGGCTCCTCATCC
>JAASTO010000105.1 GCA_021767245.1 Balneolaceae bacterium
AAAGATCATCCAAGAGTTAAAGAACAACTGAGTACGTTTCGAAGTATTCGGGCAGAATTTCCTGATGCGCTCATGACACACACTGCCAACAGTGGCGCGATCTTTTATTATGGAGAGGAGGATCTATATTACGATGCCGTCCGCCCCGGTGTTTGTTTATACGGGTACGCTCCCGGTGAAGACGAGATACCCGAACTGGAACCGGTTTTAGAATGGAAGTCGAATCTGGTTCAGGTCAAAAAGATCTTGAAAGGAGAAATGGTGGGATACGGAAGTCGCTGGACGGCTTCGGAAGATGGGTGGATCGGAGTGGTTCCGGTTGGCTATGCAGATGGAATTTTCAGGGGATTAACCAACGGGTTTCAGGTTGAGCTGAATGGAACCCTGGCAGATGAGGTGGGAACCATCAGCATGGATTATTTTATGGTATTTGTAAAAGGACAAAAACCGGATATTGGGGACGAAGTGGTGATCCTTAGAAACAAGGATCTTTCGGCTGACCTATGGGCAAAAAAAATGGGGACTATACCGTATGAGATCACAACGGTCTTATCCCCAAAGATAAAAAGAGTATATCTGGATCAGTAAGAATGTACTTTAATCGCTGATGATCTCATCCAGTTCTACATCGAAGCGAAGGGTGTCATCACTTAATCTTGAAGATGGTGAGTTGCCATAACCTAATTCAGGTGGAATGATGAGTACTCTTTTACCGCCTTCTTTCATACCAATGAGACCTTCACGAAAGCCAGCGATCAAATTTTCAAGAGATGCGAAATCAGTTGGGCTTGTATTTTTGTTACGGTAAGAGCTGTCAAAGATCTCGCCGGTGTTGTTGATGCGTCCGGTATAAAATACCCGCACTCGATCCCTTCTTTGGACCTGGAACTCACCGGTGCCTTCTTCCACAATGTAATAAACCAGGCCGGTTTCGGTTTCAACGCGTTCTGCATTGGTAATGTCAAATGGTGCAGGAACCTCAGAGTAATCCACTTCAAAAGGATCATCATTGTCACAGGATATAAAACCGATGGTAAAAAGGGATAGCAGAAATAAGGAAAAAATACGTTTACTGATTGTCATTGTAAGGTTTGAGTGGTTAATTGAAATGTCTTGATGATAACTTTTCGATAGCTTGTTTATTATCACTTAAGATAAGGCTTCAAATCCATAATGCCACATCAGGCTTACATCCAATGATTCTTACCTTAAGCTTCTTTAACTCCTGTAATTGCTTCATTCAGTTCCTTTTCACGTTTTCGGTTAGCGTAACCACTGACCCAGATCGATATTTCATACAGTATGGTTAATGGCAGGGCGATCAGAATTTGTGAAATTGGGTCGGGTGGAGTAAGCATGGCCGAAATGACAAGGCATAACACAATAGCATGTCGGCGATAAGTTCTCAACAAAACAGGGGTTAAAATTCCGATCTTGGAGAGCGAATAACTGACCACCGGGATCTGAAAGATCATGCCACAAGCTATCACCCACATGGCTACAGAACTGAAGTATTCATTGATATCAAAATCATTGCGTATGATGTCAGATATCTGAAATTGTGCAAAGAATTGTAAGGCAAAGGGCACCAATATCAGATACCCGAAGGCCACACCGAGTAAAAAGAAAAAGGTGATAAAGAATGCACTGAAAAAGGTTTTCTTCTTTTCCTTGCGTTCAAGGGCAGGTTCTATAAACGACCACATCTGAAAAATAAAGAACGGTGAACTTATAATAAAACCCATCACAAATAGAGTTCCCCAAAAAGTAAAAAACTGCCCGGGCAGGCGACGGCTCTGAAGCTCAAAGTTTTCGGCCTCCACCCGAAGTACATCATACATAAAGAAATCGGATCGGGTTGGACCCAGCATCACGTCTTCAACAAAGAAATCCGAAAAGGCAAAAGCAATGACAATACCAACTAATATGCCTACCAGTCCCTTTATGATCCTCCAGCGAAGTTCCTCGAGATGTTCGAGAAAAGACATGGTATCCGTGCGGTCAGCCGGTTTTTTAGCCTCAGGAGGAGTGCCTTGCATGATCTGCCTTTGTTCCAACGCGAGTGTTCCTTCCTTAAGTGGTTACGAAATCATAAAGTGGGAATTTATCGCACAGGTCTCTGACTTCCTGCTCCACCTTCTTGTGATTGTCTTCGTCTTCAGGCTTTTGCAGTACGTTATCGATCAGTACGGCAATCTGCTCAAATTCCGCTTCTTTTAGTCCACGTGTGGTCATTGCGGGTGAACCGATCCTGATCCCGGAGGTCACAAAAGGACTTTCGGTATCGAAGGGGACCATATTCTTATTAACGGTAATAGCAGCTTTGCCAAGGGCTTCTTCGGCGATCTTACCGTTCAATCCCTTGTTTCTAAGATCGATCAGGATGAGGTGGTTGTCGGTTCCATCACTGACAAGATCATAACCCAGATCCATGAATTTATTGGCCAATGCTTTGGCATTCTTCTGAGTTTGTGTTTGATAGGCTTTGAATCCATCCTCAAGGGCTTCACCAAAAGCAACGGCTTTGGCTGCGATAACATGCATCAGTGGACCGCCTTGCGTGCCGGGGAAAACGGCTGAGTCAAAGATCTCACCCCAGTTTTTAGTGCGACCTGATTTTCGTGCGGTTACACCTAAGGTATTTTCACCGTCTTTACCCACCAGTATCATACCGCCTCTTGGGCCTCGCAGTGTTTTATGAGTGGTAGTGGTGACCACGTGAGCGTGGGGAAGAGGATCCTTTAAATTCCCGGTTGCGATCAAACCGGCTGTGTGTGCCATATCCATCCAAAGCAGAGCTCCAACTTCATCAGCAATGTCACGAAAAGCTTCGTAGTCGTAATCGCGAGGATACGCCGAAGCCCCGATCGAGATCATTTTAGGTTTTACCTTTTTGGCCTTTTCCCGGATCATGTCCATATCCAGCCGACCGGTGTCTTTTTCAACACCGTAAAACTCGGCATTATAAGTGATGCCTGAGAAGTTAACAGGAGAGCCGTGGGTGAGGTGCCCCCCATGAGAAAGATCAAATCCTAACAAGGTTTCGCCGGGCTTCATGCAAGCAAGGTAAACGGCCGCATTGGCTGTGGCCCCGGAGTGAGGCTGAACATTGACCCAGTCAGCTCCAAATAGTTCTTTGGCCCGATCTCTTGCAATATCTTCAACTACATCCACGACCTCGCAACCGCCGTAATATCGTTTACCCGGATAGCCTTCGGCATATTTATTGGTCAGCACACTTCCCATGGCCGAAATAACGGCTTTGGAAGCAAAGTTTTCGGAAGCGATCAGTTCAAGGTTATAGTTCTGACGATCGGTTTCTTCTTCAAGCAGCTTAAAGATCTTTGGGTCCTGATCCTGTATTGACTTCATGTAAGGCTCTTATTTTGTTAGGGATTCAATTTTTTCAACACGGCGCTGATGTCTTCCACCTTCAAATTCTGTGGATAACCATACCGTAACG
This sequence comes from Balneolaceae bacterium, assembly GCA_021767245.1. GTDB lineage: Bacteria > Bacteroidota > Rhodothermia > Balneolales > Balneolaceae > Gracilimonas. Next base: position 3,464 of record JAASTO010000105.1, read on the forward strand.
AACTCCTTTAGCTGATCATCATTCAGCTCTCTGCCGGGCATACACAAAATGTTGGCGTTGTTATGCAGTCGGGTCATTTCAGCAGATTTTCTGGAATACACCAAACCGGCTCTTACCTTAGGATACTTGTTAGCCGTCATGCACACACCCTGACCGCTTCCACAAATTAAGATACCCTTGTCATATTCTCCATCATTGACTTTTTCAGCAACCTGAACTGCGAAATCAGGGTAATCGACGGAGTCCTCAGAATGGGTGCCAAAATCCACAATATCGTGGCCCAGGTCTTTAAGTATCTGTATGACTTTTTCTTTGGCCGGATATCCGGCATGGTCGCTGGCAATTGGAATGATCATTGAAATAAGATTTGGATAAGAAATTGGGCTGTAAATATCCTCATTTTTTGCATGATATTAAAGAAGGAATAGGGATTTACTCTTATAAATTGGTATTGACAGGGAGTGCTTGATATCTTTAATGCGATTAACCAACAAAAGGAAACATCTTGAGTTATAAAAAAGAGCTGGAAGTAATCCAAAAAGCAGCTGAGGCAGCGGCTATGATCATACGCGAATACACAAAGAATTCAACCTTTGAGATAAAATTGAAGGGTAAGAACGATCTGGTAACAGATGCGGATCTGGCTTCAGAGAAAAAGATCATCGAGAACATACTACATTCTTTTCCTGACGATATGATCCTTGCAGAGGAATCGGAGCAAAAAGTAAGCTTGCCGGAGGGGAGAGTCTGGATCATTGACCCAATTGATGGAACGACAAATTTCGCACATGGTTTCCCGGCCTATTGTATTTCTATTGCCCTTTGGGAGAATAAAAAACCCGTGGTAGGTCTGGTTATGGAGGTTGCCAATGGTGAGGTTTTTCATGCAGTTAAAGGGGGTGGGGCATTCAGAAATGGGGATACTATAAGGATATCAGAGGAAACGGATCCATCTGCTTCCCTTATTGGAACCGGGTTTCCATATAAAGATCTGGATCTGGTTGATAACTACCTGGTTTTATTCAAACGAATGATGGGCAAAACCCATGGGGTGCGCAGGCCGGGAACTGCTGCCTGGGATCTTTGCAATGTTGCCTGTGGACGTTTTGAAGGATTCTACGAGTATGGATTAAGTGCCTGGGATGTCGCAGCCGGTTCATTGATCATTCAAGAGGCGGGTGGAACCGTTATGGATTGGACGGGTGGTAGTAACTGGCTGTTTGGTCAGAGGATCATTGCCGGAAATGCACCAATGTGTGATTTTTTGCTTAAAGAAATTCAGGAATGTTTTAGGAAGGATGAGCTGAGGGCCTAATCTCGTTTCAGGTAAAGATTTATTTTACACTGAACCGTATCAGGTAGTAAAAAAAGTACTATTATGGTGTTCTAACACTCAATAACAGTACTATGGATCTAAATATCCGAAAGGGGACAATCTCAGACCTTGAATCGATCCTGAATATCGAGAAAAGTGTTTTTCCTTTATTTCAGCAAAGCTCAAGGCGTACACTGTTGCTTTCACTCAGAAGTAACTTTCAACAGGTATGGGTTGCAGATTGTACCACTAAAGGTAACAAAGAAGTCTGTGGTGCACTCATTTTGTATGCCTATAAAAGAACTCTGCGGATATATTCGATCGCTACTTCAAAGGATTATCAGGGAAAGGGTGTAGGAGATGCCTTGCTGAAGCATGCAGAGTCCATTGCAGGTGATAGTGGATTTGAAAGGATAAGCCTTGAAGCTGAAGCGGCCAATAAAAAACTCATCGATTGGTATAGGAAAAGAGGATTTGAGGTGGTTGAGCTAAACAGGGATTATTATGATGACGGAATTGATGCCTATAAAATGGTCAAATTTGTATCCGTAAATACATCTGCGAACAGGATCAAGAATATAATCGTCACTGACGATCCCGGTTCTCTTAAACTTGACGTAGAAAACCTGGACATTGTCTCTTCTAAAGATTACATCACGAATAAAGGGTTGTTTTCAGAGAGAGCACTGCGAGTCTTTAACTTGTGTAACTCATACCGTTATCAGAGCAAAGGGTACTACGTTTCGTTATTGGCATCTGCGAGAGAGCACAGGGCCATTCCTAATGTGACAAACATCCGAGACTTGCAAAATATCAGTTTGGTCAGGTCACTGACAGAGGATATAGATGGACTCATTCAATCAACTTTGAAGGGAGTGAATGTTAAAGAATTCACGCTGAATATTTACTTTAGTAAAACGTTAAATGAAGAGTATAAATTATTGGCGTACAGTTTTTTTAATATTTTTCAATATCCTTTATTTCAGGTGGAATTTGAACGAAATGAGAAGTGGGAAATAAAGAAGGTCCGATCCTTAAGTCTTAATAAAATTGATCAGGGTGATATTGCGCTCGTTCAGGATATGGCTACCGGGTATTTTAAAGCCAGGAGGTATCAAAAAACTAAAATGAAGGCTTACAAATACTACCTGGCTATACTGACTGATCCGGATGATGAGCATCCGCCTTCTAATCCTAAAGGCCTTAAAAAACTTCGAAAAGTAGCTGACAAAATGGGAGTCTATACTGAACTCATTACAAAAGACGATTTTAATAAGCTTACCGAGTTCGATGCCCTTTTTATACGGGATACTACAAACGTAAATGATTACACCTATAAATTCTCTCGAAAAGCCTATGCCGAAGGATTAGCCGTTATAGATGACCCATGGTCAATATTGAGATGCTCAAATAAAGTTTTTCTTCATGAATCACTGAAACTGAATAAAATTCCAACTCCCGCTACAAAAGTCTTTATAAAAGGCCTGGTTACAGCCAATGATCTGGATACAACCCCAATGCCTGTTATCCTGAAGCAGCCCGACAGTTCATTTTCAGTAGGCGTAATTAAAGTAAAGACAGTCTATGAATTAAAAACATCACTTGACGAAATGTTCAAAGGGTCTGATCTGGTGATCGGGCAGGAGTTTTTGACCTCAGACTTTGATTGGAGGATCGGTGTTTTGGATCAAAAACCACTTTTTGCATGCAAGAACTATATGGCCAAAGGTCACTGGCAGATCTACAATTGGGATTCAGGCACCAAGCCTATGGAGGGTAACGCTGAAACCATGTCCATTGATAAGGTGCCGGAAAAGGTTATCCGTTTTGCACTTAAAGCTTCAAAGCTAATGGGGGATGGTCTCTACGGAGTTGACCTGAAAGAGGTTAATGGCGAAGTATATGTTATTGAGGTCAATGATAATCCAAATATTGACAGCGGTGTAGAGGATAAGGTATTGGGCGAGGAATTGTATGAAAAGCTTATCCAATCATTCATAAAACGGATTGAAGTTGCCCGGAATATTGATCGGTACACAAGCAGTGAACCGGATCTGAGGTCTATCATTGAACCTTAACATCTCTCAGCATCAAATAGGCTCCGGTTAGGGAAAATACCAAAAGGATCGGTATGATAATTATGACAGGTATGATCTGAAACCCATTGAGCCCCATGTAGATGATCTTAGATAACAGGGCCGTCATCATAATGCTGAGAAAGACCAAATACACACTTCCGTAAACATAACCTTCCGGTTTTTGCTGGTAGAGCAGGTATCCCAATAGGAATGATAGCGGAAGCAGAAGGCTGAGATCAACGGCCTGAACAACCAATGTCGTGTAATGCTCTACTCCATCGGGATAGAGAGTTCCATCCATTAAAGGAGGAACCACTATGCTTAGCCAAAGTAGGGTAATGGCAGCTCCGTTAAGGATCAAAAATATTCCACCAAATGAAGTGTTTGTTTTATCCGAAAAGGCGTTTTGTACATTTTCTACATTTAACGGATATAAAGTCAGTATAAGAACAAAGAATGCGGATGCGGTCAGGAACACATAAGCCAGGTAGAATTCATTTTACATGGCCATCAGCTGATACATCAGGTACGAGACAAAAAAGTAAAAAGTAATACCTGAAAATATCATTTGGGCTTTTAAAGAACCTTTTACCGCATGGATAAAGCTGATCACTAACGCCGGTATTCCAATGAGTAGGGTGACCAAATCCTGAGCAATTCCCTGAATGGCTACCTCAAACGACATGTGTTTATAGATGCCGAATCCATAAATAGTTACAGTCTCTCCTCGTATAGATTCATGCACGAATCTACCGGGACCATCTGAGCTATTGATCCCAAATGATGCAGAAATACCACTAACGATCACAATTCCCGATACGAGAACAGTAAGTAGCTTTTGATGTTTCATTTAACACCTCTTTATGTTTCATAAGGTGTCAATTATGCATGAATAATGTATGAAGCATACCCACACTTAACAGAAACTATCGCTTTGGCGCGTGCTCAAAAAAGACATTCATGGAACGTAATGGAGTGGGCGACAGGTAATACTTAAAGGCTTCACCATGAGTAAAACCTGCAAGGTGACCAAAATATCGGGCACGGGCTTCCAGTTGTTTAAAATAGTTCTCGGATGAAATGTAAGTTTCCGGTTCGTTGCCCGGTTCTTCCACATTGAATTGTGTATTGAATGCAAGAATTGCTTGTTTCTTGGTTTCCCAGTGTTCTGAAATATCATACACAAAATCCGGGTCAAACGGTCTATCTTGCATGTAATGCAGGATATGTGATGGTCGCCACGGTTCTTGTGGAGTTCCGGCTTCGTCAGAAGTTGGGATCTTTCTCAATCCGGAATAAAACAAGGCATCAAGTACCAGAGAGGTTCCTTTACCGTGGTCAGGATGGCGATCGAAGGGAGCCCCTGTAATGCAAATATGCGGTCGGGTCTTTCGTACCTGTTCAATGATCTTGATCTGATTTTCACGGGTGTTAGGGAGGAGGGAATCCCCCAGGTCCAGGTTCACCCTGAAACTCACGCCCATGACCTCATTGGCTTTTTCAGCCTCTTTTGCGCGGGTTAACTCAGTGCCCCGGCTTCCCATTTCACCCTTTGTGAGGTCAATAACACCTACTTTCTTTCCGGATTTTGTGAGCGAAGCTATGGTGCCGCCACAGCCAAGTTCAGCATCATCCGGATGTGAGGCGAAAACAAGTACATCTAATTTCATAAACGATCAGGTTGCTTATTCTGGTTGGTAAAAAGATAACAGATATTGTTGTGAGGTTCGTAAATAAAAAATCACCTTTTTGGTGCAACGAATTGTTTTTTTATCCGTAACCTTACA
>JAASTO010000106.1 GCA_021767245.1 Balneolaceae bacterium
ATATGAGCGTGAGCGAGCTTGAAGCACGTAATTATTATCAACAGAATAAAGAGAAATTTACTCTCGAAGAGCAATACGTCCAATACCGGCATGTAGTAACAGAAACCATGGCAGATGCTCAGAACGCAAAGCGTGAACTAATGAGGGGAACCGATTGGGAAACCGTGGCAAAAAGATACTCCAAGTATGCGGATCTGAAGATCAGGGAGTCACAGAAATTCTGGCCTATTTCGATCTCAGGCGGTGATGTGAACATGCTGAACCGCTATTTGAGAGTTATTGGTCCTTCCGAGATCTCACCAATTTACCGCTCGGGCAATGAATATCATTTTGTACAGTTAATAGAAGAGCGACCTGAAGGCGACCACCCGGACCTGGATTGGTTGATCGAACAGATCCGTGAATGGTTGACGCTCGAAAAACGTAAAAGAGCATTCAACACATACGTTAAGAATCTTTATCTTCAGGCACAGGCAAACAACGAAATTAAAATTTACAATCAATCTGAAGAAAGCAGCAGTGCTTTCGCAGATACCGTATCATTGAATTAAACTAACTGATGAAGAAAACACTTTTTTTACTTCCACTTCTACTGATCACTTTTTTATCACTCACAGATCTTAATGCACAACAAAAACCGGTCTTGGCAGATCGCATTGTTGCTCACGTAAACGACAACATCATTTTAAAATCTGATATTGATCAAAGTGTTGCTGATTACCTGCGCCAGGCACGTGTCTCAGGGCAAAACATCGAATTCAGTGAAGATCTCTGGTTTAACTTTCTTGAATCAGCGATCAATAACTATGTAATGCTTGAAAAGGCTGAGATCGATTCTATTACGGTTACAGATGATGAAGTTAACCTTCAAATGGATCAGCGCATACGTCAGCTTGTTTCTCAGGCCGGTAGTGAGCGTGCTCTTGAACAAGCCTTTGGAAAGTCCATTATACAGCTTCGGGCTGATTTTAAGGAAGATTTCCGAGAGCAGATGATCGCTCAACGAGTTCAGCAACAGAAAATTCAATCCGTAAATATAACTCGGCCAGAAGTGGAAGAATTTTTCAATGCAATTCCTGCCGATTCTCTTCCCACTATACCTGAACAGGTTGCGCTATCGCAAATTGTGGTTATTCCACCGGCAAAAGATGATGCCAAACAGGCCGCATTTGAGTTCGCAGAACAGCTGCGTGATTCTATTGTGACACACGGCAAATCCATTGAGGAACTGGCACGACGCCATAGTGATGACCGTGGTTCAGCAGCTAATGGTGGAGCATTGCCGTTAATGTCGCTGAACGAACTGGTATCAGAGTATTCCGCAGCAGCCTCTGCCCTTCAACCCGGTGGCATTTCAAAGGTTGTTGAAACTCAGTTTGGCTTTCATATCATTAAACTTAACCGAAGAGTTGGTGACCAGATAGAAACTAATCACATTCTCATCTCTGTAGATAATGAACAACTTGATGAGGATTTTGCGATAGATAAGCTAAATACTCTTAGAGACAGCATCATGAATAATGAAGATGTTGAATTTGCCTCCGTAGCTCGTAAAGAAAGTGAAGATCCAAACACGGCACCATACGGAGGAAAGATCTTTGATCCACAAACCGGAGAGCGGCTCATTCCATTGAATCGCCTTGATCCTGCAATGTATCGCATTGTTCTTTTGATGGATGAAGTTGGATACATATCTGAACCCCGATCCTTCACGCTCCAAAGCCAAAACAAGAAAGCTTATCGCATTGTGCGGCTAGATCAGCAGATCCCGGAACATATTGCCAACCTTGATCAGGATTACGAAAGGATCAAAAATATTGCGCTTCAGCAAAAGCAAAATCGCGTTATGCAGCAATGGATAGAAGATCTTCGGGATGATGTATATATAGAATACAAAATCGATAGACCTGAAAATTCATCAGACCTGGAGACAACTCTATGAGCGATGGTCAGGCAATTGATTCAGTAGATCTGGCTAATGAATTTCACCAGGTATTTCATGAGATAAAAGCTGAAATTCACAAAGCTGTAATCGGACAGGAAAAGATCATTGAACTGCTTTTGATCAGCCTCTTTTCTAAAGGTCACTGTGTATTAGTGGGAGTTCCTGGTCTTGCTAAAACACTGCTCATCAGAACGTTGGCCCAATCACTCAATCTAACGTTTAATCGCATTCAGTTCACTCCCGACCTCATGCCGGGGGATATTACCGGAACAGAAGTGATTGAGGAAAACAAGGACTCAGGTCGTAAGGAATTTACCTTTATCAAGGGGCCTGTTTTTGCCAATATCGTACTTGCGGATGAGATAAATCGTACCCCTCCAAAAACGCAGGCAGCGCTTCTTGAGGGGATGCAGGAATATCATGTAACTACCGGTGGAAAAACCTACGAATTGGATCAGCCTTTCTTTGTATTAGCTACTCAAAACCCCATTGAACAGGAAGGCACCTATCCTTTACCTGAAGCGCAGCTCGATCGTTTTATGTTCAATATTTGGGTGGATTACCCCTCTCTGGAAGAAGAAAAAGAGATCGTCAGTAAAACTACGGCCTACCAAAATATTCAGATCCACCCTTTACTGACCAAAGAGAAGATCCAGCAGCTACAAGCTTTGGTACGTGAGGTTCCTGTTCCTGAAAATGTGCTTGATTTTGCCGTTGAACTTGTTTCCAAAACAAGACCCGGCACCGAAATAGCACCCGAATTTATTAACAAATACATGAGCTGGGGAGCTGGTCCCAGAGCCTCTCAATACCTGATCCTTGGCGGTAAAGCCCGGGCCCTATCTCAGGGTCGTTATCACGTAACTGAAGCTGATATTAGGGAGCTTGCCATACCGGTATTGAGGCATCGTATCGTAAATAATTACGCTGCCGAAGCCGAAGGGTTTACCACCGTCAAACTGATCGAAATGCTTTTAGATCAGGCGTAGTTCTTAGCTGAGGAGGAATTGACATGGAATTTCATGGTTTTCAAAATACCCTCCCGGTTTTTATCACGATACTGTTAGCTGGTGGATTGATCGCTCTTTCCTGGTTCTCATACAGTAAATTGAAAAGCATATCAAAAAGTGGCAGATGGTTGCTGATCTCATTACGGGCAGCTTCCTTGTTACTGGTTTTACTGCTTTTACTGAATCCCTATTTCTTTTCTTCACAACAGGTAGAGGTCAATCCAAAGATCTCGGTTTTCCTTGATAATTCTGAAAGCACCACGATCTCTAAAAATGATTACGAGGGACTCAACTCTTACCGGAAGCTGCTCCAGGATCTGGATTTTGATCGATTCCAAAACGTTGAATTTGAGTTCCATTTATTTGATGAGGATGTTTCACCTGGTACACCTGACTCTTTAAATGGCAGCGGAGGTCAATCAAACTTATCAGCTCCTATTCAATCTATTCTCGAAATCGACGAAAATGTAAAAGCAGCTATTTTGATCTCTGATGGTATCATCACGTATGGTAAAAATCCCGTAGTGGATGCCTTTAATTCATCTATTCCTATATATACCATTGGCATTGGAGATACGGCTGATATAATAGATGTAGCCGTGACTAACATCAATACCAATACTACCGGCTATACGAATACTTTGCATACTATTGAAGCTGAGATCAATCAAACAGGTTATATGGGATCTGCAAGCAGTGTACAAATCCGCAGCGGAGAAACGATAGTAGACGAAAAAGAGATCACTTTCGAGACCAATGATCAGTCTAAGACAGTGACTTTTGAGGTTCAATTGGATGAGGCCGGACTCAAACAGTATGAAATATTTACTCAAATTTTACCCGGTGAATGGTCAGAGGAAAATAACTCCTCCAATGTCTCGGTCGAAGTCATAGACAGCCGGATTAATATTGTGCATGTGGCATTCTCAATTCATCCGGATGTAAAAGCCCTGAGATCACTGATAGAATCTGATCAAAACAACAATTTGTACCCTTTGACCTGGACAGGAAATGGACGCTTTATTGAAGACATTCCCGACCTGGAATCTTCAGAAATAGATCTGGCTATTGTTCATGGTCGACCTGATCCTTTTTCTAAACTCCCCTTTTTAAACGACCTCTCAAACATTCCTACTCTATTCCTTGAGTTGGGGAATGAAAATCCTTCAAGCACTAACTCAAGTCCCTGGAGTGATATTGCCCTAATAAATGGAGAATTGAGCTCTGTGTTCAACGTTCACTTAAATCAGGCAATGAATGAAAATGAGCACTCAATTTTGGACATTCCGGACATTGATCTGGCGTCCCTACCCTCCTTATTCAGTTTGGGAAGAAGTGTTTCTGATGAACCACGAGCCAATTCCCTTTATACCTTGACTTATAATCAAGTATCCACAGAATTTCCAGCTATTTCAGTGACGGAGATCGGAAATATACGCAGAGGTCATGTGTTACCCTGGGGGTGGTATAAACTGGCACAAAGTTCTTCCGAATCGGTTCGGGAATTTTATGAGGTACTATTTACAAACATGTTATCATGGCATTCAAATAGCCCGGATGACCGGTTATTGAGGGTTATTCCTGAAAATAAATTGGTCAATACGAATACAAACCCCATATTGAATGGGTTTTTAAGGAATGAACGTGGTGAAGCTGAAAGTGATGCCGTCATCGAAATTCAGCTTGAAGGGGAAAACTCAGCTTCGGGCATCTACAATATGAACAATGTTGGTAATGGCAGATACCAGCTTGAGTTACCACAATTATCTGAAGGACTATACTCATTTACAGCAAATGCGAGAACAGCAGGTCGACTGATAGAAACTCAGGAAGGTGAATTTCTGATATCCAATACAAGTAATGAGCTCAGTGAGGTGAACAGGAATGATAATATTTTGCAAGCAATAGCCACTAACTCAGGTGGGGTCTATTATTCGTATGATAATATTGATGGTTTATGGGAAGAATTGAGCAAAACCGATCTTCTTTCAAAAGATATTGTGGATATTGAAAACTACATATTCCCGGTCAGAACCATCTATTGGTTTATTCTACTGACGTTACTGCTTGGAACCGAATGGTTCATCAGAAAACGTTACTCTTTACCTTAAGCAATTTGCTGTAAAAAAGGATCATCAGTACACGTAGTGCTTGATCTTTGGCTCCATTCCCTCCTCAATTCTGACGATATACATATTGCTGTAATCATCCTCATCAAACTTCTCAAGGTCGTTATTACCCATAACATGATTGATCAATTCAGGAGTACTGTTTGAGTGACCAACGATCATAACCGTTTCTCCCTTATGATTCTCCAGAAGCCGAGCTGCAAAGACTTCAAGATCTTTCGCGTCGTACGTAATGATCGGAAGCTCATATAAATTTGCTGTAGGTTGAGCCGTTTCCATGGTTCTCTTGTATGGTGTAGAGTAGATCTTATCAACTACATCATAGTTTCTCAATAAGGTTACCAGCTTAAGTGCCCGTTTCTTTCCGGCTTCACTTAAAGAAGGGTCTTTGTCACCCGTTTGCGCCTTTTCAGCGTGACGCGTAAAAATGAGGACTGTTTCGTTATCAGAGATCGGATCTTCAACATGTTGAGTATGTGCCTCTGCAGAGAATAGAATTGTAAGTAAGCATACAAGTAGGAATTTCATGAGATCGATATTAAGGTGAGTATCATAACATTTCCGTGACTTACGCAGAATAAAGAATTTGTTTCAAATCCATTGAAAATAGGCCTTTCAATTATCTGAATCGTGCCTGTAATTCGTCCAGAGGGATATAACTGATGGTTGGTTTTTTTAACGGATCCAGGTAAGGTTGTTCACAAGCGAATAATTGATCTACCAGGGACTCCATCTCTTCCTGTGTCAATTTCTTACCTCTGGGTATTGCGGCCTTGGAAGCAAAAGCAATGGCCAGTTTCTCACGGGCTTCAAGTTTAACCTTTTGTCCCAACTCCTGATACTGATGCAGCATAGACACCAGCACTTCTTCTTCATTACCAATCTCGATATCAGCAGGTACACCATTGATCATAGCCGTATTTCCACTCAATAATTGAACTGAAAAACCCATGCGCTGTATGATGGAGTGTAATTCTTTCAATAGGGTATAATCAGAGGCTGATAACTCAAGAGTTTGAGCAAATAAAAGCTGCTGAGTGCTTGGGAGAGCTTCCTCAGTAGCATTGATAGCTTTTTCAAAAATGATCCGTTTATGAGCCAAATGCTGATCAATAACCGTCATTCCGGTTCTTGTCTGGGTCAGGATATAAGTGTTATGCAATTGCCAGAATCCCCTATCCTGTGTAACGGTTTTAGAAACACTTCTTTCGGTATCTCGTGAATTCTCATCACCGAAGCTGAAGTTCGGGGGATCACTTTCTTTACGGCTGTAAAGTCGGCCCGCAAACTCATCTCCCCTGCCTTTTACCGAACTGTCACCGGTATTGATACGGGAAGATATGTGCAGCCCTCCATCAGAACCTCTGCTCGTATTGGGAGGATTAAAACTGAAGCCCGCGTCAAACCCTTTTGACTGACTCCCACTCAGAAAAATATCTTCATCGTCTTGAATATCCGGAACCTGAAAATGTTTATTCAATGCCCGGTTAACTACAGAACGGGCAAGCTGGATCACGCTGCGCTCATCCTCAAACTTGACCTCCATTTTTGAAGGATGAACGTTCACATCCACTTTCGAAGGATCAATATCAAAGAACAGCGCATAAAACGGATACTCATTATTTCGTGTCCATGCATCATACAAACTTAGAATAACATGCGTGAGATACCGATGCTGAAAGGGACGGCCGTTGACAAACAAAAACTGTTCGCCACGACTTTTTTTAGCCAATTTGGGGTCCGAAGCAAACCCATGGATCTTGACGTAACTCGTTTCCTCTCCAAATTCAATGAGGCTTGCTTTGTAAGAACTCCCAAAGATCTGTGTGACCCTTTGTTTCAGATCCTGAATGGGCAGGTCATAAATAATATCCCCGTCTGCTTCCACATAAAAAGCGACATCCGTATTTGCTAAGGCAGCATATTGTACCGTTCTGAGAATATGTCGCAGTTCTGTGACATCCGTCTTAAGAAATTGCCGCCGTGCCGGTACATTAAAGAATAAATTTCTAACTGCAATGGTAGTCCCATTATCTGTGGCTGTTGGTTTTATTTCCCTTTCCTCACCACCCCAAACTTCAAATTCCCAACCGTTTTCGTCTTCGGCCCTTTTGGTTTTTACGGTTACCTGAGAGACTGAAGCGATTGAAGCCATAGCTTCTCCTCGAAAACCGAGAGTACGGATCTTAAACAGATCATCCACCGAGTGGATCTTGGAGGTGGCGTGGCGTTCAAAGCATAGAGGCAGATCTTCTTTGCTCATACCACATCCGTTGTCCGTAACCTGGATCAGGGTTCGTCCGGCATTCTGTATAAGGATCTTTAACTGATCAGCCCCGGCATCAATGGCATTATCTAAAAGTTCTTTTACGACTGAAGCCGGGCGCTGAATAACTTCTCCCGCTGCGATCTTATTACTGATCTCGGGAGGTAACTGATGAATGATAGATTCGCTGATTTGCGTGTCGCTCAATGGGTTAAATTATTAATTTTATAAAGAGATTAGATATACAACGATGCTTAATAAGGCCGCATAGAATAAAACTCGGGTAAATTGTGCGGGCCTGCGGCGGGTATGAGTTTCAAATTTAATGCGTTTTTTCCGCTTTTCTCTTTCATCCTTTTCGGGATCGTAGTAGCGGTACTGATAATCAAATTTCTTTGGCTTTGGACGGAAGCCGAACATAGGACGAATCATAACAACACCTAATTTTTTATTGGCTTTGAATGGCTGACTGATCAGTTAGCCTTTCGAGTTTTAATATAGGAAATCAAAGGGGTGAATATCGAATATGGATGCGGGATTATTTAATACATTTCCGATTGTTGGACCTGTAGAAATAAATTCGAACTTAATTATTCCCTTGATCAATATTCAATATTCCTTTAAATGTTCTTTTGCCGCGAAATTTTGTAAACTCAATGCCCTGCTAAATCCTTCAATTTATTGCTGAAGGTCAGTTAGTTAAACTTTGAACTTATAATTATTTATAAAAAATGAGCACTGATAAAGCCAAGATATTTTATACCATAACTGATGAGGCTCCATATTTAGCCACTCACTCCTTTCTGCCAATCGTTGAAGCATTTACCAAAGCCGCCGGGGTTAACGTTCAAACTAAAGATATTTCTCTTGCAGGACGTATTTTGGCTAATTTTCCGGACTATCTAACTGATGATCAGAAAGTTGCGGATGATCTGTCTGAACTTGGTGAACTGGCAAAAAAACCTGAGGCCAACATCATCAAACTTCCAAATATCAGTGCCTCTGTTCCTCAGTTAGTAGCTGCCATCAAAGAGCTTCAAAATAAAGGATATAAGATTCCCGATTATCCTGAGGAACCTGTAAACGAAAAAGAGAAAAAAATTCAGCAAAGATATAATGCTGTTAAAGGAAGTGCTGTAAACCCGGTTCTTAGGGAAGGAAACTCGGACCGCAGAGCTCCTAAACCGGTTAAAGAATATGCAAAAAAGAATCCTCATTCTATGGGAGAATGGAGTTCAGACTCCAAAACCCACGTGGCCACAATGAGCGATAATGACTTTGCTCACTC
>JAASTO010000107.1 GCA_021767245.1 Balneolaceae bacterium
AATCACTCTTTCTTGATTTATATTAGTCTTGATGTAATTAGGTACTAAAGTTAAGAAAGTTAGGCGAGGGCTTAAAATTTATAAGCCTATTCTAACTTTTCTTAGCATTATCTTAACATCAGCTAATTTATTTTGTTCCGAGACTTAATTGTTAAACAAAAAAGTGCCGACGTTAAATAACATCGGCACTGATAATTTGAATGATAATTATGCTTACTCGGCCGGAACAACCTCAGCATTACTTTGCAGGTCTTCTGCTACGGCCTGAACTTCATCCAGAACTCTCAGCAGGTTTCCACTCCAAAGCATTTCGATCTCCTCCTTGGAATACCCGCGCTTAACCAGCTCATGCGTCACGTTAAAGGTCTCAGAGGCATCCATCCAGTTGTAAACGCCTCCACCGCCATCAAAATCAGAGCTGATGCCCACATGCTCGATACCGATCAATTCCACCATGTAATCAATGTGGTCTGCGAAATCGGCAACATCCACCGGAGGCGTACTCACATTCACTTCTGATTCAATTCTTGGCTCGGCATTATCCTGTGCTGTGCGATACATATCCATGTATTCATCGCGCTCTTCCTCTGTCATTTCACGAATATCGCCCCAGCTAACCAGTTCAAATCCGAGTTTATCAGCTTCTTCTTCCAATATTGTGCGCGAAGCTTCCTGCCAGGCAGCATGTTTGTCGCCGTCCACATAACCTCTAAATGCAACGGTCTGAACCACTCCACCCACTTCTTTCAGCTTCAGGAGTTCTTCGTCGCTCAGATTACGGCTATGATCGTATACGGCCCGGGCCGAAGAATGCGAAGCGATGACCGGGGCTTTGGTCAAGTCCATGGTTTCCATATTTGCCTTCTTGGACGGGTGTGACAGATCGATCATGATCCCGACACGATTCATCTCGGCGATGGCCTCTTTTCCTAATTCACTGACGCCATCATGCATCCATTCGCCATCTCTTTCACCGGTATTGGAATCCACGAACTGACTGTGTCCGTTATGAGATAATGACATGTAGCGGGCCCCTCGATCATAGAATTCTTTGATCCGGGAGAGATCGGTACCAACCGGATAGGCATTCTCAACACCGATCATGGCTACTTTCTTACCTTCACCTACTATTCGGCGAACATCTTCTGATGTAGTGGCCAGTTCGATCTGATCCGGAGCGATCTCCTCGACAAGACGGTGGATCGCATTGAATTTAGAGTCTGCATTCTCATAGGCAGCCGCATACCCTTCTTCTGTCAGTGTATCCTGACCGGTATAGACGATCAGCCAGGCCACATCCAGTCCGCCTTCTTCCATTTTGACCAGATCTACCTGTGTATCCAGTCGCTGTGTATAATTCGTTTCTTCTGTGAAGTTATTGACGTTGATATCGACGTGGGTATCCAGCGTGATAACGCGTTCATGGATATCCATGGCTTTATCAAAGATCTCTTTCTCATTATCAGTAGATGAGCAACCGGCCGCAAACAAACCGCCGGCGAGCATTAGAGTGAACAGTTTTTTCATAAGATTCTATTTCGGGGTTAGGGATTACAGGCTTCGAATCTATGTTAAAAAAATGAAAGTTGTGGACTATACCGGAACGCAAACACCTTACAGCCCATTATTTTAATACATATTAACAAAACACAGGTTCGTTATGACGCTCATGAATGTTTTAGCTTACATCACAATAGGATTGATCATTGGATGGCTGAGCCGCATTATTGCCAAAGACCGGGGTATTACCATGTTTCCCAGCCTGACTTTTGGAGTGGCCGGTGCATTGGCCGGCACGGCGATCGTTTATTTGTTTGATCTTGCCGGCGCAGCCATTTATGCGGCAGTGGGAGCTTTTGCCTTGTTGTTCATTGTAAATACCTTCCGGCAAGACGATCCCATTTTTACAGACACGGAAGCGATCTGAGTCCTTTTTTCACTTTTAGACAGGAACAAATGCAGGTTTTTGGGATATGTATGTTAGGCATCCCAAACCTAATATTTGTTTCTCCATGACCCTTAAACACCGAAGAATTCATCTCTTTCTTCAGATCTTTTTTCTGTTGACAGGCTTGTATGAAGGCTACCATATTTTAGATCTGTTTGTGCAACCCGACCTGACCCAAACGCTCTTTATCCCTCAGGACGGTCAGCTTCCCATCATAACGCTGGTTGTTCATATTTTAGCCATGGTACTCAGCCTGTTTTCAGGGGTCTCACTTTGGTCTAGGGCCATTTGGGCTTACGGATTTTCACTATTTACCTCCGGGCTACTTTTCGGTATGAACCTGTTCAACTTATCCGCTGCCATTCAGGAAAATTCGTTTCATATCATCCCTATCGTGTTGATCCTGCTTATCCTGATGCAAAGTTTTCCTTTTCTTCTTCGGCGATCCTATCGGGGAGCGTAACCCGACTCCACTTTTTCCGTTAAAGGATGCATGAAGAAAGTCACCCAAAAAGACATTGACTGGTTACTCAACTTAGATACCTCAACCGTACCTGAAAAGGTTCCAACAAGGCCTTTATGGATTCGGATCCTAATATTGACGGGGATTTCTCTCCTTCTGTTGCTTTTACCTTTCTTTTTATTGAGCCGTTCGTCCGTTTACCTGCATGTATCCCATCAGTTCTCTGCGTGGCCGTCCCTCATTTCAGGTATGAGCCTGACTATTCTTTTGCTGCTACTCTATCTGCTTTTCATCTTCAGAAAGTTCCGGGATAAACGGCTGCTGCTCATGTATGGGGTGATCGGAATATCAACCCTGGTCTTGTCTTTCTGTGTGTATGGTTCTGTGTATCTTTCCTCGGTTCATTCCAAGACCGAAACCGTAAGAAGTTATTACCGTTCGCTAAATCCTATTTTGAGGGTTACCTCCGCAACCATTTCACTGGCGGATAAAGATTTCCTGATCACGGATATCAAACGAAGCCCTGAGGATTACCTTTCCATGGGACTCACCCCGCTTGAACGATCCATGCATTATCCCCAAAAAAATGGATATGTGCATGCTATTGACATACGAACGATCGGAAAAAGTGAGGTCAGGAACCGGGTTCTTCAAGCGTCATTTTTCCTGCTTGGTTTCGAAACGCTGAGGCATACCGGCACGGCCGATCACCTGCACATTTCACTGCCGTTATCTGATTAAGTACTAAGGCTTTTAGCTTGTTTATATGTAATATAATTGCGACCATCAAGCACGCCTAATAACAAGAAAGGAGAATTTGGAATATGTCTACCTATAAATTTTATGAACAGGTAAATCTAAACTTTGATAAAGCAGCCCAATACACCCGATTTGATAAAGGGATACTTGCCCAGATCAAAATGTGTAACACAGTGTACCATGTAACTTTTCCGGTCCGCCGGGATAATGGAGACATTGAGGTTGTTGAAGGATGGCGGGTTGAACACAGTCATCACAAAACACCGACCAAGGGAGGGATCCGCTATAGCCACAAAGTAGATGAAGATGAGACCATGGCCCTTGCGGCCCTGATGTCTTACAAATGCGCCATTGTGGATGTACCATTTGGTGGAGCCAAAGGTGGTGTCAAGATCAGCACCCGCGATTATTCGGAATCAGAACTTGAACGCATTACCCGCCGTTACACATACGAGCTGATCAAAAAAGGATTTATTGGACCGGGTATTGATGTACCCGCACCCGATTATGGAACCGGAGCCCGTGAAATGGGATGGATCCTCGATACCTATCGTCAGATGAAAGATGACCTGAACGCAGAAGCTTGCGTGACCGGTAAACCCATTCAGCAGGGTGGTGTTCGCGGCCGTACGGAAGCCACCGGCCGTGGTGTTTATTTCGGGATCCGGGAAGCCTGCAACAACAAAGAAGATATGAAAAGTGTAGGCCTCGACACCGGTGTGGAAGGTAAGACCTTTGTAGTGCAGGGACTCGGTAACGTAGGTTATCACGCTGCAAAATATATGACCGAAGCCGGTGCCAAGCTGGTTGGTGTAGCTGAGATCGAAGGATCTATCTATGATGAAAATGGAATGGATCTTGAAAAATTGATGGAATACCGAAAAGATAAGGGAACCATCATTGGCTTTGACGGAACCAAAGAACTTGATAATCGTGATGATGCTTTCTACCTGGAATGCGATATCCTGATCCCGGCGGCTCTTGAAAGTCAGCTTACCGGCGACAATGCAGACAAGATCAAAGCCAAGATCATTGCAGAGGCGGCTAACGGTCCTACCACAGCTGATGGTCATGATATCATGAAGAAACGTGGTGCGCTGATCATTCCTGATACCTATCTGAATGCCGGCGGTGTCGTTGTTTCTTATTTCGAATGGCTGAAAAATATTCAGCACGTGCGTTATGGCCGAATGAGCAAACGCTTCGATGAGTCAAGTTACAAGAAGATACTTGGTGTGATCGAAAACATCTCAGACCGTAAATTCACGGAAGCTGAACTGGAGTCACTGGCTCACGGTGCCGATGAGTACGACCTGGTCGATTCCGGTCTGGAAGAAACCATGATCACCTCTTATCAGCAGATCGCTGAAGTTCGTAACGAACATAAACTGGATGATCTCAGAACAGCTGCCTACATCAGTGCCATCAATAAGATAGGCACCATGTATGAGCAGATGGGTATTTTCCCGTGATCTGACATAATTTTTATTTCTGTAAAACCCACAGGGGCGTATCGACATACGCCCCTGTTTTGTTTATAATAGGCACATGGAAGAATTCAACACCATCACCATTGAAGGCAGCGGCTATGTGGTTAGCCTCGTCTTACCGAACAACTCCTTGCTATTTTTTTTACTCATTAAAAGTAAAATCTACTCTGACACTGTCGTAGGGTGGACTTTCTCTCCAGTTGGCTTCAAACATTTTGGCAACGACCATACTATCTATTTCATCATCTTCAATATATAATAGCGAAGCCTGATGCCAGATATCTTCTGCATCATCCAAAAAAGAGAAAGCATCTGCAAGTTCAGTTCCAGGTTCAGAATCTTCTAAATCAAGAACAAGATCTAAATCTAAAATTTCTAATCTCCAAAATGCACATATTCATGTAATAGAGTTGTACCTACTAAAAAGATAAATGCATCTCCCATTATTGTCCCGCTTTTGAATTCTCCATTGTATTTATCAAATCTATGTCTAGATATAGTGTATTTGGTGTTGACAACGAAAACATTCCTAGTACATTATTATTGCAATCTCCACAAGCATTATCTAATTGTATTATTTCGATAGTTGGGCCTTGTCCCCATTTTAAATGTTCGATTATTTCTACTTTATCTCTCTGTGATGTACCATTTCACTATTCTTGTCTAATAAATAAAAACTCCTTTAATAATACTTGTAAACTATCTTCTTTTGTCTTCGAATAGGTAGCCCTATAAAAAACATTTTTCTGAAAAAGTCTTAATTCTATATAAATGATCTTATCAGTGTATTCATAATTTATGAATTCAAGTGCTAACTTATCCTCAGGCTCATTATTAACCACTCTAATTGTATTATTTGACAACTTAATAACCGAACCTGATTCAAAGTCAGTTTTATCATTTTTTATTAAGACGTATTCTTTACCTTTTTCAATATATCCAAGAGTCTTGTCGCTTAGTATAGTTTCCAATACTAATTTTTGATCCTTTGCAACATTATTCTGAGCGCAGCTTATCCAAGTACTTAAGTTTAATAGTAAAAATAGTGTTAATAGTATTTTACTCATTGTTTTTCTTGTATTTCATCATAAAATCTTCAACGTTATGCCTCCAGATAGACATACCATATACATCTTCTTCAAATAGCAAGCCAGATTCCGGGCTATTCCAGGAACCATCCGACCACTCACTAAAGTGTACATATTCATGCAAAAGGGTAACACCAACTAAAAAAGAGAAAGCATCTGCAAGCTCAGTTCCAGGCTCAGACTCTTCTAAATCAAGAACAAGATCTAAATCTAAATAGAGAATATCTGCTGCAGTAGTTCTGAAAAGACCATAAGTATCATTATTACATGTATCACAAGCATTAGCTAATTGTACAATTTCTATTGTTGGGCCATTGCCCCACTTCAAGTGTTCTTTTATCTGCTCTGAACTTAAATCACCGTACTTTTCAAGGGCTGATATAATATAATCGTTATATGCTAGATTAGGTATCTGGTTCCTTAAATACTCTGTTAGCTTTGGATATAAGTCTTCATAATTAGAATCAGGTGGGTACTTGAACTCTGGAGCCATACTTAAAAAATTATCAGGGGCCGTTCTGTCTGAATATTCTCGGTATGTAGTTCCGCTTCCGCCACCTCCAGTTCCTCCGGTATCTCCACTTCCACCTTCTTCAAAACATACTTATGTGAATGTTGAACCTTCATATGTCGAACCTAAATACCCGTATCCATATTGATACCAATCTGTCCAATGCTGTGTTTCTTCAACATAACAGTCTACAGATAACTTACGCTTACCATTAACTGAATGAGCCTCTTTTTCTGTTAAAGGATTTAACTTCCCCACGTATTTACCACTTTCAAATCTTGAAGCTATAACTGTACTGTCACTTTCATCAATCAAATACACTTGACCAGAAAAATCTGCAAAATTTCCCCATGAAAGCCCTGGGGTTTTTACTTTTCCTTTTTCCAAGAACTTCAACACGAAAAATGAATAGGACTTACCATTTTCTACAGCTAAAACTTTAAGCGTTAATGGCGAACCCTTGAATTCACTATTCACCCTATTTTCACTAACAGAAAACTCATGATAGGTGCCACCCAGCTCTTTAGAGAATGAAGAGTTAAACACTTTCCAATTAACAGTATAATCTTTTTGAAGTATTTCAGAAATACCTGAAGACTCATATTCTCTTTGTAGCATCTTTACAAAAGATTCTGAGTCTGTCTTTTCTGATTTTGTACCCACCATTTCACTACAACCCGAAACAAGCGTTAACGAAATAATAAGTAATACAGTTATTCTTAAAATATTACTCATGACTCATGTTACTTTTTTTAGTTTAGTATTACGTAGTTAATTTCTTTGCAATCTACAGATATGAGTTCCCAACATGTCAATTGTTACAAAAAACTTAATATAAATTCTATATCATCTTAAAATGGATGAACTAAATACCATATCGATTGACGGGAGCGGCTATGTCCTGGTTGCATTTATCGGGTACCTGATCATTCTTTTTGGGATCGGAATTTATTCCGCACGCTTTTCATCAGAAGGGATCTCTGAATTCTTCATTGGCGGCCGTAAGATGAATCGCCTGGTAGTAGCTCTTTCAGCCGTTGTTTCCGGACGAAGTGCCTGGTTATTGCTTGGGGTCACCGGCATGGCCTATGCTCAGGGTGCCTCGGCCTTATGGGCGGCTGTCGGGTACATTGTCGTGGAATGGTTTCTGTTCATGTATTACGCCAAACGGCTTCGCAAATTTTCTGAGCGGTATGATTGTATCACCGTCCCCGATTTCTTTGCCGAACGCTTTGATGACAAGAACGGAAGCCTTAGAGTAATTCTCGTCATCATTTTCCTGATCTTCATGGTGGGTTACGTATCCTCTCAGTTTGTGGCCGGCGGTAAAGCCTTTGCTTCCAGCTTTGGCATTACCCAAACAACCGGAGTGGTTCTCTCAGCGGTTATTATTCTTCTTTATACTGTATTAGGCGGTTTCATGGCGGTGAGCCTGACCGATACCATACAGGCTTTTTTCATGATCATTGCCCTGGTGTTTTTACCCATCATTGCCATCTGGAACCTGGGTGGATGGAGCGTGATGGCTGAACAGCTCACCCTTCACGAGATCGGATTCATGGATCCATTTGCCCTGGGTTTTGGAGCCTTCATTGGTTTTGTCGGTATCGGACTCGGTTCACCCGGTAATCCTCACATTCTTTCCCGGTACATGTCGATCGATGATGCCAAGCAGCTTAAATACGCGGCCTATGTCGGCACCTTCTGGAATGTAATGATGGCTGTCGGGGCCGTAATGATCGGTTTGGTTGGCCGTGCCTATTTCCCGGAAGTCTCCATGCTGCCGGGTAGTGATACCGAGAACTTATACCCACTGCTGGCACAGACACAGCTGCATCCCATTTTGTTTGGTGTAGTGATCGCTTCCATTTTTGCCGCAATTATGTCCACCGCCGATTCCCAATTATTGGTAGCCGCTTCAAGTGTGGTCCGTGATATTTATGACAAGCTCATCAAAAAGGATGAAGATCTTTCACAGAAGAAACTCGTTCTATATAGTCGGATTGTGGTGGTTATTTTAGTGATCCTCTCGCTGATCTTTGGGTTGGTGGCCGAGAATATTGTCTTCTGGTTGGTGCTGTTTGCCTGGGCCGGATTAGGAGCTTCCATCGGGCCTACTTCCATCATGGCCCTTTACTGGAAGAAAACAACCAAGTCCGGAATCATTGCCGGACTTCTGACAGGTACAACCGTGACCATCATCTGGTATTTTGTGCCCGTTCTAAAAGATAATATGTACGAACTCATCCCGGGTTTCTTCCTCGGCCTGTTTGCCACATGGATGGTCAGTAAGCTCACCCAACCCCCCGAGAAGATCGAAGAGCA
>JAASTO010000108.1 GCA_021767245.1 Balneolaceae bacterium
GAAGGCGTAGATCAAACCCGAGGTTGGTTCTATACCCTGCATGCTTTGGGCACCATGTTGTTCAATGAGGAAGCCTACAAAAATGTCGTTTCCAACGGATTGGTTCTAGATGAGAATGGCGAAAAAATGAGTAAGTCGAAAGGCAACTCGGTTGATCCGTTTGAAGTGATTCAGGAATTTGGTGCCGATACCGTTCGCTGGTACATGATGAGTAATTCCTCACCATGGGAAAATCTCAAGTTTAGTCATGACGGACTCAAAGAGGTACAGCGTAAATTCTTCAATACCATCGTCAATACGTATTCATTCTTTGCGATGTATGCGAATATCGACGAGTTCACCTTTTCCGGAACGGCCATCCCAATTGCGGATCGACCTGAAATTGACAAGTGGGTGATCTCACGTTTGAATACCACCGTTAAGCTGGTTGAAGAATATCTTGAGGATTACGAACCAACCAAAGCGGCCCGTGAACTGGAGAACTTTGTAGAGGAACTCAGTAACTGGTACGTACGCCGAAATCGCCGTCGCTTCTGGAAAGAAGGCACCACGCTTGATAAAACGGCGGCCTATCAGACCTTGTATGAATGTCTGTTGAACCTCAGTAAATTGATCAGCCCGATCGCTCCATTTATGGGAGAATGGTTGTATCAGAAACTGAATGAAGTAACCGGACAGGACGAGGAATCGGTTCATCTCGCATTTTTCCCAACCGTGGAAGAAACGGCGATCAATAAGGCTCTTGAGCACAAGATGGAGATGGCAAGACTGATCTCTTACATAGTATTGCGTGTACGTAATCAGATCGAAATGAATGTACGTCAGCCTTTGGGACGGATCATTCTGCCTATCAAGGATGAAAGTGAACGTCAGGCCATAGAATCTGTTCGGGATATCATTCTTGAAGAAGTGAATGTGAAAGACATTCAGTTTGTGGATGATGATTCCGGAATTGTAGAAAAATCAGCGAAACCAAATTACCCGGTATTGGGTAAACGTCTCGGTCCTAAGATGAAAGCCGTGGCGGCCCGTGTCAATCAATTGACCACCGAAGAGATCACGGAATTCGAGAAGAATGGCTGGATCGACCTGGAGATCGACGATGAGACCATCCGTATTGATTCGGAAGGGCTTGAGATCATCCGAACCGGACTTGAGGGCTGGACCGTTGAAACGGAACGAGGCCTGAGTGTGGCCGTTGATACCGCACTGAGTGAAGAACTTAAGCAGGAAGGAATTGCCCGTGAGTTTGTGAATCGTGTTCAGAATATGCGAAAAGAAGCAAACTTTGAGGTAACCGACCGTATTGCTATCGGATTTACAGGATCTGATACGATTAAGGAAGCCGTTGTGTCTATGAGTGATTATATTAAGAAGGAGACACTGGCTGAAGAAATTCAAATTAAAGAACTGGAAGTCTCAGATTTTACAAAAACCTGGGATATCGGAGAGGAAGAGTGCACCATCTCCATCCGAAGAAATATTAATTCATAACTAAGCAGCTATGGCTACAAACGAATCTAAAAACGACGAAAGAGTATCTCCGTACAGCGATGAAGAGCTGGAATATTTTCGCGGTATCATTATCAAGAAAATGGAAGATGCAGAGGAAGAATTAAACGCTTTGCAACGCACGCTGCGCGAGAGTATGGAAAATGCTTCGGATGAATCGGCCTACTCCTATCACATGGCTGATGCAGGCACCGATGCACAGGAGCGTGAAAAAACCTACATGCTCTTTAACCGTACCAAGAAGTTCATCAAGTATCTGGACGATGCCCTGAAAAGGATCGATAACAAGACCTATGGTGTGTGCAAAGTAACCGGTAAAAAGATCTCCAAAGGACGTCTTGAAGCGGTTCCGCATACTCAGTTGAGTATCGACGCCAAACTTAAACGCAGATAGGCACGCCCGGTTTGAACCGAAAAAAATTAACCGCTCTTATTGTACCGGCCATTTTTGTGCTTGGGATCGATCAGTTTACGAAATGGCTGATACGAACCACCCCTGAACTTCAGAATAAAGTTCTGATCGAAGGCTGGTTACAGTTCTATTTCACCAAGAACCCCGGGATGGCTTTGGGAATCGATTTTCTGTCGACTCCGGTAGTTAGTATAGTGGCCATTCTGGCTGTGACCGGGATCCTGATCTACATCCTGAAAAATATAGAACAGGCCGGTATTGGGTATCTGGTGTGTATGGGGCTGATTATTGGCGGGGCCTTTGGTAACATCGCCGACCGTTTGTTTATGGCACTCATTATGGATTACGGCGGCGTGCTTGATGGTCACGTGGTGGATTTTATTTACTTCTCTCTTCAGATCGGTGATTTCACCGTGTTTCCCTACATATTTAATGTAGCCGACATTGCTATTTCTGTTTCCATTATTTTACTGATCCTATTCAACAAGCGGTTTCTTATCAATAACGAGGGGCATGGGGAGGCTACAGAAGTTGAATCCGAGACTGATGCCGGATTGGAAGGTGGTCAGTTATCTCAGGATGTTTCTGGGGATAAGTGAATAAGGGATAGGTAATCTGATCTCTTTAGTACTCACTCATTAATACTCGTTCCGCCGCTCCGCTGCAGAACGCTGTTTTGAGGCTCTGCCTCATACTACAGTGTTTTCAATCCGATCTATCTTTATTCGATAAAACACTTGTTTGTAAGATGGAGGCGTAGCCTCACAAGGGCATTGCGGAGCGGAGCACCGCAACGAGCGTTACAGATGGTTGGATGTTCGAACTATTTCTCTTCTCCCTCAATAGGGTACTTCTGGGATGAAAAATCAAAATTTGGGCTGATCGGGACCTGATCCACGATCTCCAATCCAAAGCTTTTAATACCGATGCGTTTTACGGGATTGTTGGTCATGAGTCGCAGTTTACGAATACCTAATGAGCGGAGGATCTGAGCTCCAACCCCATAATCTCTGGCATCTCCACGTGGTGAGATGTCTTCCTCATTACTCTCAAGCTTGCCTTTTTGAAGGGCTTTCAGGGTCTTAAGCTGATTGACCAATACAGAACCACGCTGGTTGCGGTTCATGTAAAGCACTACGCCCTGACCTTCACGTTCCACCTGCAACATCGCCTGGTGGAGCTGCTCGCTCGTGTCTTTGTTACGGGCTCCAAAAATATCCCCGATCAGATCAGAAGAATGAACTCGGGTCAGTACCGGTTCTTCTTTACTCCAGGTTCCTTTAGTTAGGGCAAGGTGAATATCGCCGGTGAGTTTTTCCTTGAAGGCTCGCAGGCTGAAATCGCCGTACATGGTTGGCAGATTCACATCCATTACCTCATGAACCAGGGTCTCGTTTTCATTTCGGTAAGCAATGAGGTCTTTGATGGTGATGATCTTCATCTCAAACTCTTCAGCCATCTTGATGAGTTCAGGCACGCGGGCCATTTCCCCATCTTCCTTCATGATCTCACAAATGATACCGACGGGCTTCAGCCCGGCAAGACGAGCCAGATCAATGGCCGCTTCCGTATGTCCTGCGCGACGGAGTACTCCGCCTTCTACAGCCAGCAGTGGGAACACGTGTCCGGGCCGGCGGAAGTCAACCGGCTTGGAATCATCACTGGCTAGCTCACGAATGGTGTTTGCACGGTCTGCAGCCGAAATACCGGTCGTGGTGAGTCGCTTATGGTCGATGGAGATAGTGAAATTAGCCTCATCCGGATCTGCGCCCTCCTGAACCATATGCTTGAGTTTCAGCTTATCCGCTTTCTCTTTGGTGATGGGCGCGCAAACCAACCCGCGACCGTGGGTCACCATCAGGTTAATGGCATCGTTGGTCACCATTTCGGCAGCCATCAGAAAGTCGCCTTCATTCTCCCGGTCCTCATCATCCACCACAATAACGATCTTGCCATTTTTGATGTCTTCAATGGCTTCGGGGATGGTATTAAATGTAAACTCCTGATTCATAGGGAACTAAATCTAAATCTTGATGAAGGCGAACTGAAAACTGAAAAAGGTAAAATAAGGACTTACCTACTTATCCTTTTTATTAGGGTTTACATCAGTGATCGCTGATTTGAGCATGCGGATCTTGGTGCCGCTGTCAATGTCAACCAATACTTCGTTCTCTTCAATCTTGTCGAGTATTCCGATGATTCCGGAAGAGGTAACGATCTTGTCGCCCTTTTTCATTTCCTCAACCATTTTCTGAATTTCTTTCTGACGCTTGCTTTGCGGTCGGATGATAAAGAAATAAAAAACCAGGAAGATAGCGCCAAGAAACACAAGGTTGATAATACCGGCGCTTTCATCACCGGGCTGACCCATCAAAAATAAAGGTAGAAACTGCATAAAATTAAATTAATGTATGTTTGAAATTTCCGGTGTGAAGATACGATTTTATATGCTCAAAGACGAAGCGTATAGATGGTGGATTTTACAAAAGAGTTCACTTCGGGTTCATAAAATGTGTCTTTATAAAGTTTAGGGTATTGAAATCATTAATTAGTAGGTAGTATAGGTTCAAATATTTTATAGCATAAATAACTGGTTTAGAGTACATTAGAGATAGTAAATAACTGTGTCAGTAATATAGCTGACCAATTAAAATAGTTCTTGGGATACATCATGGCTAATAGAGTATTGGTACTTTTGGGGATATTCATTTTTCTAACTACAACATCTATTTTTGCGCAAACCACCGGCGAGTTACGCTTTACGACCTCGGCGGGTGACGATGTATTGAATTATACGTCAGCGGAAGACGTATGGGTTGAGGTGGTGGATGCCGATCGCAGCACGGAGGTTGTGGTGACGGTGAGCAGCCCGACGGAGCCGGGTGGTGAGCAGCTGACCCTGGCAGAGACAGGCGCGGGCAGCGGGGTATTTCGCGGGAGTATAGCCACAGCAGAGGCTGCGGCCTCAGCAGACGGGGTGCTTCAGGTGGCGAAAGGAGAACAGCTGAATGTGAGTTATACGGATCCGGCGAATGATTTTGGGAATGAACAGACGGTAAGTGAGACGGCTTTTTACGGGGTAACACTGGTGAGTGGGACCTATTCAGCGAATATGACCTGGCGGAAGGCGGACAGTCCGTATCTGGTGACCGGGGACGTAACGGTGAGTTCCGGAGCGCGGCTGACGATTGAGCCGGGCGTGGAGGTACGGTTTATGCCGACCCGGGATGATCAGAGTGGGGGTCAGGATGCGAACCGTTCGGAGCTGCATATTCGTGGGCAGCTGATGGCTGATGGGACCGAGGCAGACAGCATTCGGTTTACATCCAATGCGTCGAATCCATCCAGTGGGGATTGGTATGGGATTTATATTTCCAGTGATAACGGGTTGGGGCAAAGTATATCGTATGCTAATGTTGAATATGCAACATATGGGTTACACCAGGAGAATGCCTATGGTACAGAGAATGTTGAGACGGCTGTTACAAATAGTTCATTTGCTTATTTGGGGACGGGGATATTACTGCAGTGGTTTGATCAAAGTGCAGTATTGACGAATAATGAGTTTGTAGATTTATCCTCGCATGCAATTAATGTTCGTTATGGTAATGAAAATTCGGGATGGATAAGGATTGAAGGTAATCACCTGCAAATGAGTGGTTTGCAAGTTCAAGGAGCCCGTGAAGTGATTCTGAGAAATAATACTATAGAGGGGATAATTGGGACAAGTATGGATCTCCCAAGTGGGATATATGTACGTGAGGTCAAAGATTTAGTTATTGAAGGGCAAAGTATTCAGCGAATGAGTAATGGGCTATATGTAGATCAGGTTGGGAAGGCATTAATTCGGTCAAATACACTTCTTGAGAATTATTCTACAGGTATGTATTTGAATCGAGTTACGGCTGTTGTGGATAGTAATATTGTTAGTGATAACCAAAATGATGGAATATTTATATCCACAGATTTTGAAAACCCTACCACCGATAGCTTGCGCTATAATACGATTACCAACAATAATGGCAATGGTGTTGTAAACAGCAATTATGCCCGAACAGTAGCCAACTACAACAATATTTATGGTAATGGTCAGTATGACTTCCGCAATAATTCCCTGGAGTGGGAGGAGTTGGATGGTCGATTTAACTGGTGGGGAGACAATACCACGGCAGTGATGAATACCGGCGGGAACCCAAAGAATATAGACAAGATCTATGACCGTTACGATGACAACGGACTGGGCTTTGTCAACTACGGCGGCTGGCTGGATGCGGAAATTGATAATCAGACAAACATCGGTGTTGATGATGTATTACTTGAAATGCCTGAAATCACGGGGCTTCTGAATGATACCGTAAGTACTAGTATATCCTTAAATGGACTGAGTAGTTCAGAAATTCAATCATTTGAGTTTACAGTGTCTTATGATACAACGATCGTTGATTTGTTAATTCCGGATGAACAAAATTCGTTGATATCCAGCTTCACTGTTCAAAAAAATGAAACTACACCGGGGGTGGTCAATATTTCAGGATATGCCACCAGTTCGGGAATTAGTACAAACGGTGACTTTGCTAATGTACAAATCATTCTAAAGAGTGGAGGAGTTTCTGCGTTGAACATTAGCGGTATACTCTTCAATGAAGGAGAGCCAAGTGTATCCGGTAAAAATGGCTCAGTAACTGTAAATGATTACATTTGTGGTGATGTAACAGGTGATTTTACGATCACTGCACTTGATGCATCTTATATATTAAGGCATACCGTATTTCTGGCACCACAGTATCCATTGACAGGAAGGGATTCTACAGCTGCTGATGTTACAGGTAACGGAGATATTTCAGCTTTTGATGCTTATCAAATACTAAGACATAATGTTGATCTGGATGCAGATATTACTTGCCAGCCGAAAGTCCAAAAACAAGTGCCTTTAATCGCGAATGCAAATTGGCAACAAATAGATTCAGATGATCCTGAGGTAGTCAAATACGGATTAAATATTGATGTTGAATCAGGCGAACTAAATGCTGTTGAAATTAAAATACCTCAGATTAATGGCTTTGCTTTTAAAGCTATAAGAAATGCACCATCAGGTTGGACAACCACGTCAAATGAAAAACAAGGTAAGATACATTTTTCATTGGTTGGATTGGAAACATTCAGTAAAGGTAAATTAATTGAGTTGGAATTCTCGCGAACAGAGGGCACAACTCAATCGGGTGTTCTGGGAGGAATACTGATCTTGAATGAAGCTTCGATACAAGATATAGAAAGTTTGGATATAAGTGATAAACCTACTGTGTTTGAGTTGAGTCAGAATTATCCAAATCCATTCAATCCTTCTACAAAAATAAAGTATTCTTTGCCGGAAAATACCAAAGTACAACTAACGGTCTACAATCTATTGGGTCAAAAAATTGCTGAGCTGGTCAATACAGAGCAAACTGCAGGTAGTTACACAGTAAACTGGGATGCCAGTAATCAAGCTAGTGGTATGTACATCTATAGACTTAAAGCAGGTGATAGAGTTGTCAATAAAAAAATGACTTTAATTAAATAGAAGTAAGTCAATGATAAAATTAAAGACGATCTTTTTTTTAATAATTGGAATTTTTGCATCAGGTTCACTAAATGCCCAAGTAAGTATCTCTTTGCCTGATTCAGTTTTATCGATTCAGGAATCCGAGGTTATGTATCCAATTTATCTTGAAAACATGGCAACAGATTCAATTTTGGGATACACAATGGAATTTAAGTTTAATCCCAATATTCTAACTGTTAGTACATTCAATTCTACGTCAACATTATCCAGCTCGTTTAGTGCAGTTGGAAATAATGATACAGACAGCACATTTGTGCTATCTGTTGCAGGAGCTAATCCGATATACAATAATGGAGTTCTTATTTATCTGGTTTTAAATCCGAAAAGCGTAGGAGAAAGTATAATAGAAGTTGTAGATTTTGAAGTAAATGAAGGATCTATAGTGCCCAATATTTCTTCAGGAGCCGTTATTTTTGAAGAGATAGCTACATCAATTCATTCCGAACAACCGAAGGGTTTTTTATTGGAACAAAACTACCCTAACCCGTTCAATCCGGTAACAAGAATTAAATACACGTTACCTGAAGCATCCGTAGTAGATTTTTCAGTTTTTGATGTAACCGGTAGAGAGGTTTATTCAAATTTGAATCAGGCAAAATCTGCAGGTAATCACACAATTAATTTCGACGCTACTCAATACCCAAGTGGAGTTTATATTTATAGAATTTCAACAGGTAGCTATATTAGCACCAAGAAAATGACACTCATTAAGTAGATAGAATAAACCATCTAATCAAACAACGATTTCAGGAATTTCTGATGGCGTTCTTTATTCTTGACGATGAATAATGGTATTCCGAAAGAGTAATAGGTCATCTTATCGGTAAAATCATCCCGTAAGATACTGGTGATCTTCTTGGTGGATTTGGCGCCCACCACAATGAGATCGGCCTGATTTCGAACCGCTTCATCATAGACCTCATCCGCCAGGCGGCCTTCTTTGTGGAGAGTCAGCGTGAAATTGACCTCATCAGAGATATCATA
>JAASTO010000109.1 GCA_021767245.1 Balneolaceae bacterium
TAGGTAGACTCGATCTGATAAGCTTCCCGGATACCATTCAAAAAGATGAGACTTTGATACAAACTCCTTTCCAATTCCCCTGTGTGCATAACCACACTTGATGCGTCATTAACGGTATTTAGCTGGGCCTGTCGAATTTCACCTGTATAATGATCTGATACAAAACCCACAACAGCTAATAGCAGGCTAACACAGACGAAACCGATGACGATTTTTGTTTTAAGTCTCAAGGAAAATGGGTGTAATTGTAAAGACGTCACAAAGTATTGATTGCACTATGGAATCTCTACAATTACTAAATTAAAAAAGACTCATGTAACATTTCTTAACAGCCTTAAAAGCTAAGCAGATCTTCTATAGCATTGGAGATCTTTTGCACGTTAGGTAACACTGACTCCATCAAGCTAACATTATAAGGAACAGGAATATCAGGCATAGTGATTCTTTCAACGGGTGCATCCAGGTATTGGAATGCTTCTCGCACAAGCACTGCTGCTATCTCTGCTCCGAAGCCTGCCGTCTGATTATCTTCATGAACAACGAGACATCGGTTTGTTCGCTGAATGGAACTCAAAATAGCTTCTTTGTCCCAGGGCATTAAAGTCCTGAGATCCAATACATCAGCGGAAACACCCGTTTTATCTACGGCTTCTTCGGCTCGTTCACACATGGCTCCCCATGTAACTATCGTTAGTTCATCTCCTTCCCGCAGTTTTTTAGCTTTTCCGAAAGGAACAACGAATTCATCTCCCGGATAGGGCTTACGAGCATACTTGGCATCAAGCAGATTCCTGTGTTCGAAAAAGACCGTTGGGTTGTTACTTCTCATGGCAGAGCGCAGAAGTCCCACGGCATCTTCAGCATTACTTGGCATTGCTACCTGCCACCCAATGGCATGCGTAAAAAACACTTCGTTACTCATACTGTGCCATGGATCACCACACTTGGCAAATCCACCCGGCATTCTGACCACAATAGGAGCCGCGAATCGGTTAGCCGTTCTCCATCGCGTGGTTCCACAGTTATTGAGCTGTTCGGTAGCCGGATCAGCATATTTTCTAAACTGAATTTCAGCAACCGGCATCAGGCCCTGATATGCTAAACCTACCGCACGGCCGATGATACCTTCCTCAGACAAACTGGTATCAAACACTCTTGCTTCGCCAAATTGGGACTGAAGATCCATAGTTGCCGCATGTACACCCCCTTTTTTTCCAACATCCTCACCAAAAACCATCAGCTTTTTGTTGGTTTCCAGTTCGTACCTAAGGGTTCGCCTGATGGCCTCAACAATATTGATACGCTGCTTTTCAGGTTTAGGTTCTTCAGAACTTTCAGGGAATTCATGTCCCTCTACAGCCAACCCTCCGATCTGCTGAACTTCATCTTCAGCAAATGCGAATTTTTCGGTTTGAGCCGCATCCGGTTCCGGCCGCGACAGTGCTGCCTCTGCCGCTTCCTCTATATTTTCCCGGGCCTTCTTCTCCCAGTTCTTCCAGGTTCTTTCGGTGATCTGATCCGGAACCATAAATGCTTTCAGCTTTTCAAGGGGATCCATCTCTATTTCCTTCTTGATCAGATCCTCATCTTTATAAGCCTGATTATCCTGATAAGAATGTCCGTTAAGTCTTGGAACCGTTAACCTGATCATAGCAGGTCCTTTTCTTTCACGCACATAATTTACCGACTCCTCAAGTAATGAAGCGGCTTCCTCAGGATCCGTTCCATCTCCATCATAGATCTTCAAATTATTAAACGACTGAAGATTATTTGAGATTTTTCCTCCGGGTGTTTGATATTCACTCGTTACTGAAATTCCGTACCCGTTGTCTTCTATATAAAATAACACCGGCAAGTTTTGAGTAGTTGCGATGGTCAAAGCAGACCAAAAGCCGTTTGTAGCCACCGAACCGTCTCCGCCAAGAATTACAGAAATGGCCTTTTCGTATTCTTTTTCACCTAAAACATTTTTACGGTATTCGATACCCTGAGCCCAACCAATAGCCGGGGTATACTGCGAACCGACATCTCCGGCCATCGGTAAAACCTTTGGACCATCTGCATCAGGCTTATTACACACCACTCCAATATCACGCCCATCACTGTACCCACCGGATTTACCCATGGGTGCTGCCATAGCATCTTCTTCCGACAAGCCAAGTGATAACAAAAGTGGACGGGATCGATAATAGGCACTGGCTGAATCATGCTTGTTTGTTAATAGGTTACCGAGTAAGATCTGCCCTAGTTCGTGTCCTCTCGCAGAAAATTGATATAGTACATCTTTATTTGGAACCAGCTCATTTTCCTCTTTTTCATCCATAGCACGAGAGGTAAGCATGAGGTGTGCTACTTTTTTCCAGTCAACTTTTGGAGATTTATTTTTCTTAGATGCCGACTTCTTTTTGGCCATAATATCTTTTCAATTTGCAGTGTTCAAAAAACTATTAACAACAGTTAGCTATGAACTAACTCAATTTCTAAAAAGTACTGAAACAGCTTTTAACAAGCTTTTCATCCCTTACCGGTAACGGTTAAAAACGAACGTTCAAAATGTTCCATCTCTTCAAGCATGCCAACCGTAATTCTAATGCAGTTTGGAAGCCCGAATGCATTGATTCTCCGAAGGATAACCCCTTTTTCCAGCATCCTTTGCGTAAAATCTATGGCTTCTTCCTCAGTAGGTAAAATCATCATAACAGAATTTGAAATGGATGGCATATAATTGACCTCATGATCATCAAAAAATTTATACAACCGTTCCTTGCTTTGTTCTACCACGTCAACACTTTTGGCTAGAAAATCATCATCACCGTATGCTGCAAGGGCCGCAACTTGCCCCAATGTAGTAGGCTCAAAAGTTAGCTTGGTCTTCATCATATTCTTGATCAGCTCTTCGTCAGCTATTGCATAGCCTACTCTAAATCCGGCCAAACCGTAAGCTTTTGAAAAGGTTCTTAACACAATGATGTTGTCCTTTTTATAATCCAAAGCATGAGGGTAATCTTCCACATCTTTGGCATACTCGTAATAGGCTTCATCAACTACGATCAGTACATCATCAGGAACGTTTTTAACAAACCAATCAAATTCCTTTTTTGTATTGTAGGTACCGGTTGGGTTATTTGGATTCGCCAAATATACCATCTTTGTGTTATCATCGATGGCATTGACCATAGCTTTCAGGTCAAACTTGTAATCTGAAGTTACCGGTATTTTTTTAAGGTGAACACCCCTTACACCGATCTGCACAAAAAAACCAACAAAGGTTGCGTCAGCCGTGATGGCATTTTCCTTATTCAGGAAAAATGTTCTACACAAAATTGAGATAATACTTTCTGAACCACAAGCCAACAGCACATTCCCGGGTTTCACACCATTACGCTCTGCGATCGCAGACCTAAGTTTCCGGGCAATAGGATCAGGATAATCCTGAATTTGGTTAAACGCCTCATCAATAGCTTGTTTTACTTTTGGACTACACCCCAGCCTGTTTTCATTGGATGCTAATTTCGCGATCCTTTCGGGTTTGTACAAGTCTACAACTTCAGCTATGGTTTTTCCGGCTACGTAAGGCTTCAGTGTTTGAATATTATTGGGAACTAATGGTTTACCGGTTTTTGAATTCATTAACTAAGCCTTACTTTAAATTTGAATTTAGGAGGTTAGAAATTTACCACTAAAAAAGCGCTTTTTCCAAGCTAAAGGGAACTTAAACCAACAATTTACATTTGCTTTTATATTAATAATTAACGTAAGAATTCACCATTTTATACTATGATAAAAACGATCGTTGTTACCGGGGCCAGCCGGGGAATTGGTTACCAAACTGCTTTACAACTCTCAAATCAGGGACACAACGTAATTGCTACTGCCCGTACTGAAAGTAACCTTCAAAAACTTTCATCTGATGCACCATCCGGTACTATCACTCCTGTTGTGGCTGACTTAACTGATCCTGATGAAATTCAGAATATTGCAGAAGCTGCCAAACATTTTAATGGTATAGATGGATTAATAAATAACGCGGGTCTTGTTCACAGGGAATCATTTATGGAGACCGATATAAATTCATTCCAAAAATTAATGGATGTGAACGTATTTGGCATCGTGCGATTGGTTAAGACTTTAAAACCATTGATGACGGAGGGAAGTCATATTCTTAATATATCAAGCATGTCCGGATATCAGGGCAGCCTGAAATTTCCAGGACTTTCTGCATACGGAGCAGCAAAAGCAGCCGTTATCGGACTATCGGAAGTCTTAAGTGCTGAATTCGCAGAAGACAAGATCAGCGTGAACTGCCTCGCTATCGGAGCCGTTCAAACTGAAATGCTATCTGAAGCCTTTCCCGGTTTTGAGGCTCCTGTATCTCCTGAACAGATGGGGGGATATGTGGCTGATTTTATTTTAAACGGTCATCAATTTTACAACGGCAAAGTGTTACCGGTAGCTCTTAACGATCCCAGCTAAGTTTAGCTTTACCTTTTTATATTCACTAAATTTGATCAAAAAAATTTCAGTACAGTATGCAAAATATTACAGCGGGTGTTATTCTTTTTATTACACTGATTTTCGGTTCAAACTTTGCTAAAGCACAAACCATTGAATTACTTGCCGGTAATACACTAAACGGTACAGTGAATGGTACACTTCTTGGAGGAGCTGTAATGGGTTTAACCAACGACTCTGATTTTGCGCCCCTTAGAATAGGTGTAGGTTTGGGTACCCTTTATGGAATAGGGGTTGGAGCCTACGATATCTCCCAAACCAACGGAAGCTCTATGATCGTTACCGGTACATTCAACGATGGAAATAACTCTTCCATCATTGTTCTGCTCGATACATTTTACGGTGCCGCTGCAGGCTCAGTCATAGCGAGCTCAGTAATGCTGATCGCTAATGAACCAATTGTAAAAGGCCTTCAGTATGGGGCCTCTGCCGGTGCCATTGCCGGCTTTGGCTTTGGCGTTGTAGATTCATTCATTCTTTCTGAAAGGATCATTCCGGGGGCGTCAGCTCATTCTAACTCAAACACCGCAAATGGCTTCATGGCTCTTACTTTTGAAAACGGCAGCAGCATTGGGTTCCTTTCTCCATCAGTATTTTCCTCTTTAGATCTTACAGAAGAAAATATCCGTGCGAAATTCACCCCGGCCATCGACGTTATAAACCTAAAGGTCAATCTTTAGGTTCAGCTAATTTTTTAATGATGGCCTTTACGGTTTCTATATGTCCTGAAAGGGAATGATGTAAGCCATCCGGCAGATAGTTCCAGGCTTGAGGTTCTCCATCCCCCATTCGGCGAGCGGTTGAATCTATAATAGCCCCCTGTTTTCCTGAAATCAATTCCTGCACCTGACTCAGATCACGTTTTTCGATCGTGAAATCATACAAAGGATTTTCATTCAGCATTTCAGTGATAACAGGAGCAGGTGTGATCCAAATTACCGGATTTGAAACGCGCTCATCCAAAACCGATTGAATGGTCTCTATATTTTCCCAGGTTTCAGATAATGGAAGTAAGGTGCGTTGAGGGGCAATATTCAAACGCTGAGCATCAAATGTACCTAATGCAACAATGACCCAATCCGGCTCATGAATGATCACATCTCTATCTATTCGCCTTAATGCTTCACTGGTTGTGTTATACGATACACCGGCGTTTATAAAATTGAAATCTGCATTTTCTGTTGAGATCTCGAGAACATGCTTTAGAATTGTGAACCAGCCCTGAGCATCCTCCGTAATGGAATCACCAAAAGCTACGATGGTTTCTTCGCCGTCAATCGGAAGTTTATCGAGACAATCAATTATTCCATCATCCTTAAGGATTTCTAAAGCCGCTTCCCTGGCATTTTCATTCATATTTTGCCGAAAAGACTTTAACTCTTCTTCCGTTATTCCAAACAGACCTGCTTCAGACTCTGTTGATGATTTACCAGGAAACAAAGGAACCCTTCTTTCTGCATGATAAAATGGGATCATGAATTGCTCTAATATTCCTTTCTCTTCTTCACTTGCTTTTCGCTCTGCCATTAATCTGACTCTTTCACTTTAGTAATTAAATTTTCTACTAATTTCGGTGTACCTGTCCCTGCCTTTTCTTTGATATGTTGCCATTCAT
This sequence comes from Balneolaceae bacterium, assembly GCA_021767245.1. Taxonomy (GTDB): domain Bacteria; phylum Bacteroidota; class Rhodothermia; order Balneolales; family Balneolaceae; genus Gracilimonas. The sequence goes on from JAASTO010000109.1 coordinate 6,128, forward strand.
GTAAATCTCTGAATTCAGGCTCAGATGGATCAATGATAAATTTATCAATCCCATTTTTCACGTAATCGATCAATCCTGCAGCAGGATAAACAACCAGTGAGGTTCCAATAACTATCAATATATCTGCCTTTGAGGTCATTTCAGCAGCGATCTCTAAATTTGGTACCATCTCCCCAAACCAGACCACATGAGGTCTTAACTGAGAACCATCAGCCGCTTTATCACCAATTTTTATAGGTCGATCTCCAATCTCAACAACATGATCATCAACTTTACTGCTTTTAGCTTTGTTCAATTCTCCATGTAAATGTAGAACCTGATCTGACCCCGCTTTTTCATGGAGGTTATCTACATTCTGAGTGATGATCTGAACATCATAATAGTTCTGAAGATGTGCTAAAGCTTTATGAGCCTTATTGGGTTTGGCTTTCAAGGTTTGTTTTCGCCGAAGGTTATAGAAATTTAGAACGGTTTCCGGATCTTTTCTCCAACCTTCTATGCTGGCTACTTTATGTATGTCGTAGCCTTCCCATAACCCACCTGAATCCCTGAAAGTTGACAGGCCGCTTTCAGCACTGATTCCGGCACCGGTAATTACAACAATTTGTTTTCTGTCAGGCATTCACCGTTGCAAATTTAAACCACGAACTATCTGTTTCGAAGTTTTCAACTACAGTAGATTTACCACCTGTTTTATACGTTTGGATAATGGAGTTCACTTCATCTTGCAAGACATGAATAGCGTTCTGAACCAATTCTTTATTAAAACCCTGATCACCCAGATTCAAGGTAAATTCAATAGAAATTATTCGACCGATCGCTTTTCCAAGATCCACTAATTTACGCTGTGGCATTTTAGGATCTACTTCAAAATCCAGAAGATCTCCAAAATATTCAGATGAACGTTTGGTCAGGTGAAACTCACTAAGAAAATCATGAAAATTTTGCTTTTTGAGCTTTCTCATCATTTTCAATACTGATTCAGTCATTTGCTGGTATAAAATATCATTTGATCCTTCAAAGATCTGAAAAGGACGACTATCAACCACAGAACGTCCGGCAATACTATCCAGCCTATAACCCATGGCTCCCTTTAGCTGAAGTAAGGACTGTGATGCGCGTTGCATATAATCTGTAACCAGTGATTTTATTGTATTAGCCTCAAGGTCCATTCTTGATGTATTCTTATCAAGAGGCACGTTCGTACTCGTAAAATTACACATAGCGGAACAGACCGTAAAATAAGCCTGAATCACTGAAACACGATGTTTCACCTGATCATAATCTATGAGGCTTTGTCCACCAACCAATCTGTTTCTACAATGATCGATAGCTTCATCCATCATTCTTCTTAGGAAACCCATACCCATACCCGGAAACTGCAATCTGCTTCTGTGTAACAGATCGAGCATCATTGTTACACCGGTGCTTTTAGGTTGAAGCTTATGATCTTCATCAACAGTGATATCAATTTTATTCTTTCCATATGGCAGCATATAAAGACCAAGGTTATTGTAGTACTCTTCAACTTCTATACCACCATTCCTCGTATCATGGATGAAAAATGAAATATCTCTTCCAAGATCACCTTTTGAGGTCATTTCTCTGGCAGTGATCAACCAATAGTCTGCCATACCAGTCAAGCCACCCCAATGTTTGGTTCCTTCAATTCGGTAATCATTTTCCCCAATCTTCTGAAAAGATGTTTGCATTTTCAACGCATCTGAACCATAATCCGGTTCAGTGATCATCAATCCTCCAAGTTTATTAGAGTTAATCACCCGATCATAAATATCTTTTTTTACCTCTTCATTGGCATAATTAGCAACCGGCTGCAAAAATAATGCTCCATTAATACCCATCATTAATGATAGAGGTAATGATTCATATGAACTAGCTTCTAACATGGTCAGAGCTTCTGCAGTATGTGCACCGAACCCGCCATATTCTGAAGGTATAAATGCAGCTAATGGAGAAAGGTCAAGAATTTCAGAGAGAGTATCATCTTCAATACCTCGTATAAGAGTATTTTCTTGTGCGTCTTTACTTTCAGAAAAAATATTGGAGAGTTTTTTCTTGTAGTCTTCTAAAAATCTTTGAAAATCCAATGTAGGTCCTTTTGGGTTATTATATCGTAGAATAGACCTCAATATAACGAATATTAGCAGGATTTTCTGTAATTCTTGGCAAAAAAAAGCTCATCCGGAAGGGATGAGCTTATATAAAAAGGAAGAAGGCGACGACCTACTCTACCGCTTGTGGCAGTACCATCGGCGCTGCAGGGCTTAACGGCCGTGTTCGGGATGGGAACGGGTGGGACCCCTGCGCTAGAGTCACCTTCAATAAAATCAGTACGTGTATTCCCTTATAA
>JAASTO010000110.1 GCA_021767245.1 Balneolaceae bacterium
AAGTACTCAGAAGATTTCAAGATCAGAGCCAATGAGGTGGATAATGACGGAAAAGCTACCTTGCCTGCAATATTTTCTTTATTTCAGGAGGTAGCCGGTAATCATGCTCTCAAACTCAATTTTGATATCACCCAACTTCAAGAACAGGACCTGACCTGGGTTTTACATCGCATGGATGTAAATATTGATCGGTTCCCGAATTGGCGTGAGGAGATCACCATCGAAACCTGGCCTGCAGCCGGAGATGCCTTGAGGGCTTTCCGGGATTACAGGATCCTGGATAAAAGCGGTGAAACGCTTGGGGTTTGTTTAAGCTATTGGATGATGATCAACATAAAGACACGCAGGCCGGCCCGTATGCCCGAAGAAGTACTGAATATGCGCCTTAAGGATATTGATCATGTTTTGGACCCAAAAGCAACACGGTTAAAACCCTTTCAGGATATGGATGAGTCATACTCATTCGACGTGAGAAACTCGGACCTTGATATGAATGATCACGTCAACAACGCCCGTTACGTTGAGTGGATCATGGAACACCACTCAGGCACAGCATCTTCACCTATCAATATTATTGATATACAATTTCTAAGAGAGAGTGTAGCAGGAGATTCGATCACATCAGAAGTTATAAAAACAGATGAGCATACTTACCTCCATCAACTAAAAAACCAGAACGGTGAGGTTCTGGTTTTAGCTGAATGTAAACAAAACAGCTGATCAATTGTCCCAATCGGGAGCAAAATCAGGATCCACTAATCGCGTGGTTTTATCCAGATCATCGATCGCGTAAAAGTCATCATCCTCAAGCGCAAAATCATAGATATCTATATTTTCTTTCAGATGTTGTTCTGAAGAAGCTTTAGGAATAGCAACCACTTGTTCCTGTTCTATCAGCCAACGAAGTGCTATCTGAGAAGGAGATTTCCCATACTTCTCACCAAGTTTTTTCAGCAGTGGATCATCCATGACCTTACCCTGCGCCAACGGTGAGTAAGCTGTAAATAACAGGTCTTGTTCTGCGGCGTAATCAAGCAGGTCGAGCTGACCTAAGAATGGATGGTATTCCACCTGATTACAAAAAACAGGGGCTGCCAGCTCTTCGTTAAGTTCCTTAAGTTTAGACAAGGGATAGTTAGCCACTCCAATATTCAGTGCCTTACCCTGATCTCTGAGCGAAAGAAAAGCTTCCATGGTCTGTTCAATATCCACTTCGGGGTTTGGCCAGTGTACCAGCAGAAGATCGACGTATGGTGTATCCAGTTCTTTTAGAGAATTCTCTGCAACCTTCAATACATCTTTTTTATCAAGATGGGTATGCCAGATCTTTGTGGTGAGGAAGATCTCATCCCGATCTACGTGCGAGCGTTTTATCGCCTCCCCGACTTCCCGTTCATTCTTGTAGCTTTGTGCGGTATCAATATGTCTGTAACCAAGATTGAGAGCGAGCTTTATGGCATTCTCCCCTTCCCTGCCAATTAATCGATGTGTTCCTAATCCGATCTCCGGTACTTCCACACCCTGAATTGTTTTAAATTGCATGATAGATATTGAGTAGTAACCTCTATGTTTTATTGATTGTTATAGTTATAAGAGTAACGGTTATAACTCCAAATATGTTCATTATTTGACTAATGTCATTTTTCGAGTCATAACTTTATCACCCACTTCTAACTGGTAGATGTACATACCGCTTGGCTTATCGGTGGCATCCCATTCAAACTGCTGACGCCCGGATGAAAGCCTGCCTTCAAACAATACCGCTACAGGCTGACCTACGATGTTAAATATAGACAACTTCACATCCCTCGATTCAGGTAAATAAAATGAAATGGTTGTAACCGGATTAAATGGATTCGGATAATTCTGATTCAATTCAATTTCTTTCGGTACATCAGAAAAACTTTCCTCAGCCTGCTGGTTAGCAACTTCCGGATAGACCTTAATCTCAAACCGTTCAGTGTTTCGTGATCCATCATTTTCACTGAAGGTATGATCAAAGTTCAACGTAAAATCTGATCTCAGATCATACTCTTTATCATTGAACGTATCGAGTAATTTCACTGTCCAACCGGTTGGAATATTATCCCATTTCGTAACAGACAAAGTATAAGAATCATTAGTGGAGCCACCAAAACTCAATGGCATGGAAATAACCTGCTCGGCCGACTCAGGAATTGATACCACTTCAAAATATTCATCCCCTTGAATTGCAGAGAATGAAAATGGAGAATATGCGTCAGGCAAAAATCCAGATAATGAATTCAGGTCTGTCTTATTTTGAACTAAATTTTCAGGGTCTATCATTAAGTTGATCTCCTGTTCAAACTGTCCTGACTTCAGTTTTAGAGTTACTGATCCGGTATCAATATCATTTAGGTTTACAGTCTCATCAAATTCACTAATTGCACTACTTAACTCACCCTTTCTGATCTCGATATCCTTCGGTTCCATCTCATTTTTGATTCTGAGTATATAAATGGAACCGGGAGTCATCCTTTCTTTATTTGATAAAGATCTAAAATCAAGCAAACCCTGAGCATCTTTTGCTTGTTCAAAGAACTCAATTGTATTGGTGGAACTCTCAATTTTATCGCTGATCAAATTCCTGAACGCTCCAACCGGAATTTCTTCATCAAATGGAAGTGTAATCAGGTTCAGGCCTTCTACTCCATTGTTAACATCATTTTCATCCAGGTCAATCGCACTGAGTCTAACCATTACGGAATTATCATTGCTACTTTTGGCTCTGAGTTGAACCTCATTATCCTTAAGTTTCTGAAGTTCGGTGTCACCGTAATCACCCAATACCAAAACATTCCCATTATTTTCAGCCAGGGTTTCAGGTGAATTGAATGTTTTCGTTTGATCATCCCAGATCAGCAGCTTCATATCTTGAGAAAGAGTTGCTGCAGTTTCAGAACTCATTGAAGTCAGGTTCCAACCACCTTCACTGCTTTGCACAGAACTAACTGCTGTATCTCCGGATCTTACTACCCGATTATTTTCATCATTATTCTCAGAATTATCTGCAACAATCGCATTGTTCTGTTCCGGGCCTGAATTTCTAAAACCTACCTGATGAACAATTTTACTGTTATAATTTTTAAGACTTAACAGTCCTCCGTCTCCAACTGTTAAGGAACGGGTCAAACCTTTCAAATTATAGGCATGAACCGGACCATCTATAAGATCTTCCTCCGATCCATCGAAAATTCTTAATTTTTTATAGGGGCCAATGACCAAAGAACTATCTATGCCTAACGTTAAATTATTTGTTTCCAATACCCATCCTTTGACCGATACTTCTGAATTTTCGAGATTACTGATCTCAACATAACTCCCTCTCTCCCCTTTGTTAGAAACATCTGAAATAACCAGGTTCGGTACTTGTTTGTCCTCTACCATTACGTGGTGTGATATAAAATCACCGAGTGAGCCGTCAGTTAGATTGGTCAGGTAAAAAATTCCTCCTTCACGCCCCTCAAAATTAGCATCTTCAGCTACAGGAATTGGAACCTTGGTTGTGTATGTTCCCACCAACCCTGTAAAATTCAAAGTCTGGGTCTTGTAGCCTGAAAAATCCATGGTATCCGCAGAACTTTGAGAAGCTTCAAATGCCACATCTACTGATATCCGGGAACCATCATGTTCAAATATTGAAACCTTAAGTGCTGCGGTGGAATCTCCTTCAAGATAGGATGAATACGTATTTTCAAACATCACAACCGGTGGTTTCAGGATATTAAAACTAACTCCGAAGGGAGAGATCGGTGTATCACTGCTTTTCCAGTTCGAGGCTTCACCCAAAAATTGCAGAATCATGTTTTGCGTACCACTAGCCCCATTTTTTATAAAATACTGATGATTAGGTTTTACACCCAGCTGAAGAAAAGAGTTTTCCGTTTCATTTAAAACCGGGGGTATTTCAGTAGCCAGCATTTCTGAATCTTCCGATACCGACCCAAAATTCAATCCGTAGATAAACCGATACACATTCTCATCCTTTTGATAAAGGTAAAATTGATTTTGCGTTCGCCTGAATGGTAACCTTCCATTGAATTCATAGTTTTCGGTACTTTGACCATCAATATGAATGATACTTCCTGCCTGCACAGAATTCTTGAAATGCAGTGATGCTTCCGTGCCGGTTAACACATTTGTTGAAGCATCCCATTTTCCAGCAGATAGATAGATCTCAGTCCCTTCTTCTACATCTATAAGGGGAACCAGGTCAACGGTATTATTGGATGCATTCACGGATACCACAGCCACATCGCCCGGTAATAATATGGATTGGGCTTTAGCCTGAAATCCCAACAGAGAGATCAGGGTAAAAAGGGCGATATGTAGGCATTTAATTAAGTGTTCAGATAGTAACTTTATGGCCATAGGCACCGAGGTTACTTAAAAGTATGTCAATCTAATTAACATATTTTCAGGCATAAACTCATGTAAAATTTCCTGAAATTTCAGATTCTAATCATCGAGGTGGGCTTCGCTCAAAAGTCCCTCTGTAGAGGCAACAGCCACAGAAACCGCAGCATCACCTGTAATATTCACCATGGTTCGGAACATATCTAGGATCCTGTCAACCCCTAAGATCAGAGCAATTCCTGCGGTTGGTACCTGAACCGATTCAAGTACAATAACCAGCATGATGATCCCTGCACCCGGAACACCGGCTGCACCTATGGAAGCAGCAGTGGCGGTTAACACGATCGTTAGCTGCTGAACGAGAGTCAGATCCATACCAAGTGCCTGCGCGATGAATACGGCTGCTACTGCCTGATACAGACTGGTGCCATCCATATTTACGGTGGCACCAATAGGGAGTACAAAACTGGCTACTTCATCTTCCACACCAAGGTTCTTCTCAACCCGCTCCATGGTAACCGGAAGGGTTGCCGCACTGGAACTGGTACTGAAACCGAGCAACATAGCCGGTTGTATAGCACGGAAGAAAGTGCTTAATTTCATGTTACTGGTGATCTTGAACAAACTTGCATATACCACAAATACATGGATCGTCAGACCGATCAACACGGCCAGACAATACCAGCCTAAGGCATAAAGCAACTCCAGGGCCTTGCCAAGATCATCACCTGCGAGATCTATCAACAGTGAGGCCATAAGTGCAAAGACCCCATAGGGAGCTGTAAGCATGATGATCTCCACGATCCGGATGATCACGTCATTGAAAGCATCGAAAAAGTTGGTAAGTGTTTCCGCTTTTTTTCCTCCGATCTGAATGATCCCAATCCCAAGAAGAATAGCCACAAATACAACCTGCAGCATATTGGAATTATCAGAGGCAGCACTAAAAAAATTTTCAGGTACAATATCCACAAAGAAATCAAGAGGGCCGCGATCCATGACTTCCATAGCAGCTTCATCCTTCCCTTGTAGCGATTCACTATAGGTAGCCTGAAGTTGTTCCCGGGTTTCCACCGGCAGTGACTTGCCCGGCTTCATGATATTTACAGTAGCCAGACCGATACTGATCGCGAATACAGTTGTGATAGCATAAATTGCAACAGTCTTACCACCCATCCGGGATAACTGAGCCGTATCATTCAGGCTTGTAACCCCGGTCACTAACGAGACCAATACCAGTGGAACTGCTATCAATACAAGCAGTTTTATAAAAATGGTTCCGATCGGTTTGATAAATTCCTGTGTAAAATCATTCAGCCCAACAAGGTTGGCTACCAGTCCCCAGATCAAGCCAAGAACTAAACCGATAATGATTTGCCAATGTAATTTTCTATACCATTTCATATGCCAGTAATTAAAATTATGATAAAACTTATGATCGTTGCGATCCCGGCTGAGATCCAGTTAACCATGTTGTTGCTAACATAAAGCTTGTCGATCCCAAATAACCGAAATCCAAAGAGTTCGATTTGTTGATATTGGTAACGGGCGCCAATGTAAGAATCCGTGAGACAACCTAAAAATCCAAGAGCAGATATAGTGATCGCTTCAAACAAATTTCCATTTTCAGCCAGTAACCAATACAAAATTCCTATGAAGGCAGCCCCCAGAATTCCACCAAGTGTACCATAAAAGCTAATACCGCCATCGGTTCCGGGTGCAACTTTTTTCCAGCTTGTAATAAGCCTTGTTTGTGACTTAAACCGCCTGTAACCGATCTCAGTAGCCCATGTATCGGATGTAGTTGCTGCTAATGATGCCGAGGCAGCCACCAAAAACTCTGGTTGTTTGGTAAAAAACCAGATCAAAATTCCTAAGCAGAACCAAAAACCATTGGCCCAAACCTGTTTCCCATCTCGCCTGAATTTTTTCTCGAGAAACCCTTCTTCCGACACCTGATCTTTTGACAGAATGGAACCCGAAATAAAAAATGCGAGCACCAAACCGGCGCCTAATGTTCCTCCAAGCCCATAGGCGATCATACCAAAAATGGTAGCTGATACCGCCCCATCAATAGTTAACCAATTGATGAGAAAAGCAGTGAACGTTAAAAGAAATGCTAATAATAACCCTATCAGTATTTGTTGATGGGTGATTGCTCCGCTATAAACTGTAAAGACAACGATTATTGATAGGGAAAAAAAGATATTTACCCAACGGTCTAACACGGGATTAACCGGGGTTTGTAGAAATATCTTCGTCTCTATCATGTTTCATGATCGCAAAGATCACAAGAACGTAGCCTGCCATGATCACAATTGGAGAAATGAAAAGAGAAATAAAACCATTTACTTCATTCTCTAAATACATGGCTGTGAATCCACCAACTATAAGCAGTATCGCGAAACCGATCATCTTATAGTTATAGGCAGAAAAAAACATTGGTTGGTCGACTGCATTTTTACCTTTTCGTTTTGCCATGTTCTTTTGCTTAAATTAATTCAAATTACTTCAGTGAATGACAGACAAAGTTATTTAATAATCTGATAAACCCAAAAGCTCAAAACTCATACATGCAGGTAATTCTTGCCTCTCAAAGTCCCAGGCGAAAAAAACTTTTAGAACAGATCGGGCTGAAGTTTATGATATCCCCCAGTGGCATTTCTGAAGATTCAGATCTCACTGACCCGGTTGCACTGGTTGAAGAACTGGCTCTGAAAAAAGCAAAGGATGTCGCAAAGCATCACTCCCTGTCTTTGATCATTGGTTCCGATACGGTTGTGGTACACCGGGGAAAGATCCTTGGCAAACCTACTGACGAAGAAGACGCCATTCAAATGTTAACGGATCTTAACGGCAAAACTCACAGTGTTTATACGGGTGTGGCTTTTGTAAAAACAGACGGAAATGGACACACTTCTGACACCCTAAGTTTTTATGAACAGACCAAAGTAACATTCAGCGCGTTGGATGAGTCCGATATTTTAGCGTATGTTAAAAAAGGGAGTCCCATGGACAAGGCCGGAGCTTACGGTATTCAGGATGATCATGGGGCCCTGTTTGTAGAAAAGATCGAAGGTGATTACTACAACGTCGTCGGGTTTCCGCTGAACCGATTTTACAGAGAGCTCAAAAAGTTCTCTCCTGAAACCAAAATTCAAATTCAATAAATGATCAAGTACATCACATATATCCTTTCATTCTTGTTTTTACAGTTGAGTACAGGCGTGATGGCTCAGAATAGCAGTGATTATCAACTGGCAGTTCGGCTCATACAGCAGCAGGAGTATTCCGAGGCACTGCCTATTCTGGAGGAACTGCATGAGAAAGATCCGGACATGTATGTTTATGCGGATCGATTGATCGACTGTCTGATTCAAATCAAGGACTATGATCGTGGATTAGAGATAGCCGGAAAATTTGAAGGAAAGCCTAATTTTGATGCGCAGATCAAGATCCGGATCGGGGAGCTCAATCACTATCTGGGTAATGAGGAAAAAGCCCTTGAAATATGGAAATCAAATATCAGGGAGAATCCGAAACAATATCAGATCTACATAAATACAGCCCGAAAAATGGTAGACCGACGGGAATACCTCGAAGCTGTGGATATTTACAAACAAGCGCGTACAGACCTGCAGAACAAACAACTCTTTTTTGGGGATATCGCCAATGCCTACATGCAGGCCGGGGAATATGAACTTGCCATCAACGAATGGCTGGCTCTTTTGGAAGACTCCCCCAATCAGATCACATTTATCCAACGCAGTCTGTTACGATATAACGACCCCATACTGTACGATATCACTATAGTTGAACTGAATGACCGGCTATCTGATATCTCTGTCACTAATCCACTGTATAGAACTTACTATGAACTTCAGATCTGGCTGCTTCAGGAAAATAAACTGTACCGCAGGGCATTAGCGGCCGCAAAAGAATACGAAAACCGTTCAAACAGCTACAACTATTCAGTCTTCAACCTTGGCAGGCAACTTGTGGAAAACAATGAATTTGAACTCGCCATTAACGCCTTTTCATTTTATACGGATAACACCTTTGGTGAATTAAGGTGGCGAAGTCTTGAAGAACT
>JAASTO010000111.1 GCA_021767245.1 Balneolaceae bacterium
GGTCGGCCCTTTTTCAGGATCAGCCTTGTTTCAACAGAATCATCGTCAAATTCCTTTTCGATCTTTTTGTTTAATTCGCCACGGATCAAATCCTCAAAATCATCCGTATTCTTGAGGTTAGGAAAAAGCTCCACCATTTCTTCAGCTACCGAGCCGGATTCAATGACATGCAAAAAGGAAATGGTTTTTGGCTGAATGACAGAGGTCAGGAATTTGGTGTACCCGATCAGGATGTCATCCATTTTAGAAAGATCTAAGCATACGAACCAATGATCTAAATTCTTCATAACTATCTCCTATTGCTCTTTCTCTTTTTGTTGATTTTTGATGGCGTCTTCAACGAGCTCTTTATATGAGTCCCGCTCTTTGTCTTTGATGCGTTGCTGATTTTCCTTGTATTCACGTTTCAAACCTTGATGCAGACTGTAACACATCACCAGCAGAATCAATGCAAATGGCAGGCCGGTACTGATGGAGGCTGTTTGTAGTGCCGTTAATCCCCCTCCGATCAATAAGATGGCAGCCACGAGTCCCTCTGTTTGTGCCCAGAAAATACGTTGACCGACCGGGGCATCCAGTTTGCCGCCACTTGTCAGACCATCGATAACGAGTGAACCGGAATCTGATGAAGTGACAAAGAAGCTCAGAATGAGTACGATAGCAATGAGGGAAGTCACCATTTCAAGTGGAAACTGTTCGAGGAAAACAAATAAAGCGGTGGCCACATTATCGTTGACGGCATCGCCAATATTTCCAATTCCTGACATTTCAAGACTGATGGCCGATCCACCAAAGGCAGACATCCACAGAAAGGTGATGATACTTGGTACGATGAGTACACCCAGTACAAATTCCTTAACGGTTCGACCCTTAGATATTCGTGCGATAAACATGCCGACGTAAGGTGACCATGAGATCCACCAGGCCCAGTAAAAGATGGTCCATGATGATTGCCAGTTGGTTCCGGAGTAAGATTCCGTCCAGAAACTAAAAGTGGCAACTGAGTTCAGGTACCCGCCAAAATTCTGAATAAAAGAATCAAAGATGAAAATGGTTGGGCCAACCAGGATCACAAACACCAGGAACAAGGCCGCGATACGGACATTCAGTTCACTCAAGACCCGAACGCCTTTATCGATACCCAATACAACAGATACGGTTGCTACAGCCGTGATCCCTACGATGATCCCAACCTGCAGGTAGATGTTGTCAGGAAGGCCAAACACATGTTCAAGCCCGGCACTGACCTGCAGCACGCCTAATCCAAGGGAGGTGGCCAGTCCAAATAAAGTGGCCAGCACCGCGAGGACATCGATCACATCTCCCATCCAGCCTTTGATGCGGTCACCGATCAGGGGGTAGAATACAGAACGAAAGGAAAGTGGGAGTCCGCGGTTAAAGGCAAAGAAGCCTAAGGCAAGTCCCACGACAGCATAAATGCCCCAGGCATGAAACCCCCAGTGTAGGTAGGTCAGATTCATAGCCTGTTGAGCGGCTTCGGCGGTTTCACCATCCGCCATCGGGGGTGAAAGGTAATGAAAGATGGGTTCAGCCACACTCCAGAACATGATACCGATCCCCATACCTGCACTAAACAACATGGCAAACCACGCCATAGTACTGAAGTCTGTTTCAGCATCATCTCCACCAAGTTTGATGTTACCAAATCGGCTAAAAGCGATGAATAATGAAAAAACTATGAAGATGTTAACGGCAATGACAAAGAACCAACCACCGTTATCGGTAACTCCACTTTGAATATTATTGAAAAGTTCTTCTGCCTGATCACCCAACAGGAGGGTTGATACGATCATAATAGTGATCAGAGCTATAGCCGGCCAGAAAACCGGTTTGTGAATATCAAAGTATTTGTTGATACCCGTACGTTTGCTTTTAGGTTTATCGTCTCCTCGAATGGCCATTATTGAGATTTTAAGGGATTAAAAATTGGCTTCAGGATAATAACCGAACACGTTGCCCCGGGATTAATGCAGCTAAAGGTACCCGATCGTGCCGGTGGTAATAATGCAATTACATCTACTAACTACAAGAAATAGTTTGATACAATTCATTTTTATCTGGGTTGATGGGAAACCAGTTCAAAATTAAATCACAGTGTATCCATTGTTTGTTGTAGAGTACACAAACAAAAAAGGCTTCGAAGAATTAACTCCGAAGCCTAAGTATGGAAGCTTTACAGCTTTAAAATATCATTTTTTTGATTTTCTCAAAATATTAAGTCCATCTATACCATTGGCAAGGATGATGAAATTACCATCCGTTTTTACAAAGTTGGCGGATCCGGTTCCCCCCTTCCAGCTGTACACTTCTTCAGGTTCTTTATTTCCGCTTCGGGCAATGGTGGTGATGAAAAGTCCGTCGGTTCCATTCGCAATATAAACATATTGGCCATCTACGGTCACTCCATTGGAAACATCATCACCCTGTGGATTAAACTCATAGACAGGATCGGTTCCGGTATTGAATTTATAACCTTTAACCCCTTGATCTCCCAAGGCAGCATAGGTAATGGAGGCTGTGTGTTCGAGCACATTTTTTCCGTCAGTTGGGGCTACGGTGAATGGGGTCTGAAAATTGGTCACGGTTTCTTTCTTGAAATCCATGATCGTGAAATTCGCTTTGTGGTCTGCTGTCAAGTTCAATCCCACTATGTCGTCCTGACGACGGTCAATGCTTTTAGCAAAAGTATTATCAACCCGGTTGGTGATATCAAAATCTTTTTTGCTTAGCTCATAATAGCCCCCTCCTGTGGCGCCGGCTGCTACATAAAGATACTGCCCCGGGGCATCCACAATATCATTACCCGAATAACTTGGAAGTGGAGTTTCACGATAATCATTTTCTTCGAACTCACCTTTATCGATGCCCAACTCTCCGATGATGGCCCCATTATGGTCGGCCGTGCTGTGACCTGAACTGTTGACGTCACGCCCACCGGTTATCCATAACAACTTGTTGTTTTCTTCTACATCCAGGGCATTAACATCCGTATCAGCGAAAGAAATATGGGAAACAAGGCTTGGATTATCCTCATCTCGGATATCAATGATATCAACGGCTCCGCCATAATCATTACCATTCAAATGGTAGGAGATATACACCTTGTTGGCCCGAAGCTCTATACTGGTGGCGCTTAATTTTTGACCGTTCACTTCCGGAGAGGCTACGTTGGCAACATGCGTGAAGCTGCCTGAGCCCGAGGCAGTAATGGAGCCGGCCGTTTTAGATCGGGTGGAATCTAAAACCACAGGCTGATTGATGAGCTGAATTCTTTCGTTCAGTGATTCAACATCATTGTTGATATCGACTTTGAAATTATTTCCATCACTGTTGGATAAGATGTCGCATGCACCAAAGGTGGAAGCCACCAACAGTACTATTAGTAGTTTTTTTACATTTGCCATAACTCTTTAACCCCTTAAAGCTGAAAACTATGTTTTGGTTTATCTTGAATCTATGCAGAAGTGAAGAGATAATTTTATAGAATTTCTTAAGATTGCTTAATGGTTGTGGCAGATGAGATTAAACTCCTGTAATAATGACGGTTTATATTTTTAAAAGTTAAATTTATTGATATTATATCTGACGATATAAAGATCAAATCAGTTGGGTAAAATTGGGAATTTAAAAAAGAGATTTAACATGGGTTTAAGGGACCTGTTCTTGCAAGTTGCAAAAGGGGATGTGGAATACGAAAAGGCTATGGCTAAAATCAGGCAGGCTGATCCTGATTCAATAGCGCTGGTTCACGAAGACGAGGTGTGGACTTACAGCGAGTTGTTTGGTCGCGTTGATGCATTAGCTGGCCACCTTCAGAAAAAAGGAGTCAGGCCAAATGATATCATAGGGGTTTACGCTGACCGGTCACAGGAAATGATGGTGAGTATTCTTGGGATCCTGAAAGCCGGGGCAGCATTTCTTCCACTCGATCCCCAATACCCGGAAGACCGTATCCGGTTTATGGTAGAGGATACCGGCACAACGTTGATATTGTCGCAGGAAAAATACCGCCAAAAGCTTGATGGATTTGATTCAGAGATACTAAGTGTGGATGAACATTGGGAGGAGATCTCATCGGAAAAAGCTGATTATGAGCTGCCGAATATAACAATGGATGATCTTGCCTACATCATTTACACTTCCGGGTCTACGGGTACACCAAAAGGGGTGATGGTGACCTTTGGCAATTTGGTGAGTTACACACTGATGGCCGTTGATGAATATCAGTTGAATGCTGAGGATGTGACCCTGCAATTCGGGACCATGAATTTTGATGTATTTACCGAGGAGGTATTTCCTACCTATTTAGCTGGCGGCACCTTAGTTCTTCGGGATGAAGCGTCGGCACTTGGAGGTGATGCTTTCTGGTCGTTCATTGAGAAACATCAGGTCACCTTTATCACGTTGCCCACGGCTTTCTGGCACACCTTATGCACACAACTGGATGACCGGCATGTTGAAATGGCGAAGTCGGTTAAACTGTTGGTGTTTGGCGGGGAAGCGGTGTCAGAGCATATGCTGGACCTGTGGCAGCAAAGGTTTGGCAGTTCCGTCAGGTTGATGAATACCTATGGGCCAAGCGAGACCACAGTTGTTGTGACGGGATTCGATTGTCAGGATTATGATGTTTCTAAAGGGAAGGTTCCGATCGGAAAGCCGTTCAACAATGTAGAATGTTATATTCTGGATGAAGACTTAAATCAATGCTCTCCCGGTAAACGAGGTGAGTTGTATATAGCAGGGCCGCAGGTAGCTAAGGGTTACCTCCACCGTCCTGAATTGACCAAAGAGCGGTTCATTAATAACCCATTTGGATCTGGTCGTTTCGGGGTTATGTATAAAACAGGGGATGTGTGCAGCTATCTGCCGGATGGCAATATCGCTTTTGAAGGGCGCAATGATTCACAGGTTAAATTGCGTGGACTCAGGATCGAACTTGGTGAAATTGAAACGGCGATCAATCGACTTGAGTCGGTGAAAGCTTGTGTGGTGATCGTTCGCGAGGATATCCCCGGAGATAAGAAGATCGTGGCTTATTTTGTGCCGGAAGGTGAAACACTGAGCCCCAAGTTGCTCAAAGAAGAGCTTAAAACGGTGTTAGCCGGATACATGATCCCAACGGCATTTGTAAGCCTGGGAGAAATTCCACTTACAACCAATGGAAAGGTGGACAAACGAGCCCTTCCTGAACCCGATCGGGAACACCTTGCAGGTGGTGGCGATATTATGCTTCCGGAAAGTGAAATGGAACGCAAGTTACTTAAGATCTGGGAGAAGGTGTTGAATGTTCATCCGATCGGTGTGGAGGATAACTTTTTCGATATTGGTGGGCATTCTCTGATCGCAGTGAGCCTGTTTGATGAGATCAGAAATGAAATGGGGGCAGATCTTCCCTTAGCTGCTTTGTTTGAGGCTCCGACGATCCGCCAATTGGCAGATCATATCGAAAGGGAAGATGAAAAACTACGGTCGGTTTCGGCTTCTCCACTGGTTAGAATTCAGGAAGAGGGAAATAAAACGCCGTTTTTCTGTATTCATGGTCATTTTGGGAACGTACTTAATTTTGCAACTCTTTCGAGGGAGTTAGGCGATGATCAGCCGTTTTATGGATTACAGGGAATTGGATTTGCGGGGGTTGAGATTCCACTGACCAGGATCGAGGACATAGCGGATCGGTACATCAAAGAGATCAAATCGGTTCAACCCGAAGGACCGTATTCTGTTGGTGGTTATTGTTATGGTACATTGGTGGCGCTCGAAGTGGCTGAAAAGTTGAAGTCATTGGGTGATCAGGTTGAGCATCTCGTTATGTTCGATCCTCAACCCAACCTGTATCCTGAACTGCTGGATCAACAGGTGTTGTGCAATTTTGAGAACCTCCAAAAACAACAACGGGCTGAGATCATCAAGAAAGAAATTGAGGGCAGATCTTTCCTGAAGAAAGCCGAATATTTTGCCGGCAGGATCAGAGAGCGATTGATCTCAGAGCTTCATATAAATGGGATCAAATTCTTTGAATGGGTGGGGTTCAAGCTACCTAAATTCTTGAGGGATGTCGAATACACAAATTTTGTGGCGATGAACACCTATAAAGTGAAAGCTCCCTGGAGTTCGAAGCTGGATATGATCCTGTCAAGGCCGGTTGTGGATGGGTATTCTGAAGATCCGGAATCTGACTGGGCAGGAATGTCTAAGACAAACGTAACGGTCCATTTTGTGGATGACAATGGAATAATAGCCGGTGGTGAAATGTTTAAAAAACCCTTTGTTTATCAAACGGCTGCCATTGTGAAACGTGTTCTCGCAAATAGTTCTTCAGAAGTTCAGGAGGATAATGTTACTGGTCCCAAAGCACTCAAAAGAAGTGGATCTTAGCCATAAAATATTAGCCAGGTAAAACAATCTGGGTGATCAAGCAAACTTCATCAGTTATGAAACGTTTGATCATTCTTAGCCATATCCTCAAGCAAGGGAGCCGGTTTGAATCTTGGTCCGTATTTTTCAGTGAATGTATTCAGAGTATCTACCATATTTTGAACACCGGTCTGATCGATATATCGAAACGGGCCGCCTAAAAATGGAGGAAACCCGAGGCCTAAAATGGCACCAAGGTCACCATCCGTTGGGCTGCTGAGGATTTCTTCCTGCAGGCACCATACGGCTTCGTTGATCATGGTTAAGGCAATACGCTGCTGAGCCGTTTCTTTGTCCGGATCATTTCTTTGCGACCCGCCAAATTGTTTGTACACATCAGAATTCACTTCTTTCTTCTTGCCACCCATATAACGATACATGCCAAGTTTATTCTTTCGGCCCATTAGTCCCGCATCCAGAAGGTCCTGAGCTTTATTTTTGGTATCTACCCCGCGTTTGGCAAACATGGGCGACATAGTTTCTGCTACATGAGCTCCCACATCGATGCCTACTTCATCAAAAAGAGCCATAGGTCCGACCGGGAAGCCCCAGTCTTTCATGATCTTATCGAGGTATTCGATGGAAGCTCCTTCCTCGAGCAGTTTGAGGGCTTCATTCATGTAAGGAGCCAGGATGCGGGTGGTGTAGAAACCCGGCCCGTCTTTAACAACGATCACATTCTTCCCCTGATTCACGCCAACCTGAATGGCAGTCTGGGTAACCCAATCAGAGGTTTGATCGGTTGTGATAATCTCGAGAAGGGGCATTTTCTGAACCGGTGAGAAGTAGTGCATTCCAATGATATTCTCGGGTCGTAAAGCCCCCTTTGCGATATCAGTGATCGGCAGTGAAGACGTGTTGGAGGCAAAGATACAGTTCTCGCCGGTTGCTGACTCCACTTGCTGTACAATATTTTGCTTCAGTTCCAGATCCTCAAATACGGCCTCGATCACGAGATCTACACTTTTAAATCCATCATAGGAATCCACTCCGGTGACTTTACTTGCTATCTGATCTCGTTCAAATTCAGAGATGATCTTCTTCTTTGCTTTTTCATTCAGGTCTTTCCAGATCGACTTTTCACCTTCTGCGGCTTTTTCAATGGATTGGTCCTTAAGCAGTACCTGATAATCTCCTTTGTTGATGCTGACATCTGCGATGCCCGAGCCCATCAATCCCGCACCAAGTACTGCCAGCTTTTTAACGGGTTTCACCAGGTCAGGATTTGGCACTTTTTTGGAGGCATTCATGCCAAAGAACAAGTTCACCAGGTTGCGCGATTCCTGAGTGGCTCCCAGTTCTCCAAACAGCACGGTCTCGTTCTCAAGGCCTCTTTTCAATCCGTGTTTGTAACCATATTCAACCGCATCAATGATCTTAGGTGGAGCCGGATAGTTGCCTTTGGTTTGCCCGGCCGTCTTTTTACGGGCCTGTGAAAAGATGATCTTTCGCCCAAGAGGGTTTCCTTCAAGCAGCTTCTCCACAAAAGAACGTTTATCATCCCGCTTGAATTTTCCATCAGCGATCCTGTGCACCCCTTTAATGGCCGCCTCTTCGATCGCGTCCTTATGGGTAACTTCATCCACCAAACCCATTTTTTTTGCCTGCCGGGTGTATATGTTTTTCCCGGTGAGCATATAGGTCAATGCCTTCTGAAGTCCAATAAGCCGTGGCAGCCGTTGTGTGCCCCCGGTGCCGGGAAGTAATCCGAGATTCACCTCCGGCAGGGCAAACACCGTTTTTGAACTCTTGGAACACACCCGATAGTGACAAGCCAGGGAAAGCTCCAGTCCGCCCCCCATGCAGCTGCCATGCACCGCCACGGCAATGGGTTTGTTAAACTCCGCAATACGGTTCAGGATCTTATGGCCATCCTTACTGAGTTGCTCAATTTCCTCAGCGGTTTCACGAGCCTGAAACATATCGATATCCGCACCGGCAATGAAGTTATCCTTCTTCCCGGAAATAAGGACCGCACCCTTAAGATCTTTGTCAGATTCAAGCTTATCTAAAAACGA
>JAASTO010000007.1 GCA_021767245.1 Balneolaceae bacterium
ATCGCTGGATGTTGGGGCGTCAGCGGTGGTAATATCTAAACCAACCCCGGCTGAGGTCATCAGAAATATAAACTCACAGATCAATGGGTTGCTGATCTATACGGTGATGTTCAACGCAGAACCGGCCAAAGACCTGGCAGAGGCCGGAGTAGATATCTTTAATGTAGCAACAGGAGAATTTACAGCAGAATCCGTAAGTCTTATACGTAACTTACTTCCGGAAATACCTATCATGGCGAGTGGTGGCCCGCATAATTCAACCATCCGCGAAACCATACGGGCAGGAGCAGATGCCATAGTCTTCAATCCACCAACCGCAACGGAAATGATGCGTGCCGTGTTTGAAGGGTTTAGAAATAATAAGCGGTGAGAAATTTCGTCAATGGTTAAGTTGACGGTTCCTGAAAAGCAATTCACAGCCTGATGCCATATGGATGAAATACTGAACCTGTCGCTGCCATTTTCAAATCCTGTTCTGATCTTTGCGTTGGTCATGGTGGTGATTCTTGTTGCTCCCATTCTATCCAAAAAGATCAAAATTCCCGGTATCGTGGGGATCATACTTTCGGGTATGCTTATTGGCCCCAGTGTGTTACACCTGCTGGAACGCGACAGCACCATTGAACTGCTTGGAACCGTAGGATTGCTATATCTGATGTTTACGGCCGGCCTGTCGATCGACCTGAACCGATTTGAAAAACTGCGAAATCAGAGCATTGGTTTTGGACTGATCTCATATCTGTTTCCAGCAGCAGGAGCCTACTTTGCGGGAATTCATTGGCTGAATTATTCTCTTGAAAGCTCTCTGTTACTTGGGGCAATAGTTGGTTCACACACACTGCTTGCCTATCCGATCATCGAAAGGTTAGGGATCACAAAGAATACCGCAGTCACCATGTCAATGGGAGGGACGCTGGTCACCGACACGCTTTCACTTGGTATCCTGGCAATTATTGCAGGAACCGTTGGGGATGAACAGGGGCCGGGATACTGGACGGTCTTTGCCACTTCCATTGCTGTGTTTCTGGCAGCAGCTATCCTCACGTTACCACGCGTTGGCAGATGGTTCTTCCGCACTATGAAGCACGAGACCGATGTGGATTTCGTTTTCCTGATGGCGGTTCTTTTTGCCACGGCATTTATCGCTGAGATGGCGGGACTTGCGTCCATTATTGGTGCCTTTATTGCCGGTTTATTGCTGAACCGATTGGTTCCGGGTAACGGAACCCTGATGAGCCGAATTCAATTTGTGGGTAATGCATTATTCATTCCATTCTTTCTTATCTCAGTGGGTATGCTGGTGGATGTGCAGGTTCTGGGAAGCCTTGATGTTTGGATCTATGCCTTGATCTTTACTATGCTGGTATTTGTTGGGAAAGCGCTGGCGTCCGGTATTGTTAGGCTGATCAAAGGCTTTTCCAATGCCGAAGGATTTGTGATCTTTGGATTGACCACACCTCAATCTGCAGCAACCCTTGCTGTCACCTTGCTCGGTTTTGATCTTGGCTTTTTTGATCAGACGGCTGTAAATGCGGTGGTGATCATGATCTTGTTAACCTGTCTGGTAGGCCCCTGGATGGTTGAGAAGTTTGGGCGTGATGTGGTTCTTCAGGAAGAGAAAAAGCCTTATGAACCGTCACAGACTCCACAAAGGATCATTATACCTCTTGCAAATCCGGAAACATCGGATGCTCTTATGGATATTGCCTTCATGATCCGTGACGAAAAATCAGAGGAACCTATTTTTCCATTGACGGTTGCCCGCGATGGCAAGGATGTAGACGCACAGGTGGCGAGAGGAGAGAAGATGCTAAGCCATGCGGTAATCCACGCGGCAGCAGCTGAAGTTCCCGTGAATCCGGTCACATCCATCGATCTGAACATCGCAAATGGAATTGCCAGGTCGGTGAGTGAAAAACTGGCTTCGGTAGTCGTGATCGGGTGGAACGGGGCAACCTCTGCCACGCAGCGTATTTTTGGAAGTATCCTAGATCAGTTGTTACAAAAGATCGATGAGATGGTGATGGTGTGCAAGATCCAAAAACCGATCAATACGGTAAAAAGAGTGGTGATAGCGGTACCTCCATACGCTTCACTCGAGCCGGGTTTTTCAGGAGCTGTTAGGTCTCTGAAGCTAATGGTTGATCAGGTAGGTGGCACATTGACCATTGTGGCTCCAAAAGAGCGAATGAAGAATGTGGAGAAAAGAATTAAGAAAGTGAAACCCGATATTGAAACAGAATTTGTATCTATAGAAGGATGGGGAAATTTACCGGCCTGGATGGACAAGCATACATTAAAAGATGATCTGTTTGTATTGCTGAGTGCCCGTGAAGGCTCTCTTTCATGGAGGCCGGCACTGGATCGGCTTCCGAGGGTGATATCTCAAAGGTATCCTGATCTAGGGTTCATCACGGTATATCCTTCAGAAGTAGAACAGGATGGCAAGAATCGGCAAATGGAATCAGGGCTTAAGTTGCTGAAACCCGGTGATATTGTGATCTCTGAAACAGGAGAAAGCCTGGAACATAAATTTGTACGAATGCTGAGTGCCAATAAGAATATCGATGAGAAAGATGTTGAAAGATTGATACATCGGCTATTGACCAATTCATCGGATTATTCTCCCGAAATGATGGCCGGGGTGGTATTGTATGACGCACATACGTCGCTGGTTCAGGAACAGCTAATGCTGGTTGGTATAGTCAAAGAAGGTATTCAGATCCCCAAAACAGCCCATAAAGCTCGTATTGTTCTAATGTTGTTAAGTCCCAAACAACTGCCGGTTAAAGATCATCTGAGAGGGGTCAACCGGGCTGCCCGTTTGGTTAGGCCAGGCGAGAATGTAGAGAAATTACTTTCAGCTCAAAGCCCTGAAGAGGTGTACAGTATTTTGATGAAGCAGTAAGATCAGGAGACAAACTACTAAACACCTTGATACTTTTCCTGTGTCGTTCTTTCAGGTTTTCTCTGTGTATTAACATCAGGTTTTGTCATTGATATCAAGATGTTTCCAGGTTGGGGGATAGGTGGATTATCTGTATTAAAAGGTTCAATAGAATTGTCACTAGTAACCAGGAACAACGGAATGGCTTCGTTACCGTGTGTTTCTTTAAAATTCTGAAAGGTGAAAGTATCTGTAAGCTGAGTGGATTTAATAACTTTGCCTTCCTGAAATTGTTTAGTCAAATCGTCAAAAGTTGCATTTTTTTGAAATAGTATTCGTCCTGCCTGTATAATTCCGTCTTCATTGTCATCTGATTTCTTCTTGACGCTTGGAGACAGTTGGTATACTCTTGAACGGCCAAACAACTCAGAGAAACGTATTGCAGTAAGAGCGTTAACCTCATCATTTGGTGTCACCGATATAAGTTTTCCAATACCATCCAGATTTAGGTGATCAAGAGCATATTCAGATAAAACATTCCCATAATAGGTATCAAGGTTATGAGATTTGGCGTTACTGATATTTTGCCAGTTTGAGTCAGCGATCATCACTTTAACATCATATTTTTTTAATTCAGTGGCTAACTCAATAGCCCAGTTGTGAGCCCCAATTATCAGGAATCCCCTTGGAATGGGTTTAGCAACTCCCAGTTTTCTGGCTACCCAGGGAGCCGTTAAACCGTAAATGGCTACGGTACTTATGATCGTAATGAAAACGATAGAAATAAGTTGAGTTGCCTCAGGAAAACCATTTTGCATCAGTGAAATTGCAAAGATGGATGATATGGAAGCCGCAACCACTCCCCTGGGAGCCATCCAACAAAGAAAAAGTTTTTCCTTCCAGTTAAGTGGTGAAAAAATGGTAGAAAGGTAAACGGCAGCGGGTCTTATTAAAAAAATCAGGATGGCAAGAAATGCTACCATATTCAGATTTAGGTTACCCAAGAGGTTTGACAGTTCAATTCTTGCTGCTAGTAATATGAAAAGTGCTGATAACAGCAAAAGCCTAATGTTTTCTTTGAACTCAATAATGTGATGAATGCGAACCGATTTTTGATTGGCTAGCACAACTCCCATCAATGTGGTAGCCCAAAGACCCGATTCATGCTGGAAAATATCAGAGATCGTAAAGATGAGAACGACGATCATCAGGCTTACAGGATTTTGCAGAAAATCTGGCAAAAGGTGTTTTTTAAGCAAACCATATAAGACACCGGCACCGGCCAAACCCAGAACAGAACCAAATAGTATGGTCTTGAAAATACTCATAAATGCAAGGCTGGTTGCTTCAGAAAAACCGCTGGTCAGAATCACTTCATATACCAGAACGGCGATCATAGCACCAATCGGGTCGATCACAATGCCTTCCCATTTTAAAATAGAACCAACCTGACCTGAAGGCCTGACTTGTCTCAACAATGGGACAATAACTGTAGGGCCGGTCACAATTAAAATGGCACCTAATAAAACCGCCAGTTCCCATCCAAAACCAAACATGACATAGGCAGTCAATGACGTTAGAACCCAGGTGAGTAATGCTCCAATACTAACCAGGTTTCCTATAGCCCCACCTACATTCTTTAATTCAGAAAATTTAAGACTGAGTCCGCCTTCAAATAAAATAATAGCTACAGAAACATTGATAAAAGGGGTTAATAGGTCTCCCATTAACTCATCTGGTTTAACCAAGCCCAGTATGGGGCCGGCAAGAAGACCGGAAAGTAGTAATAGAAGAATTGCCGGGAGTTTAAACTTCCATCCAACCCACTGTGCTCCAACACCGAAAAAAATAACACTTGTTATGCCAATTAAAATACTTTCTGTCATAGGGAGAATTCACGTGGATGCCGTAAACCGACTAAACGTTTGTAGGTAAATGTTAAGCTTCTAAAGATAAACAAATTATAACAGAAGACATTAGTAGATTACCAATAATAACACTGATAACGAATACTGAAGATAGTTTTGAACAGAAGTTTATGGTTTTTAACACTCGTTATGTTATTATTGGATTAAAACAGGATGTAAAGCAGTGGACAAAAGTGTATTTAAAATATTGATCAAAGAGTTGATGTGGCTGTTCGCTATTATCGGCATTTCTGCACTTGTCGAATTTGCTATAATTGAGGCTCTCGATCTTCATGCAGTTTTAAGTATAAAACTACAAGGGTTGATCGGGTTAATAATTATAGGCTACGGAATCAGATTGGTTGCCAGATTATGGAAAACTTTTAATTCCTCAGAAGAGGTTGATTCTGAAGAAACCGAATCTTAAAACTGAAATTATAGTTTGTACTTAACATCGTTTCAATCCATTCTTCAAAATTTATAATTCTCAGATTCTATCAAACTAATATATGAAGCATAAGAAATTAGCTAAGGAATTAGGGCTTTCGGATGTATATGCGATCGCAACCGGGGCAATGTTCAGTTCCGGATTTTTTCTTTTACCCGGATTAGCTGCAGCAGAAACCGGTCCTTCTGTAGTTTTGGCTTACCTGGTTTCCGGTATCATTGTGTTACCTACTATGTTCAGTGTGGCTGAGCTTGCCACAGCCTTACCGCGTTCCGGCGGAACCTATTACATCATTGATAGAAGTTTGGGCCCAATGCTGGGAACCATTGGAGGGTTCGGTTCATGGCTGGCGTTAGTTCTCAAGAGTGCATTTGCCCTCATTGGTATGGGAGCATACATCGCTATATTCTATGAAGTGAACATTTTATATGTCGCCATATTCCTGACCATTATATTTGGAATACTGAATATTGTTGGGGCCAAGGAGACAACCTGGCTTCAAAAGATATTAGTGGCAGCACTCGTCACCATCATGTTCTTCTATATAATTCAGGGGGTTTTCGAGATATTCTCAATGGATATTGGTGTGATCACTGAGAGTCAATTTAAGCCCTTTTTCACAGAAGGGGTATTTGGTTTTTTTGCCACGGTAGGGATGGTTTTTGTTTCATATGCCGGTTTGACTAAAGTGGCGAGTATTGCAGAGGAAGTGAAAAATCCGGATCGTAATATTCCCTTGGGTATGTTCTTGGCCATAGGTACAGCTGTGATAGTGTATGTTGTTGGGGTTTATATTATGGTGGCTTTACTTGAGCCAAATGCGTTTCGGGAAGACCTGACTCCGGTTGCTACTGCCGGTGAAGTATTTCTTGATTGGTTACCGGAACCGGGTGGTTTGATCTTAGTTGTGGTAGCGGCTGTAGCTGCGTTTGCCTCCACAGGGAATGCAGGTATTATGTCAGCCTCAAGATATCCAATGGCTATGGCACGGGATAAACTGATCAATAAGAATTTTGCAAACATTGGTAAGCTTGGCACCCCACACTGGTCAGTAGTGGGTACGGTGGCACTTATGTTATTCTTCCTGCTTGCCTTTAATGTTTCTGAAGTGGCCAAGCTCGCGAGTGCTTTTCAGTTATTATTATTTGGTTTGCTAAACCTGGCAGTCATAGTTATGCGGGAAAGTCGTATTCAGGAATATGATCCCGGATTCAAATCACCGTGGTATCCCTGGGTGCAGATCGCCGGTATAATATTATCGATCATCCTGATCTTTGAGATGGGAATTCTTTCAATACTTTTCACAGTGGCCGTCACGGCAGCATCCATCATCTGGTACAAATATTACGCTCAGGATAAGGTAGAGCGTCAAGGAGCTATCTTTCATGTTCATGCACGGTTAGGTGAAAATAAAGATCAGGGTTTAGAGAGTGAGATGCGTGGCATACTCCGTGAAAAGGGTCTCAGGCAAGAAGATCCTTACGAGGAACTGGTTTCCCGGGCAGATGTTCTAGATTTCTCTCCTGATACAGATTATGATACGATCTTTAATAAGGCAGCTGAGAGCCTGGCCGAGAAATTGAACATCTCGATCGAAGAGCTGCGTAAGTTATTTATGAATTCAGCCGATAATTCTGCTATACAGATTGCCGAAGGTGTGGCGCTTAACCATGCCAGGTTAAAGAAGGATGTATCACCTGAGTTGGTCCTTGTGCGTATTCGCGAGGGATACAGTAAGAAGAAACTTGATGAGGATGGCGAAGAGAATAATAAACTACACAGTATCATATTTTTCATAAGTTCAGAAGCTAAAACAGGCCAACACTTAAGGATTTTGGCACACATTGCAGAAATGGTAGGTTCCAAAAATTTCCTTCAACGTTGGTGCAGTGCTGAGAATGATGAAGAGCTCAGAGAAATACTCCTTCGTGATGAACGGTTTATCAAGATAACCCTCAATCCGGATGACAGCACTCAGCAGTATATCGGTAAGATGATCAAAGAGATCTCCTTCCCTGGTCAAAGTCTGATAACGATCATTCGTCGTGGTGGAGATATCAAGATCCCTCACGGTATAACGGTACTTCAGGAAGGCGATGAATTATCCATTATCGGTGAAGTCGAGGATATCGATGAGCTTAAGAAGATGCTTAAGGAATAGACCTTGGCTACGGTTCATGGTTCAATCACTGTCAGAGTAGTATAAAGCTTCTAATTCTTCAATGGAGATATGTAGAAGCTTCATGTACTTGAACAGTGAAGGAAGTTTAATATCGAAGAACTCCTTCTTTTTTATATCAAGTACTTTATTATAGGCATCACTAGTAACAAAGTATCCAACCCCTCTTTTGTTAGACACTATGCCATTATTTTGTAGTTCGTGGAATGCACGCAAAGCTGTATTAGGGTTGACCTCCATCAAAACAGCTACTTCCCGAACAGATGGGATATTATCTCCATCGACCCATTTTTTAGTGAGGATCTGATCATAGAAGTAATCCGTGATCTGTAAATAAATGGGTTTGTTCTCTGAGAAATGCATTATGCCAGTTCCATTCTTTTTAGTCTGATGTAGGATACCCATATAAAAAAAGCAGAAATCGCAACGGTTAGAGTGCAGGTGGTAATAAACCTGAAAGTTGAAGTTGCTGTCAGTGTTGTTGGGATCTTAAGAAATAAGCCATCTGGTGTAAAGGTATTAACAAGCAACAATGCGATAAGTCCAAATAAAATTAGTACGCCAAAAATTGCGACTAAGGTGCTCAGAAAATTATTGGACCTGAAATGAACAGCCCCTAAAAAGAAAATAGATTGATATATGATATAGGGCCATATTTCATTAAAGATCCGGATACTGAAAAACCAATCAGCCGGTAACCCGATCAAAAGGCTAAGTAGATATAGAAGAAAAAGGCCGACAACTGTATATGCGCAAAATGAAAGTAACCATGCAGAAATTATTTTTTCAAATGCCGTAGCAGGTAGAGTAAAAAACTGTGAGGCAGAATTAGCTGAATTCTTCTCGTAAAACATGATACTCGTAAAGGCATAACCAACCAGGGTAAAGATCACAAAACCAAATGTAATTATGGATTCTGCCGCAATAGGTGAAATACCACCATAATACAGAACGGTTCCTTTTATAAAAACGACACCACAAAAAAGGGAAATTAGACCGATCTGTATAGTCCGTTTGTTGATCATCACATTTCGATGAAACAAGAGCTTGATTCTGTATAATGATGAATTGGATGTTATCTCCTTGCTCATGAGGATACCCCGTTAAAGTGATCGTTCATTTTTTCTGTTTTCAGTATGATCGAATTAAAAAGCAGTTCAAGATCAATGCCTTCCTGACTTTTTCCTTCATAAGAGGGAAGAATTGCTTGTATGCCTCCTAAGGCATCTTCACCGTATAAATAATTTTTCGGAGAGTCTTGATCGATGGTTTGAAATGCCAGTTTCATTTCAATTTCATCCATTGAACGGTTAAAAACGATTTTTCCATCCTTCAAAACGATCATGTGGTCGATCATACTGCCTAAATCACGGACCTGATGGGTCGAGATCAAAATAGCTCTATCCTGGAGCTCAAGTGAGGCAACTATGCGACGAAACTGACTTTTAGATGGGATATCAAGCCCATTAGTCGGCTCATCAAAAAGCAGAAGGCTTGAATTAGTAGCTATCGAAAATGCGATCAAAAACTTTTTACGCTGACCAAAGGATAGGGAATTAAGTTGTTTAGAAGGGTCAACCTCAAAAACCTTCAGGATTTCGTTCATGACCTTTCTGTCAAACCGGGGATAGAGAGGGCTATGTATGTTTGTGTAGGTGTCACCGGTTATTTTAGGCAGGTCAAATTGTTCAGGAAGAATATAAAGTTCCCTTAAAGTTTCAATGGACCTTGTTTTGGTAAGATTCCCATGTAGACTACAGGTACCTTTCTTGGGAAAAAGCATGCCTGAAATGATATTCAGTAAGGTACTTTTTCCCGCTCCGTTCAGCCCAAGTAATCCATAGATTCCCCCTGCTTTGACATCCAGGTCTAAGTTTTGGATCAGCGGAGTACTCGATTTATAAGAAAATGATAGGTCGTTGATTGAAAGCATTGAACCCCTTGTTTGATTACTGTGTTAGTATAGTAATACAGTAATTAATTTCCAAATGGCTTTCGCAATTTTGAAGAAAGGGAAAGTAAATCGATACTTAATTATCGCTCAGACGCAGAGCGTCCTGAGCGAGCGATGAAGTATCCATTAAACTAAGACTTACCTCGCTCCTGACGCTCTGCGTCGGAGCGTATTGGTAAACACTCAGATTAACTCAGTTTAGTTAGGATCTCATCAAAGGAAAGTGAATCTTCCTCACTTTCTTTCATATTGCGGAGTGTGAATTTGCCTTCGTTCAGCTCATTGTCTCCAATGATAATGGTATAACGGGCATTTTCACGATTGGCATCTTTCATCTGTGCTTTCATGGAACGGCTCATATAATCCATGGTAGCAGAGACGCCGGCTTCCCGTAGTTTCGGAAGGTGTTTAATGGCAAAGGATCTGGCGGGATCTCCAAGAGTGACGAAATAAACATCCACTGATTTTTCTTCAGCAAGTTCAATATCCAGCTCTTCGCAGGCGATCAGTAACCGCTCCATACCGGCTGCAAAACCAACAGCCGGGGTAGGCTGACCTCCGATCTCCTCAACCAGCAGATCGTAGCGGCCACCACCGGCCAGGGCATCCTGTGAGCCGAGGTCCGGTGAGGTTAGCTCAAATGCCGTGCGTGTGTAATAATCCATGCCGCGCACCAGGTAAGGATCGATGGTGTAGCTGATCCCAAGGTCATCAAGGTATTTGGTTACCTTATCAAAATGGGAAGCCGTTTCCTCATTCAGGTAATCCTGTATGACCGGTGCATTCTTGATGAATTCCTGATCTTCCGGTTCTTTCGAATCGAGGATGCGCATTGGATTCTTTTCAAACCGATTTTGGGATACCTCACTCAGTTTGGATAGGTTCGGCTTCAGATATTCACGAAGTGTTTCCTTGTAAGCTTCGCGACTTTCAGGATCACCGACCGAGTTCAATTTCAATTCAAAATTCTTGATCCCGATCCGTTCGTAGATCCTCATCATAAAGGCAATGGTTTCCACATCAGCTACCGGGTCATCGCTACCGATCACCTCAACCCCAAACTGATGGAACTGACGCTGACGACCTTTTTGCGGTTTTTCAGCCCGGAACATCGGTCCGATGTAGTAAAGTTTTTGTGAACCACCGCGCTGATCCAGGTGATGTTCAACGTAGGAACGCACAACCGGAGCTGTAAGCTCAGGTCGCAATACATAATGGCTGTCCCCTTTTTCGAAGGCAAAGATCTCTTTGGATACAATATCGGTCAGTTGGCCAATACCCCGTACGATCAGCTCCGTTTGTTCCATGATGGGGGTGCGAATTTCCTCAAAGTTGAACCTGGCGGCTTCCTCATGGATGATATGTTCCAATGCCCTCCATTTTGGGGATTCATCCGGAAGTATATCTACCATTCCAACGTGCGAGGTGTACTTGGGTTTTGCCATGTGTGTTTTTGGGTTGAAGTAAAATCAGTTTAAATATCGCCCAAAGATAAGGGGAGTGGGGGAGAATGTCTCAGAGGAATTTAGATTTGAGATCTTTCCATATTCCGTTAACCTCTTCTGAAATATTCAAACTCAAAACACCGACACTGTAAACCAAAGTGATAGCTGCCGATCTTAGTAGAATATCGAAATAGGTGTTATCCAGATGACCGGTGTTAAGGCTTGCCCAAAGTACAACAGAACTGAAACCGGTCAGGATCAGGATCTTGGAGGAAAAGGGCTGCATCCTGAATTTGATCCAAACATAGATGCCTTTTATGAGGTTGTATAACAGCAGGGAGGAGACAGTGGCAATGGCTGCTCCGGTCATGCCATAAGAAGGGATAAGCCAGTAATTAAGTGATATGGAAAAAATGATGAGAATGATCATCGAGATCAGATCGAATCGGTAAAATTTGGAATTCAAGATAATAGCACCATTTATTCCCGCCGCCATATTGATGAGTTTTGAGATTCCAATAAGAATAATGACCATAGAGGCACCGGTATATGTTTCCGGTAATATCTGATCAAGATTATGGAGGTTGGCGACAACTCCTATGAATACAAGGAATCCGGGTACCATCTGATTAATGGATGAACTCTTGTAGATTCTCTCAACCTGATTGTAGTTTTTTTCTTTTAAGTGCTTGGCAATAAGGGAAGGCGCGATCTTGCCGACCGCACGCTGTGGTACAATAATCACACTGCCAATGTAAAAGGCTATAGCATATACTCCCGTTTCTGAGAGCCCTGACAGTGAACCCAGCATAATGATATCAATATTATTCACAATAAGGGTTGTCATACCCCCCAATACTGCGAATAACCCATAGTTAGCCATTCGTTTTACCAGGGTGGTTTTGAGGTAGGCAAAATTTGGTTTCAGGAACAGTTCTCCTTGCTTAAACAAAAATAGCAGAAGCAGTAAGGGCTGAAGGATATAAGAACAGGCAAAACCGATCATAAATTGTTGAAAATTTAGCCAATTAAACCAAAAAAAAACCAACAAAAGAATGGTAACGAGTCGAAGTATGACCTCACTTATAACCGATCCGGGTACGGAATGTAAACGAGCTCGTACATAACTGTTGATCACTTCAAAGTAGAGTAAGCCAAATACAATGGGAATGAGCAATAAGTAATAATCCCCGAAGTAGGTTGACGTATCATAGTAAGATATCAGTAGGTCATCGAATAGAAAAATGACCCCTAAAAATAAAATAAAACCTGTACTGGGAACCACTAATACTAAGAATAGGAATCCATTATGATCATTGTTGTCATCTTCAAAATAGGGGAAAAACCGGATAGCTGTATTGTTCATCCCCAAATGGGCGAATTGAGTAAACACAAATGAAACAGAAAGCAGCAGGCGGGTCAACCCGTACTGATCAGGTTCAAGAAAATTAGGGTACAGATATATAGTGGAAATGAAACCTAGTAGAATACCAATGTAGGTGATAATGGTATTGATAATACTTTGTTGTTTTATGACACCCAAGGGATCTGAAAATATTCGTTGAAAATTAAAAACGGTCATCGGGTCAGTTACTGAAAGGTGTTAACTCACCCAAATTTTCGATCAATAAAAATGCATATGTTTTTCGGTCTAATCCAATATTAAATGTGTTACTTTATTACAGATATATTTGAAAGAAAACATCATACCCATGACCTTAGATGAACTAGCCGGCAAACTACTACCCAAAGGCATATATCAAAGACTGTACGTTTTAAGACATCTTCAGAAATTATCTATGCGAAATGGTGCTTATCTGGTGGAAACAGGTTATATAAATTCAATAAAAAGAAAGGAGCCGGTAAATAAAAAAGGTAAACCAATTCCCTGGATGAATTATTCTTTCATTGACTTTCTTGAACCCCGTTTGAATAATTCGATGAGAGTATTTGAATATGGTTCAGGGTACTCCACCTTATATCTCGCTGAAAGAGTTCAATTTGTGACTTCCATTGAATATGACAAAGAATGGTTTAATAAGATGAGGGAGGCCCTAATAGACAAGGATAATTGTGAAGTATTTTATTATCCTACTCCTGAAAAGTACAATGTGGCGATCAAAGAACACGGTGAAGAAACATATGATATCATAATTGTAGATGGGCGGGACAGGGAAGAGTGCATAAAACACGTTATTCCCTATCTGGGAGATACAGGAGTTGTAATACTGGATGATAGCTGGAAAGAAAAATTTGACGATGTTTTTAAATATTTTCAGAGAGAGGGATTCAAAGAGATCAGTTTTACTGGTTTAAAGGCGGGAGGTATGATAGTTGAAAAAACAACGGTCTTTTACAGGAATAACAATGTATTGGGTATTTGATCCAGTTGTAAATCACTAATTGAGATCTAACATTGCCCCAATTTCATATTCCCAGAATCTTGGTTGAAATGGGATAAATCCATTACCGGGATAGTTTGTAAGTTCACCGAAATAAATCTGATCATCGGTTATATACAGATCAACACGTATAAAATTGAATTCCTGAGACAAAGCCTCAGAAACCCTTATAGCTTCATCTAGTAGAGCCGGTTTTTTGCTGGGTTGATGGGTAGCCGGGTATAACAATTCGGCCTCTATCTTTTTGAAGTTACGATCGTACAGGTTTCTTCTTTGAGGTTGAGTTCCAAACCGATCGATATCCTCCTGAATGACTTTAACCTTACCATCAAAACAAAAGAATTTCCAGTCTTTAGGAACCTGCCCCTGAGAATCGGTAAGTAACTTTTCAGCAATAATTTCACGCGAAAGTCCTTTATACACCCATTCATGTCCTACTTTATAGTAATCGGTATTCTTCCAGGTTTCCGTGAGTTCAAAGATCTCTTCATATGAATGGTCAGATTTAGATCGTATAATTTTGACCATGCCACAACCATGATTGGCTTTCAGTACAAACTGTTGAGGAAGAGAATCCCAGGCTTCTTTGGTCATGGTTTTATAGGAGCCGAGAAGAGGAATTAGAGGCTCTGAGCCGACCTTTTCTGAAACATATTCCCGAACTTTTATGCGATCTGCGACCAGTTTCCGAATTGGCGTTCGTTCATAAAGCTTGATGTGCTGAATTTTCTCCGTGAAAAGTGTTGGGTTTTCAAAATCACCCCACTTCTTCATAACCAGCCAGTACCGGATCTTTGCATACCATTTGTCATTCACGATATGAATGAGGACCCCCCAAAATAACTTAGAAACTATAACATGGATCATGTTTCGCATAATCATGGCCTACCTTGACTTCTTCCTTTCGGAAGTGTATCCATTTAATATCCAGTACCGGAACTTAAGCAACATGATGCCCTTGGATGGGGTAAAACCAATCAGATAAATCAAAAACAGGGCTAAACTTACAGCTGTTTTAAAGATCTCTTTGAAGTTATGAATGAGTTTGAGTTTTGGGGAGCTTTCCGCCTGTCTTGCGACACTTCTTCCCATGCCTTCAGCTTGCTTTCGTATGTAATCTTTTGTGGCTCTTTCAGGTCCTATTCGGTGGTACAAAATAGCTTGTGGAAGATAGAGTATGGGTTCTCCCAAAGACTTGACTCTGTTGAATAAGTCTTTCTCCTCATTGGCGATGAGCTGATCTCCTTTTCGGCCGAGATCCGTGTCAAATAAGCCGGTCTCTTCAAAGAGCTCTTTCCTGAATCCCATGTTTCCGCCAAACGGATATTTGTTTCCGGGGTATTCCCTGACTTTTTTTCCAAGATTGTGATACCCAAAAAGAGACAGTAAATAGTGAGAAGCCCATATGGGTTTATGATCGTCAAACTGAACCCTGATCTGCCCACCGGCAGCATGGTAGTTCGGATAGGTCTCAAAGAAATTTATCCAGTTTTCTATAAAATGTTGTTCAGCCCGGATGTCATCATCCACAAAAACAATATGCTCTGAGGCAGCTTCCCTGATTCCACGGTTTCGGGCAAATGACAAGCCCTGTTCAGCTTCTTCAAAATAACTGATCTGAAAAGCGGAGGGATCGGCCTGTTCACGATGTTTGGCTACAACCTCTGGCGTGTTGTCAGTCGAATTATTATTTACCACCAGGAGCTCAGTCGCTATATTCTCAAGGGGTTGCTGCAACAGTGAATGCAGCGTATCATCAAGATATTCCGCACGGTTATAAGTACAGATAATAAAAGTTATATTTGGGGATGGATCCATACAGGGTCTGATGATTTATGGCTTTGAAAATACATTTTTTATGAAGAAACATGCTAACGGTAATGTGAGGGAGAAAGATCATGCCTGATTATCCCCCGGTTTCGGCTGTGGTCACTACTCATAACCGCAAAGACTTGCTGAAGCGAGCCCTCGATTCTGTTAAGGCCCAAACCTATCAAAATCTGGAGCTTGTGGTGATAGATGATGGATCAACGGAGTCGGTAGAATCGATCGTTTCTGAGTATGAAAGGTCCATAGACAGGGTGATCTATCATAGAAATGAGGAGGCAAAGGGAGCCTGTGCTGCACGTAATAAAGGGATCGAACTGTCTAATGGTGAGTACATAGCCGGGTTAGATGATGATGATGAATGGATGCCGGAAAGAATTCAAAAAATGATGAGTGCTTACAGGGATGAAGAGGCTTGTGTGACTTCAGACGTGTTACACCTTTTCCCAAACAGAAAACTGATTTGGAAAAAGGATGAAATTATAACCCTTGAAAGACTTTTATACTCAAATCAAGTGGGCAATCAGGGGCTGATCAAAAAAGAACGGTTGTTAGAGATAGGGGGATTTGACGAATCGCTAAGTTCCGCGCAGGATTATGATCTTTGGGTACGGTTATGTGAGAGTTATGGACCGATCCGGAATGTTCGGGAGCCATTGCAAAAAATTCATCTTGAACATGATGGGGAACAGATCACCACCCCAAGAAATCAGTTGAGGGGATACCTCCAATTTTATAGCAAGCACAAACATTTGATGAATAAAGACCAGAGAAGATATCAGCTTTATACGATCCGAAAGGCAACCGGTAAGGCAAATAGCCTGACAGACCTGATCACCTGGGTGCCGGCTAAATTTCTCTGGAAAGAATTGAAGGTTTTTCTTCTGAGGAAGTTTGGGTAATTCAGGCTTAATCTTTGAAGAATCTGAAGGCTAAAAAACTACCTAATAATACCTGAAATGCCAATGAGATCCAGGCTAAGGTTGTACCGAGGGAATATGAATTTGGCTCAAACTTCAGTTCGATTTGATGCTCCCCGGCCGGAATCTGTAATCCTCTCAGAAAGTAATTTGTTTTATAGATCGGAATTTTCTCGCCGTTCAATGTAGCCGTCCAGCCTGCCGGATAGTAAACTTCACTTAGAACTAAGAATCCCGGTTCGGACCTTGAAACCTCAAGAGTGATCTCCGGTCCGGTATAGTTCGTAACATTTACTAATGAGATTGAATCAGCTGAGGTAGTTAACTGATCTATTGTTTCCACAACAGCGGTCTCAGCAAGGTCGATCTGCTGAGGTTGAATATAGTTGAATGCCTGCCGGGGCGATTCTACTGTAATAACCGAATCCACAAAAAAGGCTTTGGGTAGTACGTTTTGGTTTTCATACACCACGCCCCTTTCTCCTTCAAAGACCGGCTCGAAACCGGGAAGAGACAAACCCTCTGTATAGGTCAGGTATTTTACATTAAAGAGATCCAGCAATTGAGGATTGAAGCTGTTGCTTTGAACGTCGAGAGGACCGCCGTTATACATCACATCCTGAATGACGCTGAGCTTGGCACCGGTGTAGCCTCCGATCTGAGGATAGAAATAGGATGGGATCGCATTACTGTAAGGGTTATCAAGTAACGGAAACGTTCGGTACGGATAGTTTGTATTCTTTGAATTATTCTCAACTATGTAATTAGTGAGATCTGTCCTTTGAGATTCGAGCAGTCGCACCGTGTTCCTGTTACTATCAACGATCACATCGTCAGGGATGTAGCGTTTATCTACGCTGATCAGGTCATAGGCTGTTATCAGAATAAACCCGAAGAGGGCGACAGATATCGAAATTTTATTGGAGAAAGTGAGGTAGATCAGTCCGGTTCCCAATACAAATATAATGGAAAGTCTTAAGAGGTCGCTTTTAGCTTTCTCCTCACGCTGAGGGACCATCTGTACATTCACATACTGTTCAGCCCGCTGCTGAACCTGTGGATTATTGGGGCTAACCTGATTTTGCTGAGCGATCTGATTGGCAATACTGGCCACTTCACCCGGACGTTTGAAATTGGTTGAATTCAGCTGTACAAACAACAGAACGATCACAGCTGCTCCCAAACCTATCGGCAAGTAGAGCTGTTTCAGTTGGGCATTTTTTGATCTTACAAATTTAACGAGCCAATCAAGTCCGTACACTGCTACAACAGTGTAGCAAAATGCAGTCAGTGTAAGCCAGGTCTCAGGGGCCCGGAACTTGTCGAAGAGAGGGATGTAATCGAAAGCGAATTCGTTCAGTAATCTGAAATTTCCTCCCCAGGCGAACATAATACCAAGTGAGCCGGCGGCAAAAAATACATACATGATCTTTGAGCGCTCACGGATCAAGGCCATTAGTATAAAGGGCAGCGCTAATGCTCCGAGATAATGAGGGCCGGATGTAAAGGACTTGGGTCCCCAGTAGTCAGGAGAGGCTCCTCCAAAATAGTTTGGGAGTAGCAGTGTCCAGGTTTCCCTGATCCCCTGCGACCATGCAAACGCGTAACCTTCTGTAAGGCCAGTTGAGTTATCCAATGCTGAGCCACCCCTCAAGCTGTAATTCGAATATTCCTGTAAAGGGAGAAAGGTCTCAGCGTGCCCCATCAGTGCAACGATGCCTGCCAGAGCCAGCAGTCCTGTAGTTTTGGCCCACTCCATGATCTCATCTTTTTTGTATGAAGACCAGGTATCGAATATCCAAAGAAACCCGAGCAGATAAATGAAATAATAGGTGATCTGCGGATGGTTTGCTCTGAGATTTAGTACCAGGGCTACCGTAAATAGAAGCAGGCCCGGGAGGCGATTGTCCTTGTTGCGGGTCAAAAGCCAGTAACCGGCGATCACCCAGGGTATAAAGGTCAGGGCAATAAATTTGGTGTTATGACCTGCTGCTATAATGATCGGTATATAGGTGGTTAGCCCAAACATTAAACTGCCAAAGGTAGCTGCCAAAGGCCGGAATTTCATCAACACAAGCAAAAAGTACATGCCGCTGAAAAGAACCCAGAACTGAAATGCCGGAAAGATCCCGTCGAATAATTTGCGAAGATCATCGAGATGGGGCGTTTGTTTGGCAAGTGAAACAACATAGGACGGCATCCCTCCAAACATATTATTGACCCAGAGAGGTTCCTTATCGTAGGCCTCACGGTATTCGAAAACAGATTCTGTAGCGGCTCTCCACTGGGTAGTATCGTGCCGCTGGAATTCTTTTCCACCAATGGTTGTAGCCGTGAATAAAAAGAATGGTATGATGAACAGAATAAACAGCGCAATAAGATGCTGCCTGCTATCAGAAAGGCGGGTAAAGAAATCCTGTGAAATGTCGTTCTGTGGGTCTGTCATGAAGGAGGGTTAGAACGGAGGTTATTCGATCACTTTAGGTACGCGGAAATAGTCGCTGTCGGCATCGGGAGCGTTTTTCAGAGCGTCTTCATGAGAAAGGGGTTCTTTGGCTTCATCCTTTCGAAGGCGACTTTCAAGGTCTATCACGTGCTCAAGTGGTTCAACGTCATCGGTATCCACTTCATTGAGAAGCTCCATGTATCCTAAGATCTTGTTCATGTCGTCAGCAAACGATTTTACTTCTTCGCCGTTAAGCTGAAGTCTTGCTAAATTTGCGATGTATTGAACTTCTTTCTCGGTAACTGACATATTATTTATTTAAATAAATAGTGATTTATTTTTGACTGCCTGAATTTAAGAAACATTAAGTGAAAGATTAATCTTATTTAAAAATTACTGATCCTGCAGGGAACTAGAATTATGCGCAAATATTTAAGGTTCAAAAACTTGGCATGTTGGTAATATTATTTTCATTTTAAGGAACTAAATTTTTGCTATGATCAAAGAAAAAGTAACCATAAAAAATTCTGCGGGACTCCATGCTCGTCCCTCTGCACAGCTGGTTAAGTTAGCCAGTAAGTTCAAATCGGATTTCTATATCCATAGCTATGGGTATAGGGTTAACGGGAAAAGTATTTTAGGGGTGATGACCCTGGCGGCAGAGAGTGGAGCTGAGCTTGAGCTTGAACTTGAGGGACCGGACGAGGAGGAAGCTCTGAAAGCCATTAAAGAGGCGATTGAAAATAAATTCGGGATGGATGAGGAATGAGTTTTTCATTCGATGAGAATACTGAGACAACTATAAAAGCCCGGAGTGCGGCTTCTGGGATATCCATTGGCCCTGCTTTGGTGATCAAAGCCGGTTCACACAAGATCAGTCCAACTGCCATCACGGAAAGTGATATCGAGGCCCACAAAGAGAAATTTTGTTCAGCAAGGGCCTCACTGGTTCAGGAATTGCAAAAAATGTCGGGGGGACTTCAGGATAAAAGTACGGCAGAGATCATAGAAGCACAGCAGCAGATCATAGAAGATCCTGAGATAAAGAGATCCGTATTTGAGATCGTTGAGAAGAAACTTCTGAGCGTCGATTTTGCGGTGTATGAAACCTTTAGTTCTTTTATAGAGCAGCTAAAGGAAAGTGGGTCGGAATTGTTCCGGCAACGGATCATAGACCTTGAGGACATCAGAGATCGATACGTTTCTAAAGTCTGTGATCATGCAACCGAGCTAAAGGTTCCCGAAGGGGCAATATTGGTAGCCAGTAAGATCAGTCCTACTGAACTGGTGAATTATTACGAAGAGGGAGCCGGTGGATTGGTTCTTGAAAAAGGAGGCATCACCTCACATGCCGTTATTATAGCCAAATCACTGGGGATCCCATGTTTGATCAATGCGGATAAAGCAACCAAGGTAGTATCCTCAAACGAAATGGTAATCCTGGATGCCGATAAAGGCGGTTTGATCCTGGATCCTTCTGATGAGGTTCTTAAAGAATATGCTGAAAAGCTGAAAGGAGCGCAGGTTTCTGTAAAAGCCGATCGTGCCGCCGGCTTTGAAACAAAGGATGGGTTTCCATTTAAGTTGATGGCCAATGTAGAGTTTGAAGCAGAACTCCCGCGCGTTTCAGAAATGAAGGCACAGGGCATCGGATTGCTCAGAACAGAGAGTCTTCTGTTTGGTAAAAAGCTTCGAAAGGACGTGGAAGATCAGGAAGCCTTTTACACGGCTATGCTGGAAAACTCAGAAGGCCCGGTTACTATTCGGTTATTTGATATTGGGGGAGATAAAAATGCCCGCCGGCCCTATAAAGAGGCCAACCCATTTTTAGGCTGGCGAGGAATCCGTTTGTTACTGGATGAAAAGAAATTGCTTCGGTCTCAACTAAAAGCCATTTTGACCATTGCCGGTAAATATCCGGACAGGGTAAAATTGCTGATCCCTATGATCTCTGTGGTCGAAGAGATCGATCAGGTCCGCGATGAGATAGAGAGGATGCAGGGCGCGTTGTTATCGTCCGGAACACCAATTGATGAAAACCTGCCAATCGGGATCATGGTTGAGGTACCGAGTGTGGCATTGTCAGCCTTTCATTTTGCAAAAAAAGTGGATTTCCTAAGTATCGGATCCAATGACCTGACGCAGTACACGCTGGCGGTTGATCGCGGAAATGAAAAGATTCACACCCTGTTTCAGCACTATCATCCCGCAGTTTTGAAACTGATTAAGATGACGGTTAAAGGGGGAGAAAAAGCCGGGGTCAATGTGAGTGTTTGCGGAGAGCTAGCGGGAGATGAGATAGGAGCCGCTTGCCTGATGGGTTTTGGGATCAATGAGTTGAGTATGGTTCCAAATTCGCTGCCTGCAATTTATGATCTGTTAAGCAGCAGGAACAAAAATGATTTTGATGAGCTTGCTGAAAAAGCAGTTGACCTGTCATCCTCCGAAGAACTTGAGCAGCTCTTCAGAGAATGGAAAGATCAAACGGCTTAATGGCTTTTCTTAATTACTGAGTCTGAGCTATACCGATTACTCCACAGGCAATACGTCCACCAGCTGCTCCGGTAGGCTGAGAGGTCAGGTCATCTTCGCCGGCGTGAATAATGATACCGCGGCCAAGGATCTCCTCAAGTGAAATGGTTTCGTCAACATAGCTGACAGTAGCTACACCTTCTTCATTCGCTTCAATGTTACCCATGTCGCCCATGTGACGCATTTCGTCGGTTGGAGCACCGTGGTCATTTCCGGCAGGATTAAAGTGCCCGCCTGCGCTGGTGCCATCGGCAGCACGGCAGTCTCCGAATTCATGAATGTGAAAGCCATGATTTCCTGATTCAAGGCCTGAAAATTCTCCTTCAACACTGACGCCGTTTTCAGATTCAGTAAAAGTTACTGAACCCGCAACACCGCTATCGCCAACCGGCATGACGGTGGCTACCAGTTCATCATGTTCAAAGTTTGTGATCTCAACTTCTTTTTCTACCGTTTGAGTGCATCCAACGGTCATTAAAAGTAGTGCAGTAAAAAGACTAGTTAGTTTCATAGGTATGTTTAGGTTTATGATTGATTTCAGGTTCAAAACAGTAAATGTCTGAGCTTCATTCACTTAAAATGGTTTCGCGCAGATCACGGAATATCTTTAACTCTTCCTGAAGCTCTTTATATAAAACAGGATCCTGCTTCAAAAGTTTCTTTTTTGGTGAACCGGTGAAAAGATCCTTGGCTTGCACAAATAAAGGAGCCGTGATAACACTTAATAAAAGGTAACCCAGGATAATCGGCCAGCCTGCTCCCGTCAGGTTAAGAACGATCGATACGATACCATAGAAAAGGGGGAAAGCGATCAGTGATAGCAAAAACTTGATAGATGCATCAAAGGCATGATCCTTGATCACGTTTTCGATCAAATACCTGAGCGGCTGATATGGAATGAGGTTATTGATAAACGAAAACAAATAAAAGGGAGACATTAAAATATGCTTAAAGCTGAGCTTTTCCTGATCAGTGAGGTCTTTTAACTCTACCCCTGCTTTTTCTGCCTTTTTGGTAAGTGCCTTGGCTTTGTCAATGATCGCTTCAGATACATGGGGTTTGGTCCTGGCAATGCGGGCATTGGCAATTTCAGGATCAACGGTTTTCATTTCATTCGGTTCAAGATCGTCCCAGAGTATTTTCTGAACAGGGTATTCATTCAGATCACCCACATGGAAGACCAGCTTCTTCATAGCCTCATAAACATCGTGTTTCATGGCTTCTACGCCTTCACGCTCATCTTTCAGATAGAGCTCCATGTATTTTTTAACAGGAATCGGCTCCCCGTAATTAACCTGAACCGTGTTGCCTGCCTTTCGGTGCCTTGCATAATTGATGCCTACCGGTACGATCTGAAGATCCAGATCCCAATCATGGGTTTCTTCGGCTCCAAATGCGATCCGTGTAAAACCTTTACTCAAAGGACGAATCCTGCGTTTCAAATTGTGATTGGCTTCAGCAAAGATCATAACGGTTTCCTTATTCTTGAGGTATCGGATACATTTCTCAAAAATATCGTTATTCTTTTGAATGGAGCTGAAACCATCCCTGACCCGATAAACCGGCAACATATTTATGGACCATAAGAACTTACCGACGATGTCGGGTTTAAAAGCCTGTGCCCGGGTCAGAAAATAGATGACAGGTTTGGTGGTTATGGCCACATGAAGGGCATCCATGAATGAATTCTGATGGTTGGGGATGTAAAGAATGGGCTTGTCTTTTGGCAGGTTCTCTTTCCCAACCGCTTTGATCTTTTTATAAAAGAATCGTAGCCCATTGCCAACTATTGCATGCCTCCAGAATTGATACCACAAATAATTGTTTCTACGCATTGCTGAAAACGCGGTGTAAAGTTGATTTTCCTACTGACCAATACCACCCAATGCTTAAACCGGCTACGATGTGCCAGATGCCCCACCAGGCCGCAACCAGTGCCATGCCTCCCAGGCCGTCAAAGAAATTGAAAATAAGGAGTAATCCCAATCCCGAATTCTGGATACCGGTTTCGATGGCTATGGATTTTCGGTCTTTTCTGGGAAGCTTGAAAATCACGCCCAGTGAGTATCCGCTTGTGAGTGCGATGGCGTTATGTATGAAAACCAGCACGACCACCAGGTGCACATAGCTTATAAAATTCTCGAAGTTCATGCTGAAGGCCACGATCACAAACCCGGCAAAAAATATGATCCCAAAATTCTTGATGTAAGGAGAAATGGTTTGTGACAGTTTATCCTTAAAATGCCTCATGGTCATGCCCAGGATCAGAGGTATACCAAGTATAAGCACTATGATTCGAAAGACTTCAAACAGGTCGAGGTGAATCTCAGTGAGGATGGCATTGGTTGGGCCATACAAACTTGCCCAGAAGGCAAAATTGAAGGGAGTCATAAAGATCGATAACAAGGTGGCAAAGGCCGTCATACTCACAGAAAGCGCGGCATTACCTCTTGCTAACAGGGAAAAAAAGTTTGAAATATTTCCACCCGGGCAGGCGGCCACCATCATCATACCAAGAGCGAAACTTGGATGGGGTTCCATGATGATCACCATCACATAGGTTAAAGCGGGCAGCATAAAGAACTGGGAAGCCAGTCCGATTAATGTGCTTTTTGGATTTTTAGCCACTTTCCTGAAATCATCAACGGTCAGCTCCAGGGCCACACCAAACATGATAATAGCCAGCGAGACGTTCATGATATGAAGCCCGCCACTATCCAGGTTTAATTGTAGCGTATCTATCGATTCGCCCATGGTTCAGTTAATGAAGTAAGTGACTGTGTATGATATTTATTGCGTGCTCAAGGATACAAAATCTTTTAGATACTCGAATGGGAGATTTTCTGAGGACCCAATGTTGAAATAAGGCACGCTCATGAGAGAATTCTTCCTTTAATTACTCTTGCTTCACAAGTCATCCCCGCGAAGGCGGGAATCTAATAATATGTAATAGCAAGAGCTTTAGACGAATATGACATTTTCCACGATCTAAAGTAGTACTACTAACTATCTTTGAGATGTGGTTTCTAATCTCCACATCCATTACTTTTGAGCGAAATTTCAACCCGACACAAACTAAACACCATGAGCGATATCAATCCATTCCACCTGGCATTTCCTGTAAAAGACCTTGATGAAGCCTATAAATTTTACCATGATCTGTTAGGCTGCGAAACGGGTCGAAGTTCTGATTCGTGGATCGATTTCAATATGTGGGGACATCAGGTGGTGGCGCATTTGAGTCCGGATGAGGCCAAGGAATCGGCCCTGAATGCCGTGGATGGAAAAGGGGTGCCGGTTCGCCATTTTGGGGTGATCCTTGAGATGGAAGAGTGGAAAGCTCTTGCAGAAAAACTGGAGAACGAAGGTGTCGAGTTTGTGATCGAGCCTTATATTCGTTTTAAGGGGGAACCGGGAGAGCAAGCGACCATGTTCTTCCTCGATCCAAGTGGAAACGCCCTGGAGTTCAAGGCCTTTGGGGATAAGAGCCAGATCTTTGCAAAGTAGAGCCGGTGGTGATCCGTTCCGACACAGAGCGTAGGAACGAGGATGGAAGTGATGCAAACAAACGAATATTAAATTAACCTGACTCGTTCCACACGCTCTGCGTTGGAGCGAAGCTTAAGGTTCGCTGGTGGATTCTACCCATTGAAGGTCATTTTCA
The DNA here is from genome assembly GCA_021767245.1 of Balneolaceae bacterium. Lineage (GTDB taxonomy): Bacteria > Bacteroidota > Rhodothermia > Balneolales > Balneolaceae > Gracilimonas. Next base: position 24,612 of record JAASTO010000007.1, read on the forward strand.
ACAAGCGTCATGAAAGTTAACAGGTTCTGAGCCTGCCAGTAATCGCGAATCCCATTAATGGGGTCCTGATAAGAGAAAGAGTGAACGGAATCTCCATCAAACACTTCAAAATTATACACCCGACGGGGTAAGGTACCGGAATCGGGAACCCAGTCTTCGATCTCATTCTGTGGACCGATCTCGTAAATGTTCAAAAAATCCACGAACTGCTGAAAATCAGACCAGCTGCTGTCATTGGCTGACACATACAGTTGATTTACCACTTTTTCATTTTCGTCATTCAGCGTATAGGTTCTGAAGGTGCCTGTCCACTCAGAATCTTCCTTCTCAAAATGGAAATAGATCGCCTCGTTGATATTCACCTTGATCCACTCCTCCGCTGTATCATCGGTTTGAGCCGTAGATATTAAGTTATTCGTTTGCTTAGTTGACGAACAACCGGCTATAAAAGTAGCCAGTGAGAATAGGAGGACAATTGGTGTTAAATATGATTTCATAAAGGTGTACTTAAGAGATGTGGGCTCATTCATCAAACTCTTGTTCGATCGCTTCAAGGCGTTGCTGATATTCTTCCCATTTCGAATATCGGTTTGTAAGGTCGGCTTTGAGCTGATCATATTCCAATGAAAATTCCTTCACCTTGTCGGCATCATCATAGAAATCAGGCTGAGCCATGGTCTCCTCGATCTCACCTTTGCGGGTTTCCATCTGTTCGATCTCTTTCTCAACCAACTGAATGTTGTTACGTATCGGTTTGGTCCGGCGATTCCGTTCATTGCGTTGCTCAGCTTCTATCCGTCGCTGTTCTTTTCTGGAAAGTTGTGAATTTTCTTCTTTTGATTGCTGAACCGTTTCCGAAGCAGCGTCTTGTTCGGCTTCCTCTCTCTTCTTATCTAGATAATAGGAGACATTGCCTAAATACGTTTTGATATAACCCGGCTGTACATCCAATACCTTATTGACAATGGGGTCCAGGAAATCACGATCGTGAGATACGATGAGGCAGGTGCCTTCATATTGCTGAATGGCTTGCTGCAGGATGTTCTTACTGCTCATATCCAGGTGGTTGGTAGGCTCATCAAAAATGAGCAGATTAGCAGGTGATAGCAGCATCTTTGCGAGTGCCAACCTGCTTTTCTCTCCGCCTGAAAGGACCTTTACTTTCTTAAATACATCATCGCCCTGAAACAGGAAGCATCCCAGAATGGTCCTTAATTTACTTTCTTTAGCACCTGAACCGGCGTCGTGCATGGATTCGAGTGCATCTTTTTTTGGATCAAGTTCCTCTGCCTGATGCTGTGCAAAATAATTAACGGTCACGTTATGGCCCACAATGCGTTCGCCATTCTGAAAGGGTTCGTTGCCGGCCAGAATACGGATCAATGTGGATTTTCCGGCACCATTGGGACCTACTACCGCGATCTTATCGCCTCGTTCGATCTCGTAATTGATTCCGTCAAACACCAGGTTATCATCATAGCTTTTATGGAGGTTCTCCAGCTTCATCACGACCTGACCGCTGCGTTCAGGTTCCGGAAAACGAAATGAGACCTTACTATGCTCATCCTCCAGCTCGATCTGCTCCATTTTTTCCAATTGCTTGATGCGACTTTGCACTTGCCGGGCTTTGGTAGCCTTGTAGCGAAAACGGTCAATGAACTCCTGGGTTTCCTTGATCTGCTTTTCCTGATTCTTTTTGGCGTTCAGGAGTAATTCCCGCTCTTCTTCCCACTTCTTTTCATAAAAAGAGTAGTTACCGGCATAATCAGAGATATCTCCGCTTCTGAGAGCCAGGGTGCGGTTGGTGATGGTATCCAGAAAGGCCTTATCGTGAGAAACCACCACGACGGCCCCTTCATAACTGTTCAGGAAATTTTCCATCCACTGTAAAGATTCAATATCCAGGTGGTTAGTAGGCTCATCCAAAAGGAGATAGGTAGGGCGGCGGAGTAACAATTTAGCCAGGGCAATACGCATCAGCCAGCCCCCGCTGAATTCGGAGGTATTTCGGTGAAAGTCTTCCTCAGTGAACCCAAGTCCCATCAATACTTTTTCGACCTGAGAACGCAACTCATAGAGGCCTGACGATTCAAGTTCCGTTTGCAGGAGGCCGTAACGCTCCATCAGTTTTTCATACTCATCACTTTGAGGGTCTGCCTGTGAGAGTTTTTCCTGAATACCTTTCACTTTCATTTCAAGCTCGAAGAGTTCTGCAAAGGCCGTTTCCACTTCCTCCAGAACCGTCAGGGTGAAATCAGGGTCAACGCCATCCTGAGGGAGGTACCCGAGCGTCTCTTCATTAGCCAGCGAAACCGTTCCCTCATCCGATTCCTGTATCCCCATAATGATCTTAAGCAGAGTGGATTTACCCGCTCCATTAGGGCCAACTAACCCGATCCGCTCACCGGGGTTGATGAAAGTACTGACGCCGTCAAGCAGTTCACGGTCGCCCAGGTGTAATGTGATGTTTTCGAGTGCTAACAAAGTGTGATGACTATCTGAATGAGAAGTAAAAGTGAGGGATGAAAATATGGATTAATTGCTGCGGTATGAAATTAATCCTAAGGCTTTTGTAAGGGGGTTTGATTAATGCAACTTTGGCATTGGTAACTATGAGATCCCCGTTTTCACGGGGATGACGAGGTAGTGGATGGTTGTTGCTCCGCAGTTTGTTATAATCGCCTTAGTCCCCACGGACATTCTCGCGAAAGCGGGAATCTAAAAGATCATTAATGCAACCCAATTCCTTCACAAATTCAGTGCAGAAAACCTTAATTTGCAAAGAAATTCAACACAAGCGAGCTCATGCCAAAAAAAGACATCAACATTACCGTAGAATTAGACGAACAAAATATCGCATCTAATATTGCCTTCAAGGCCGATGACATGCCTAACGTAGATGCTGTAAACTGCCGCGCCATGCTGCTTTCCTTCTGGGATGCCAAGAACAAGGACACGCTTAAACTGGATCTGTGGACACGCGACATGACCGTTGACGAAATGAAGATCTTCTTCCACCAAACGCTGGTCACTATGGCCAACACCCTTGAAAGTTCCATCGATGACGAACGCATTGCCGGCGACATGCGTGATTTCTGCCACTACTTTGCCGAGAAGATGGAGATTAAAGAGTAAGAACTTCGGACATTCAGCAGGGAAAATTCAAAAAAAAGTACCCACCCATCTACAATCCTATAAAAATGGCGATCATAATGGAAGTAAGAGAGATGCCCAGGATGATGCCGAATGGCCTCCAGCAGTAAAGGAGCCAGTCTTTGTAGGAAACCCCGGCAGCTGTTAAAATGGCAAGTAAAGCTCCATTGGTTGGCGTGATCAT
>JAASTO010000008.1 GCA_021767245.1 Balneolaceae bacterium
GGATCCGGGGTTTTGGTAAAAAATGAAAATGGGTGGAAAATTGCCCATTACAACCTTACTATCCCTATCCCCAATTCCATTGTTGATGATGTGGTTGAACAAATCGAATCTGAATTAAATAAATCGGCAGAATAATGAAACGTAGTATATTACTGACTTTACTCTTAGGCCTATTCCTCAACCTTCCGGGATGGGCTCAAATCCAGTCCCCGGCTGAATATCTGGGATATGAACTTGGCGATCAGTGGACTCCCCACTATAAGGTCCTGGGATATTTTCAGCACGTGGCTGAGGAATCTCCTTTAGTGACCCTGACTCAATATGGAAAGACCAACGAGGGACGGGAGCTGGTTTATGTGGTGGTAACCTCCCGGGAAAATCAGAATAACATTGAAGAGATCCGGCAAAATAACTTAAAGTTGACCGGTTTGGTTGATGGTGAGCCGACAGCCAATCAAAAGGCTATTGTCTGGTTGAGTTACAATGTGCATGGAAATGAGACTTCCTCCAGTGAGGCAGCCATGAAGTCCATTCATGAATTGGTAACGCAGCGAACCGACTGGCTTAATAACACCGTGGTGATCATGGATCCTATGATCAATCCTGACGGACGCGATCGCTATGTAAACTGGTACAGAACCGTGGTTGGAGAGGAATTCAATCCGGACCACGATGCCCGTGAGCACCATGAGCCATGGCCGGGTGGGCGTACCAATCATTATCATTTTGACCTGAACCGTGACTGGGCCTGGCAGACACAGGTTGAAAGTAAGCAGCGTATCGCAGCGTATCAGGAGTGGATGCCACACGTACATGTTGATTTCCATGAGCAGAGCTACCGTTCGCCTTACTATTTTGCACCGGCCGCCAAACCGTTTCATAATGCTATCACTGACTGGCAGCGAGAGTATCAGACCATGATCGGTAAGAATCACACAAAGTATTTTGACAAAGAAGGTTGGTTATATTTTACCAAGGAATCATTCGACCTATTCTACCCAAGCTACGGAGATACATGGCCTACCTTCAACGGAGCGATCGGCATGACCTACGAACAGGCCGGTGGCGGATTTGCCGGATTGGGTGTGTATAAGCCGGAAGGTGATACACTGACTTTGAAAGACCGGTTGTTGCACCATCACACCAGTGGAATTTCTACCGTAGAGATCACTTCTCAGAATCATGAGCGCGTGATCAACGAATTTAAGACCTATTTTGATAACACGATCGAGAATGGTTCGGGCCAATACAAGACCTTTGTGGTCAAAAAGAGCAGTAACCCGGATAAAGTTTCCATGCTGCTTCAGTATCTGATGAAGCAAAAGATCGAATTCGGAATGGCTTCACGCTCATCCAACGCCAATGGATATGATTTCTCAACCGGAGAGACAGGAAGAGTGTCTGTTGAAGAAGGCGATTACGTAATCAGTACCTATCAGCCAAAAGGAACCCTGGTTCGGGCACTGTTTGAACCGAATCCGGAACTGGTCGATTCACTGACCTACGATATCACGGCTTGGGAAACTCACTATGCCTATGGCCTTGATGGATATGCTGTGACGGGCACGATCGATACAGAGCCTGTTCAGCCAACGGTGGAAGAGGAACTGACGCCAAGTATCGAGAAACCTTACGCTTACCTGGCTAAGTGGAATTCATTTGATGACCTGAAGTACCTTTCTCAGCTGCTTAAAAAAGGTGTAACTGTACGTTATGCTGAAGAAGCTTTCACTCTGAATGGAAACAGTTACAACCCTGGAACCCTCATTATTACAAGAAATGGAAATGAGAACCTGGGCGATCGTTTTGATCAGATCGTTAAAGACGAAGCTGCATTGTTGAACCGAATTGTGACCCCGGCAGCCACCGGTTTTGTGGATTCCGGTAAGGATTTCGGTTCTTCTTCTGTACGCCTGATCGAAGCCCCTAAAGTGGCACTTATCTCAGGAGAAGGAACGAGTTCCAATATGGTAGGACATATCTGGAATTTCTTTGATCAGCAGATCGACTATCCGGTAACCATGATCAATACCGACGATTTTGGTTCTGTTGACTGGAGTGATTATCACGTGATCGTGATGCCAACCATGTATGGAAATGTTGTTAACGATACGAACTTGTCTGTGATCCGGGATTGGGTAAGAAACGGCGGGACATTGATCGCATTGGACGGTGCCAACAGTGTACTGGCCGGAAAGGAAGGCTTTGCCCTGAAACGTAAATCTATGGACAATGAAGGGGAAGCAGAAACGGAACCCGGCGACAAACTCAGGGTGTACGGAAATGCAGAACGTGAACGAGCCAGCGGTTCTAATCCCGGTAGTGTTTATGAAATAACGATGGATACCACTCATCCACTCGCTTTCGGATATGATGACACTTACATGTCTCTGAAGCTTGGAACTGATGCTTACGAGTACCTGGATTATGGATGGAATGTGGGAGCGGCTAAACCCGGAGCCCATCGCAGCGGATTTACCGGAGTTGATGCCCAAAAAGAACTGGAGCATACCCTGACCTTTGGTGTTCAGAATATGGGTTCAGGAGAGGTGGTCTATATGGTTGACAATCCACTCTTCCGTGGATTCTGGCATAACGGGAAACTTCTCTTTGGTAACGCCTTGTTCTTTGTAGGGAATTAATGGTGTTGTAGTGCGGAAGTGTTTAGGTGTTACGGTGTTATAGTTGGGATCAACTGATAACACCGTAACACCATCGCACTGTTATATTTATTCTTAATTAGCCAGTTCAGCTTCACTGGCAATAAAGCCAAATGCGGCCCAGTTTCCGGAATCATAGACCTGTTGCCAGATCTCAGTAGCTCTTTCATGCCGGCCATTTATATCATGCCAGAAGCCGAGGCCATAACCAAGCGTTGAATTGTCAAGTTCGGAGTTATTCTCATCTAAGATCTGATTTTCTGTAAACACTCCCTTAAATACCATTAATAGCTCATGATAACTCGTGTTTTCGATCATGACCATATCTTCTGAAACTTGTTCCAGAAGCTTACCCGCTTCTACATCATGACCGGCTTTACGCAATGCCATATAGTGCCAATAAAGAAAAGCGACTTTCATATCATCGTTGGTGGAAGCGACAAGTCCCTTCTCATAAGCCTTGTTTGCGAGGTCATATTCTCCCTTTAAATAATGAGCCAGGCCAATATGGTACCAGGTATTGGTATGAAGTGAGCTCAATGGGATATTCCTTGCATTAGGAAGGCCGTCCTGCTCGGTAATATCATCCTGTCCCTCAAATAAAGCGGCTGCCTTTTGGAAATCCTGAATGGCCAGGTCAAATTCACGAAGCGTGATATAACGGTGTCCTCTGTGGCGATATAGTCGGGGTTCGTCAGGGAACTCAATGATAGCGGAAGAAAGCTGAACAATGGCTGTTCGGTAATCACCTCTGTAGGCTGTTTTCCGTGCTTCCCAGATATAACTGTCTACAAGCCTGTCTTGCTCCAATGCCAAAGCACTTAAAGAATCTATTCTATTCGCCAGAGCTTCCGGCAGGGAATCCACATTGGTATAAAGTGTATCACCGGTCAATGAGATCGTTTGGGCTTCTTCCGGGAGGTCCTGAAATCGGGTTTCCGACGAATCAGTATTACAGGCAGAAAAGATCAGGATCAGCGGTAAGAATATTACGGTCGGGTTCTTCATTTTTGGCATACAGTTAATTTATTTGTGTAGCCAAAGATAAAACGCTCAGGTTGAACTTCAACAACGAAATACTTGAACCTGAAAAGCGATCAATAGATCAGGAAGAAAGGATTGTTAAAGTGAGAGAGAAGGGTATAAAAATAGCCCGCCGGTTTTTTCCGTGGACTTATTTTTTGAATAACTACTTCCAATATACGGCGGGATCGGTGCCTCGACCAAATCTAATTTATAATGTATAACTAATAGTAAGTAAAGATGATTTTAAATGCACTTTTAGTAATTAAAGTATTATTAAAATGGATGCAATTAATTGCCCAAAAAGAATAGGTGCCAAGCTTTTAGAAGATAAACCGGTTGGAATAGAGCAGTTTTGAAGCTAATGCAGAGATCGCTACGGCGCATAGCGTGCATAGCGAGGGCTGGACACGTGTTTTTTCTAGGTCGAGTGAAAGAATCTGTCTGCCGAAAGGCAGGCGCTGAATGTATGTTGTAAGGATCGGATGTGAGACTTCTTCAAAGATGTAAATAGGAGGATAGGCAAAAAACCTCATTCAAAATTGATTAATCCATGTTCGATGTTCAATATTCTAAAGAACGTCTTCTACTTCATCCAGTTTCACACCCACCAGGCGAGAGACACCGGTTTCAGGCATGGTCACACCATACATCATTTCAGCTTTACTCATAGTCTGTTTGTTATGAGTAATGATGATGAACTGAGTGTCTTCACTGAAGTTCTTGATCATTTTGGCAAAACGCTCAATGTTGGCATCATCAAGCGGGGCATCGACCTCATCCAATACACAAAAAGGGGATGGCTTCACAAGGTAGATGGCAAAAAGCAGGGCAATGGCCGTCAGTGTTTTCTCACCACCTGAAAGCTGCGAGATTCCGGAAGGTCGTTTACCGCGTGGCTGAGCCTTAATCTCGATCCGCGCTTCAAGTGGGTCTTCAACATCCTGCTCAATAATGAGGTCACAGTAGTCATCCGCCTCAAAAAGAGTCTTGAATACTTTTTGGAAGTTGATGCGGATCTTTTCAAAGGTCGTATTGAATCGTTCGGTAGCCGTTTCATTGATCTCATCAATGGTCTCTAAAAGCTGTTCTTCAGCTTCCTCAAGATCCATGATCTGTTCCTCGTAAAAATCGAGTCGCTCTTTTTCTTCCTTATACTCTTCAATAGCCAGGGGGTTAACCTCGCCAATACTGTTAAGCTTTTGCTTCAGCCAGCTGATGCGCTCCTTGGCTTCCTCCGGTGTCTTGTTTTCCGGCAGGGTTTCATCCACCTGCTTCATCAGAATGCCGTAGGTTTCCCAGATGTGGTCAGAGAGTGCCTGCGACTGCATTTCCATTTTTTCACGGGCCATATCGAGGTGGTGGACAAGCTCCATATTCACTTCTTTACGTCGGCGGACCTCCTTCAGTTCCTTTTCGATCTCATTGATCTTTCCACGCTGTTTGGCAGCGGCTTCTTCTGCTTTTTCCAAAGCGGCATCGGCCTCTTTTTTTGCCTCACTGTTGGTGGTAATGGTTTCCTGAAGCTCCTTGGTGCGGCCCGTTAGGGTTTCGATGCGTTCTTTGCTTTCTTCGGTCAGTTCCGTCCGGTTCTCAATACGTTTCTTCACGTTCTGTATGCCGGTCTCGGCCCGCTGAACATCACGCTCCAGGTTGTCCACTTTGTTCTTGAGGTCCTGATGCTTAAGCTGCGTATCGTTGTAGCGACTTTGTGCAATGGATCGCTCATCTTCCAGGGTTTCCAGCAGGTCTTTTTTCTCCTGCTGTTTTTCATCCAGCTCCAGCATTTTTTGCTGAAGTTCTTTTTGCTTGGGATGAATGGAATTCAGTTCTTCCTGGGCGGTTCCTTCACTGCTTTTCAGGTGATCCTTACGGTTCACCAATTCGCCAATATTCTTTTGATAGACAGAAACCTTGGAGCTCAGGCTTTGCTGTTGCTGCTCAAGTCGGCGAACTTCCTGCTCTTTTTCCTTGAGCATTTGACTGAGTTTGCCAATATCGAGCTTCTCATATTTATCTATGATCTGCTGAAGGTATTCTTCGAGCTTGACGATCTCTTTGGCTGTCTTGGCTTCTTCTTTCTCTAGCTTTTCGATCTTATCCTTTAGCCCGACCCGGATCCCGGCGTTCTTCTTTTTACTGCCACTTTGGAAGAATTTGTGGCCGGTTACTACTTCGCCATCAAATGTTACACCAATGAGATCTTTTTCGGAACGCGTGTCTTTATAGGCCTCTTCAACAGAATCATACACTAACACATTACCGAGCAACAATTGCTTGAGGGCCGAATACTCCCGTTTGGATTTCACGTCATCAAACAGGCTTCCGTCTTTGACCGGATAGGTGGCTGCCAGTTGGTCAAGGGGAATGAAGGTAGCGCGGCCTTTTTTATTATCTTTAAGGATCTTCGCCGCCCGTTGCGCGTCATCAAGGGTTTTCACGACCACAAAATTAAGAGCTTCACCGAGCACGGCTTCCAATGCCACGGCATGTTTCTGGTCTGTGTCAAAGACTTCAGAAACGGTGGTCATATCCTTGAAATCAAACCGATGATTTTCGATCAGGTATTTGACACTTCCTGGAAAGGCTTCATTGGAACTGGCGAGATCATTCATCAAATTGATCTCAGATCCCAGGGATTCCTTTTTACTTTGAAGGGTCCTAAGTTCATCCTTGATCTCATTTTGTTTATCTGCAAACTGCTCCCGTTTTTCTCGGGCTGTTTCAAGCTCTTCCTCAAGCTCGTCCCGCTCAACAACCAGCGTATCCAGTTTCTTTTCGATGAGTCCCTGCTCACCGGTCATATTTTCGATCTCGTCGTTCAAGTCCGTGATCTCGTCATCAATGCGCTCCAGGTCGCCTTCTGTATTTTCGAGTCGACTTTCGATCTTGATCCGCTTGGTTTGAAGCTGATTCAATTCGTTGTTGGTGGCACTCAGCTGAACTTCGATCTCATATAAGTCACTTCGCTCACGGTTATACTGTTGCTGGATCTGCCCATATTTTTTCTTAGAATCTTCGAGCGCCTTGCTCGATTTTTCCATTTCGTCATCAAAACTTTCCAGCTTGTTTCGGCTCGATTCCAGCAGATCTTTTAATTCCTCGAGATCATTCTGACCACTTTCAATATCCTTGGCATATTCGGTGATCACCTTTTTCTCATTCTCGATCTTTTCACGTGTGATCCGAAGGTTGGTATCCGCTTCGCGTAAGGCATTATGCAGCTGACTTACCCTGCGCTGAGCCTCTGCCTGTTGTCGTTCCTTCTCGATGAGTTCTGCCCTGGCCTTTTCGTCACTTTCTTCAAGCTCTTCAATGGCTTTGGAGATCTCGCGTTTTTCCTTATCAGCGTTGGCGATCCGCTCTTTCAGAGGTTCCAGCTCTTCTTTGATCTTATTGAAATCATGAAGTGTCAGGCCTTTATCAAGGAGCTCCAGCTCATCTTTATAGACTTTGGCTTTTTCAGCTTTCTCAGCCTGAATTTCGAGGGACCGGGCTTTCTTTCTCAGTTCCACCAGCAGGTCATCCACACGCTGAAGATCCTTTCGGGTCGATTCCAGCTTGCGGATCGTCTTTTTACGCTGATCTTTATATTTGGTAACTCCCGCAGCTTCCTCAAACAACCTGCGGCGATCATTGTTCTTGTCATTCAGGATCTCCTCAACCATCTTAAGCTCGATCACTGAGTAGGCATCAGAACCCATTCCGGTATCCATGAACAACTCCATGATATCCTTCAGCCGGCAGCTGGTTCCATTGATCAAATACTCACTGTCTCCTGAGCGATATAGCCTTCTGGAAATAGTTACCTCACTATACTCGATGGGAAGAATGCCTTTGTCATTCACAAATGTGAGGGACACTTCAGCCATACCGAGAGCTTTCTTTTTAGCGGTACCATTGAAGATGACATTAGCCATGGCAGAAGACCGAAGAAGAGATGGTCTTTGCTCCCCCAAAACCCACCGCAGGGCATCCACAATATTGGATTTACCGCACCCATTCGGTCCAACAATGGAAGTTATTCCACTGTCAAACTTAACCTTGGTCTTATGGGCAAAACTCTTAAAACCCTGTAATTCTAATTCGGATATATACATCTATGGGGTTGCGAAATTCGTGTTACACGTTACGGGTTAATCCGTTTTCCAATTCTGTTCTACGTATTTTATAAAACTATTAATTTTCCGGCCTAATGTGTCGTATTGATTAAGTAGATCGGTCAGTGGTTCTTCTGCAAAGTGTATGTCGCTGATCATGTTTAACTGTGATATGGTTTCGTCACAGGAAGAATGAGCAAAAATCAGGAATCGTACAAATTCGTCTTTATAACGCCTTCTTCCAAATCCTTCGGCAATCGTATCTTTAATCCTTTTGGAAGAACGGCGAACCTGGCTTCCTTGCTCATACAATTCATATTTCGGAAGTGCCATTGTTAGGTCGTGAACCTCAAGAGCCAAATGATATGCCATCTGATAAAATTCTAAATCCCGATAACTTTTCATATAAATTAAACTGGCAACTATTGTTTGTAGACACGAACAACACGCAACCTGAATCACGAAACTCGAAACCCGTTAAACAGTCATAATTTCTTTTTCTTTTTTCTCGAGCATTTCTTCAACTTTGGCGATGTAGGAATCGGTCAGTTTTTGGATCTCATCCTCGGCCTCATATTTGGAATCTTCAGAAAGTGATTCGCTCTCTACTGTTTTCTTTACAGAATCGTTGGCATTGCGACGGGAGTTACGAATACTGATCCGGGCCTGTTCGGCTATATCTTTCGAGTGCTTGACCAGTTCCCGGCGCCGTTCCTCGGTAAGTACAGGAAGCGGGATCAAAATCCGGTCACCATCGTTACTTGGGTTTAAGCCAAGTCCGGCCGACATGATCGCTTTTTCAATATCTTCCATTCCTGAACGATCGTACGGCTGAACTACCAGTAATCTCGGTTCGGGAGCACTTACGTTAGCCAGCTGTTGAAGCGGCGTTTTAGAGCCATAATATTCAACTTTGATACCTTCAAGGAGGGCGGGGTTAGCTTTACCCGCTCGAACATGTGAGAGTTCTTTTTTGAAAAAAGCAGTAGCTTCTTCCATGTGCATTTCAGCTTCGTCAATAATTTCTTGTAATTCTTCCGATATCATAATGCCAGGGCTGTATTAAATGATGTTTGACTAAAACACGAAGTTAATAAAATCAGAAGTGAGGACAAACCCTGAAGAAAGCTCAAATTGGACGATATCGAATTCAGTGAACGAAATTAAATTCGGTCTGAGTTTTACAAACTCTGTGAAACGAAGACCGAAAAGGCAAAAGGTTGAAAAAAGCGCTTTTCTACTTTTTTAAAGTACGATACTAATTTTGAACTAATTGGAATAATCCTGAACTTTAGGGTCCGTAAAAAATTCCTTTAAACAGCCGTACAGGCAGCAAAACAAAACAATTTTATGGCGAAGGTAGAAGTGGTAATGCCCCAAATGGGCGAATCAGTAATGGAAGGCACCGTAATAGAGTGGACCAAACAGGTTGGAGACACTGTAGAAGTGGATGAGACTCTGCTGGAGGTTGCCACTGATAAGGTGGATACCGAAGTGCCATCACCTGAAGCCGGTGTACTGGTTGAGATACTGGCTGAAGAGGGTGACGTTATTGAAGTTGGGAAGGCCATTGCTATCATAGAGACCGATGCTGATGCTGCCGGTGATGTATCGTCAGGTGGGGCTTCCGAAGAAACAACTGCTGAAGAAAGTGACGCACAACAGGAAGAGCCTGCCGAACAGGAAGCAGCACCTGCTGCATCCGGCGGTGATGAAGGTGAGCGCATTGAAGTGCAAATGCCCCAAATGGGCGAGTCGGTTGTTGAAGCCACGGTTATTGGGTGGAATAAGCAAGTGGGTGATCAGGTGGAAGAAGATGAGACCCTACTTGAGATCTCCACAGATAAAGTGGACAGTGAAGTGCCTTCTCCCGCATCAGGAACGCTGGTTGAGATCCTGGCAGAAGAAAATGACACCATTGAAGTGGGCCAAACCATTGCTGTGATTGCAACAGGTGAAGGTGCCGCTCTTTCATCAGGAAGTGCCCCGGCTCCAAAGAAAGAGCAAACACAAGAAACTTCGTCGGCCGGAACTCAAAGTCAGGCTGCATCAGCCTCATCAAATGGAACAACCGGTGGTTCTGAACCTCAGCGTATGGGAAGTGATGGACGATTCTACTCACCGCTGGTTCGCTCAATTGCCAAAGAAGAAGGCATCAGTCAGGAAGAACTCGAAAGCATCGAAGGATCAGGTCAGAACGGACGGGTCTCTAAACAAGATATTCTCTCCTATGTAGAAGACAAGAAAGCCGGTAAGGTTTCTGCTCCTGCACCACAGAAACAAGCGGCTTCATCCGGCAGTGGACTTAGCAAGCCAAGTTCAGGTTCTAAGTCATCCGGCGATTCAATTTCGGCCGGGCAGCTTGATGTTAAACATTCTCCATCCGGTGATGTGGAAGTGATCAAAATGGATCGCATGCGCAAGATGATCGCTGAGCATATGGTGAAATCCAAGCAGACCTCAGCACATGTTACCACCTTTGCGGAAGTGGATGTGACCAACATGGTGAGATGGAGAAATGCGAATAAGAAGGAATTTCAGGAAAAGACGGGAACACGTTTGACCTTTACGCCTTTGTTTGTGGAAGCCATTATCAAGGCAATGCTGGAATTCCCGCTCATCAACAGTTCTGTTGTTGGGGATGAGATCCACGTTAAGAAGGATATCAACTTTGGCTTGGCCGTTGCGCTTGGTGAAGGCGGTGAAGGTGGCTTGATCGTTCCGGTTATCAAGAAAGCTCAGGAGAAAAACCTGGTTGGACTTGCAAATTCAGTAAATGTTGTTGCTAATAAAGCAAGAAGTAAGCAATTGAGTCCTGACGACCTGGTGGGTGGTACCATTACGCTAACCAACTACGGTAGTGTAGGAAATCTGATGGGAACACCGATCATCAATCAGCCACAGGTTGCCATTATCGGTACCGGTGCCATTGAAAAACGTCCGGTTGTAATGGAAACAGAAGCCGGCGATGTGATCGCGATTCGTCAAATGATGTTCTTATCCATGAGTTATGACCACCGTATCATCGATGGTGCTCACGGTGGAGCATTCCTGAACCGGATCAAAGAGATCCTGGAAGATTTTGATATGGATCGCTCAGTGTGATTTGATCAGGAACCAAATTTGAAAAGCGCTCTGAGAAGAGCGCTTTTTTGGTTTATGGAGGTATTGCCCGGTTGTCAACTGTTTACTTCAGCCAATAAATGCTTACTTTTGGTGCCCTTAAACAAAAGTCGCCGACTAAATTTGATTTTCATTTATGAAACAGTGCAAAACCATTGAAGAGATTCGAAATGAGGTTAGCCAGCTTAAGCGAGAAGGTAAGACCATCGCGTTCGTTCCAACCATGGGAGCATTGCATGAAGGGCATCTGTCTTTGATCAAAATAGCCGGATCTAAGGCGGATGAAGTTGTGGTATCCATCTATGTAAACCCTGAGCAGTTTGGTCCAAATGAGGATTTTGAGGACTATCCCAGGCAACTGGAGGATGATGTTCAGGCTTGCAAGGATGCGGGATGTACCGTTGTTTTTACCCCGGATGACGAGATCATGTATGGATCAGGAAAGAAATACTTATCCATACAAGTTAAGGAACTGAACACCCATATGGACGGAGGAAGTCGCCCCGGATTCTTTGAGGGCATTGTATTGGTGGTCAATAAACTATTCAATATTGTCGAGCCGGATTTCGCTGTTTTTGGGCAAAAGGATATACAACAGGTACAGATTATCAGGCAGATGGTCAAAGAGTTCAATCATAATGTAGAGATCATGATGGCGCCCATCAAAAGGGCCGAAGACGGACTGGCATTAAGCAGCAGAAATGCCTACCTCTCTCAGGAAGAAAGATTGATCGCTCCAAATCTCTACTCGGCACTAAAAAGGGTAGAAGAGAAGGTAAATCAGGGACTGATGGAGCCTGAAGGCGTGTTAAAAGAGCAACGAGAGGAACTTAAAGCGAAAGGCTTTAAAAATGATTATCTTTCTGTGTTCTCCTTTGATACCATGAGTCCGGTCAACAAGCTGGAAAAAGGAGAGACATATATTTTGGCAGGCGCAGCATATTTAGGGAAAACGCGTCTTATTGATAACCTAATTTTAGACCTTTGATATAGTATAATGAAAATCACGATGTTCAAATCTAAACTGCACCAAATGGCAGTTACGGAAGCAAACCTGATGTATGAAGGAAGTATCACCATTGATCAGGACCTGCTGGATGCAGCCAACCTGCTGCCTTACGAAAAAGTGCAGGTATTGAATATTACAAACGGGTCCCGCCTTGAAACTTATACCATACCCGGAAAACGTGGAAGCCGTGTTTGTTGCCTGAATGGTGCAGCGGCACGTATGACTCAGGTGGGTGATCGAATTATTGTGATCAGCTATGCAGAAATGACACCGGAAGAGGCAAAAGAACATAAGCCAAAAGTGGTTATCGTTGACGAGAACAATGATCCAAAAGAGATCCTTGAAAACACAACGCACGGTAAAACTTACGACCTGGAAACAGGATTGGTTGACAATACTTTAGTAGAAAAATAGATATAGCAGTTCAATAGGGTTTATTTTGTGCAATTTCAGGAAGTCCGGGAATGAATAATAGAATAAAGAAGCTATTCCCAGACAGAGAAGAGGTTCTAAAATCATCTGAAACCGGCTTGGGTACATTTGGGGGTGTATTTACACCATCTATCCTCACCATTTTAGGTGTTATCATGTACCTGAGGTTTGGGTGGGTAGTAGGAAACGTTGGCCTGATCGGTACCCTCCTGATCGTGACTATTTCAACAGCGATCACGTTTTTGACAGCTCTTTCCATCGCTTCAATCGCAACCGACCAGCGCGTACGTACAGGGGGAGCTTACTACATGATAAGCAGGTCGCTTGGTATAGAATCCGGTGGCGCTATAGGAATTCCACTGTACCTGGCACAGGCTCTTTCGATCGCCTTGTATACCATAGGTTTTTCAGAAAGTGTTGTTGGGGTTTTTCCGGAATTGAACATTACTACTGTTGGATTAGTGACAACCGTAGGAGTGGCCGGTTTAGCCCTGGTATCGGCAAAAGCGGCTATCAGGGCTCAATATTTTATCATGTTTGGTATCGCACTTTCACTTTTGTCTTTATTTTTTGGCAGCCCTGTCGAGCAATCGAATATTGAATTATGGGGGGCTTCCCCGGAGAATTCTGCAGGATTCTGGGTGGTATTTGCTGTTTTCTTTCCGGCGGTTACCGGTATTATGGCCGGGGTTAACATGTCAGGGGATTTAAAAGACCCCAAAAGATCGATTCCAAAAGGCACGTTTTACGCTATTGGAGTGGGATATCTAATCTATATGACGCTTCCGATCATTCTTGCTAACAGAGCAGATGCCATGACACTAATCGAGGATCCGCTGATCATGAGAAAGATTTCTTATTGGGGGGATGCGATACTGATCGGTGTTTGGGGAGCCACGCTTTCAAGTGCCGTGGGAAGTATACTGGGAGCCCCCAGGGTGCTTCAAGCTTTGGCTAGGGATAAGGTTCTGCCCCGATGGCTAAGCTGGTTGGGTAAGGGAGAAGGAGCCGAAGATACCCCTCGACTTGGAACTATAGTCACATTGGTCATTGCACTTACAGCCGTATATTTTGGCAACCTGAATTTAATAGCTCCCATCCTCACTATGTTCTTTTTAACGACATATGGCATGCTCAATATTACAGCCGGCATAGAGCGATTACTAAAAAGCCCCTCCTTCCGACCTGAGTTCAAGGTGCATTGGGTCTTTTCCATTTTGGGTGCACTTGGGTGTATTTCCGTGATGTTTTTAATAAATGCGTTGGCCACCAGTATTGCCTTTATTTTTGTGATTCTGATCTATATATGGTTGGAACGAAGAGAGTTACAATCAGCCTGGGGTGATGTGAGAAGAGGGATATGGATGGCCATAACCCGGATGGGGCTGTTTCACCTGGGAGTGAATGAAGAGGCGAAAACCTGGCGGCCAAATCCATTGGTATTATCCGGCGCTCCAACAAAAAGATGGCACCTAATCGACTTCGGTCTTTCTCTCACCCACAATCGGGGATTGATGACCGTAGCCACGGTACTGACCAGTAAAAACTTTACCACAACGCAGATCACGAAAATGGAAGGTAATATTCGTGAATTCCTATCAAAGCGAAGCGTTCAGGCATTGGTTCGTGTAACCACGGCCAATGATGCTTTCGAAGGTTCTGAACAGTTAGTCAGGTCCTATGGTCTTGGTGCATTAGTTCCCAATACGATCATTTTAGGGGATAGTGAGAACGAGGAGCTAAGAGAAAGGTATTGTAAAATGATCTCAGACTTCTATGACATGAACAGAAACGTGATAGTTGTGCACGATGACAAAGACAATGGGTTCGGCGATAAAGAGATCATTGACGTTTGGTGGGGTGGTTTGAAGGGAAATGGAGGGCTCATGATGATGGTTGCCTATTTACTTGCCAGTAGCCGTTCGTGGTGGAATGCTAAGATCAGGCTGAAAATGGTTGTAGATTCTGAGAATGCCGCAGAAGATGCCAAACAAAATCTTGTTGAGCTCATCGAGAAGGCAAGAACCGGCGCTATCCCGGAAATCATTGTATCAAATGGCAGAAGCTTTAAATCTATTATCCACGAGTCCTCCCAGGATGCAGACCTTGTGCTTATGGGGATGGCCAAACCTGATGGTGATTTTGCGTCTCACTACACAGAGGTTCAGGAATGGTTACATGACATGCCAACCACTTTGATGATACTCGCTGCAGAGGAGATCTCTTTTGGGGATGTACTTATGCAAAATGAGTAGATTCCCGTTTTGCATTTTTTAATAAACCAGGGTAAAAGTTTTTCGTGAACAAAGTATCTAACCGGTGAGTTAGATTTACACGAAATTGTAAAACTAAATTTATAGTATATTGAGAGGTGCGGGAATACACTACCTTCCTTTCTTTTTAAATAAGACTTTCAGATATGAAGAAAAAATATTGGATACCCATAAGTGCCGTTGCACTGCTGCTATTGAGTTGGATGCTGCTTGGCGGCGAAGGCGAAGACTCTGTGGTGTTGACCACTACTCCAAAATCAGGGGAATTTGTGGTTGATGTAACCA
The DNA here is from genome assembly GCA_021767245.1 of Balneolaceae bacterium. Taxonomy (GTDB): domain Bacteria; phylum Bacteroidota; class Rhodothermia; order Balneolales; family Balneolaceae; genus Gracilimonas. The sequence continues at coordinate 14,906 of JAASTO010000008.1, forward strand.
CAACCGGAGAACTGAGAGCCAAAAATTCGGTTGAGATCCGTGGTCCCCAAGGCGGGCGTGATGTTCGTTTGTTTAATCTGACCATTCAAAGGCTTATTCCGGAAGGAACCATCGTAGAGAAGGGAGATTTTGTGGCTGAACTGGATCGTTCGGAAATAACAGGCAGATTACAGGATGCCATGCTGGAATTACAACAGGCACAATCTCAGGTAACTCAAGTTTCGCTGGATAGCACCTTGACTCTATCTCAGGCTCGTGATAATCTCATTAACCTGGAGTATGCAGTGGAAGAACGGCAAATAGCCGTTGACCAATCAAAATATGAGTCGCCCGCTGTGCAAAGGCAGGCAGAAATCGATCTGGATAAGGCCCGTAGACAATTAGAGCAGGAAAAGAAGAATTACGTGACCAAAGTCAAACAAGCCGAAGCACAGATGAGTGAGGTGGAGGCAGACCTTCAGGAAGAACAAAATGAAGTAGATAAGATCCGGGAGTTAATGACTGAGTTTACGGTTCGGGCCCCGGCCAATGGCATGATCATATACCGGCGAACCGGAAACGGTTCAAAAATAACGGAAGGCAGTGAGATCAGTGCCTGGAACCCTACTGTGGCAGAGCTGCCAGATTTCTCGGTAATGGAATCGGTAACCTATGTTAATGAAGTGGATGTCCAAAAGGTACAAACCGGACAGAATGTGATCGTTGGGCTCGATGCCATCCAGGATAAAACCCTGACAGGAAATGTGACGAGTGTAGCAAATATTGGTGAACAACGATCAGGTTCCAATTCTAAAGTATATGAAGTAGTGGTAGAGATCTCTGAAACAGACTCAACCCTGAGGCCAGCTATGACCACAAGTAACCGTATCATCGTAGACCGTTTGGATGATGCCATGTTCGTGCCATTAGAGACCATTCATGTTCAAGATTCCACAAGCTTTGTCTTCAAGCAATCGGGGTTATCTGCGGTTATGCAGGAAGTGGACCTTGGTCTTATGAATGAAAATGAAGTGGTGGTACACCGTGGTTTAAATTTGGATGACATTATCTATTTATCGGTACCGGACGATACCTCCGGAATAGACAAGGTATATCTGGAAGAAGCGATCACTTCAAACTAAGGCTCATTTTGCTACAGAAAATTTTATACAACTTTGATATTGCCCTTGAGGCAATTCAGCGTAATAAGCTAAGAGCATTCCTGACCTCTTTGGGGATTATTTTTGGAGTGTCGTCTGTGATTGCAATGCTGGCTATTGGTAACGGAGCCCAACAAGAGGTGTTGACCCAAATGCAGTTGCTTGGCACCAATAACGTGATCGTTCAGCCGGTCGTAGAACAAAGGCAGGGTGCCGTTAGTGAGGGCGAGGAACAACAACAATCAACAAAATTCTCTCCGGGGTTGACAATGGAGGATCTTAACACGATCAGAGAGTTAGTTCCTGAGGTAGAAAAACTTAGTCCCGAGATCGTTTACGAAACCAATTTTATTCGTGAAGCCAGAATGCGAACGGGTAAACTGGTTGGTGTAAATACAGATTATTTTGATATCAGTAACTTTGAGGTTATTGAGGGCAGTAATTTCAGTGAAGTACAGATAAACGAAGCTGACCCGGTCTGTGTGATCGGTTATGATGTTAAAACCCGCTTTTTTGCCGGAGAGGATCCGATCGGTAAAAAGATCAAAGTGGGGCATTTGTGGCTGACAGTTGTGGGTGTTTTAGAAAAAAAGGAAGTCTCCACAGAAAATATTGAGAATCTGGGGATCAGGAATTTTAATCTGGATATATATGCACCTGTTTCAACAGTATTGCTGAGATTTAAAAACAGAGCAGTTGTAACCTCGAATGATCTGCAACAGGGTGGTGGCTCAACAGTGGTAATGGGGGGCGGGATGATGATCTTTTCAAATGGAGGTAGTTCATCAGGTGATGCAGGTGATGGAAATTATAATCAACTTGACCGGCTAATCGTCAAGGTTACGGATACCAAATACAGTGGTACCATAGCTGAGATCCTGTCGCGTATGTTGAAAAGGCGACATAATAATGTGGTCGATTTCGAGATCATTGTACCGGAACAACTCCTGCAGCAGGAACAACAGACCAAACGAATTTTCAACATCGTACTTTCTACCATTGCATCCATTTCACTGATCGTTGGCGGTATCGGTATTATGAATATCATGCTGGCATCTGTTGTAGAACGATTCCGTGAGATCGGTGTGAGAATGGCCGTTGGAGCCCAGAAAAAAGATATAGAACTGCAATTTTTAACGGAAGCACTCACGATCAGTATCACCGGTGGTTTACTCGGAATTGTTTTAGGATTGGCTTTCAGTTATGTGATTGAGGCAACGGCCGACATTGCCACTATAGTAACACCAATTTCAATATTCATATCATTCGGTGTAGCTGTTTTGATCGGTGTGGTATTTGGTTATTACCCTGCAAAACGAGCTGCAAAACATGATCCTGTACACGCATTACGCCATGAATAAATCATTTTTATTATATCTGACGTTAATTCTATCCGTAATAATTTTTGGGGAAGGTCAGGCACAAGATCAGCCAGTAAGATCTCTGACACTTGAAAAAAGTATTGAAATAGCTAAGGAATCGAGTCCTTTAGCAAGAGCGGCTAATTTTGAGCTGATATCAGCCAAATGGCGGTATCGGTCATTTAGGGCAGACCTGTTGCCAAGCCTGAGCCTGGGTGGGGATGCCCCGAACTACAACAAGTCCATTTTTTCGAATGTGCAGGATGATGGTACAGTTACGTTCTCATCCCGTACACAATCAGAGGCTTCCGTGGATCTGAGTATCGAGCAAAGCATTATGCCAACCGGAGGTAATCTGTCTCTTTCAAGTGGTATTACAAGGCTGGGGATTTTTGAAGGTGAGAATACCTATTTATGGCAAAGTACCCCCTTGGTGGCCACATACCGTCAGCCGTTGTTCCAGTTTAACAGTTTAAAGTGGAGGCACCGAACAGAACCGCTTAGATATCAGATCGCACAAAAGCAGTATGTTGAAGATATGGAAGACCTTGCCTTCAGCACTACTCAAAGCTTTTTTGATTTTCTGCTGGCAAAGATCAATGTAGAAGTGGCAGAATTTAACGTCACGGTAAACGACTCGATCTATAATATTTCACAGGGACGTTATCAGGTAGGGAGTATTGCTGAGAATGATCTGCTTCAAAGTGAATTGCAGCTAAGAAATGCTGAAACCTCACTGACTACAGCCACGTTAAACTTCCAACGAGCTGAAGAAAACTTCAAGGCTTTATTGGGAATTCCGGATGATGTGGTCATTGAGGTGATAGCTCCTGAAGAAGCTCCTGAACTGAATATTGATGTAGATAAAGCTCTTGAGTTGGCGCAAAAAAATAACAGTACCTCCCTGGAATTTCAGCTGAGTGAGATACAGGCAAATCAGGCTTATGATCAGGCCAAAAAAGCAGCAGGTTTCTCTGCAACCGTACAGGCGAGTTATGGTTTGAACCAAACCTCGGAAGACTTTGACCGGCTATATGAGGATCCGCAAAACAGACAGTTCTTTTCAGTTGGATTTCAGATCCCCATATTTAACTGGGGGAAAAATACGGCCGAAATTCAGGCCGCAAGAAACCAACAGGCTGCTACGGCGAATACGATCACTTACCAAAAACTGCAATTTGACCTGAATGTAAGAAGTACGGTTCGTGAATTTTCGCAACTTCAAAGTCAGGTAGAGCTGGCTCAAAAATCGGATGAGATCGCTGAACGCCGATATGATGTGGCTAAGAATCGTTACCTGATCGGTAAGATCGATGTCACCAATCTGTTCATTGCTCAAAACGAAAAAGACAGTGCCCGCCGCAGTTACATTCAGGCTCTTCGAAATTACTGGACAGGTTACTACAACCTCCGGCGCCTGACCTTATACGATTTTGAAACCGGTTCGCCCATCGTTATCGAGCAGGAGATCTAAGAGAGTGTAGAACTTGCCTAAATCGCTGATCTTATTTGTCAGCGAATTCAGGTAAGATCTCGAGGAATCTGGCTGAGGTCTTAATGCCTCTGTGGAAATCCTTGAGTGCGAATTTTTCATTTGGTGAGTGAATGGCATCACTGGTGAGACCAAAGCCCATCAAAATGGATTCAACACCAAGTACTCGTTTAAAATCGGATACGATAGGAATGGAGCCACCCTCTCGTGAGAACAAGACTTCCTCGTGGTAGATATCCTCAAATGCCTGGGCACCGGCTTTAAGTCCATAAAAATCAAGATCAGTAACGGATGGATGGCCACCATGATGTTCTGATACTTTAACTTTTACTGTATCAGGTGCCAGTGACTGAAAATATTCAGTGAACAATTGAGCGATCTCTTTTGGATCCTGATCTGGAACCAATCTCATACTGATCTTGGCATTGGCTTTGGAAGGCAGTACCGTCTTGGCTCCTTCCTTAGTGTAACCACCCCAGATGCCGTTTACATCGAGTGTTGGGCGGGCAGAAGCACGTTCCAGGGTACTGTATCCTTTTTCACCGTGCACCGCATCAATATCCAGTGATTCTTTATAAGCTTCTTCATCAAATGGTAGCTGTTTGTATGCATCACGGTCGGCTTTGGTCAGCTGTTTAACCTTGTCGTAAAATTTCGGAATCTGGATCACGCCATCTTCATTTTTCAGCTTGGCGATCATTTCACATAACACATTCACAGGGTTTTCAACCGCTCCGCCATAAACGCCTGAATGCAGGTCGCGATTTGGCCCAACCACTTCCACTTCCATATAGGCGAGTCCTCTCAAGCCATAGGTTATGGAAGGCTGATCTTCCGCAAACATAGCGGTATCAGAGATCAAGACCATGTCGCACGCAAGCATGTCTTTGTGTTCTTCAATAAATGGGATCAGGTTAGGTGAACCGATCTCTTCTTCACCTTCTAAAATGAATTTTACATTGACCGGTAGTTCGGTTCCGGTTTTTTTGAAGGACTCAACCGCTTTGATGTGCGTATAGGACTGACCTTTGTCATCACTTGAGCCACGAGCATATATGTTTCCATCACGAACGGTGGGCTCAAAAGGGGGAGTATTCCAAAGCTCATCAGGGTCGGATGGCTGAACGTCATAGTGTCCGTAGATCAAAACCGTGGGTTTGTCATCATGTGGACAATATTCAGCATACACAATAGGATTGCCGGGAGTCTCAAATTTTTTAACGGTGTCTAACTCAAGATCTTGCAGCTGATTGATCAGAAAATGAGCGGCTTTTTCGACCTCACCCTTCTTATCAGAATCAGTGCTTATACTTGGAATGCGCAATAGTTCAAATAATTCAGTTAAAAAACGATCTATGTGCTGATCAATATAGTCTTGAGTCTTACTCATGGTTTTAATATCTATTAATGATTTTTTTAGCTTATTTATCCGAAAATAAAGAATAATCGGGAGTAGTTCTTTTTTATCAAAGGCCTAAAGTGTTTTGATTCCCGTGGGTTTTGTCCACCCAAATTGTCCGTTGCTTAACCTGACATAGACCCATTCTTCGGCCTGCTCACTTTCCCATTGATCAACGGTCAAATCATAACCTTCATAAGCTATGCTCACCAAGGCGCTGTTTTCCTCAGGAGACTCCAGAACCCGTTGTGAGCTCGCGATCAAAACAGCTTCATCGTATCGTTGGTTGACGTAATCTGCATAAAAAGCTAAAAGCGCCAGGGATGAACCTATGATGATAAGAGTAAGCTGAGTCGAGAAGGTTTTGCTAAGGGGGATCTTGTCTAACCATCCAAGATATAATAGTGATAAACCTGAAAGTGTCAGTAAAAAGCCTATCAAAAATAATCCAAAGGCTGAAAGTTCATTATTGATCCAGTCTATGGCACGATCCCAGGGTAGTTTTGGCAGAATAGCAGATTGCCGGCTGAACTGTGAGTTGACATATTTCAGTGCCTCGGCTGCCTGCTGTTGGGTAGTTGAATACTCTTTGGCTTTTAAAAAATAAAACTTAGACAGTCCTAGTGAATCCAGTTGCATGGCGGTTATGCCCATATTCAGATAAAGCGCTCCTGATACCGATCCATTGTTTTCAATATTTCTATAAGCACTCATGGCCTCCATAGGAGATCCGTTTTGAAGAAGAGTATTAGCCTTATCAAAACTGCCTTGTTGTGCCCACGCGTTTTGGCTCAAAATCAGTATTAGGATACTTACAATCAGGGATCTGATATTCATGAAAGCTTACCTATTTTTTTTAAGATCTCGCGAGTTATTTCTATATCTGCTGTCAATGATTCTTGGGTGACATTCGGAGCATAGGCAATGGTTTTACATTTATTCAGGATCTTGCGCAGCTGGTCGTTCAATTCCCTGTCATTAAACTTCTCAACAGCTTCAATGAGTTGACCATGTGATAGACCGGCCGGAGGTAGGTTTAGTTTATCGGTAATAAACTGTGTGAGTGCCTTGTCGATCAAATGGTATCCCGCTTTAACATCGTTTGTTTGGTCGGCTTCTTCCAAAGTGCTATTCGCTTTGTCAGTAGCGAGCCTTGATCTGGAAAAGGCAGAATCAGTTCGCATTCTGTCATGATATTTTTTGAAACCATAAGCACCCGCTGTGAGCAGGATCGGGAAAATGATCATCATCCAAACCAGAATACGCTCATGAAGTGGTTTTACTTCCGGTTTACTCCAGCTGGCTAATCCGGTAATTGGTTTTACGTTGAACCGAAGATCTTTTTCGGTGAGAAGAGGTGCATCGGGATCGCGCTCTGCCCGAAATGTAAGTTCCGGGAGGGTCACGATCACAAAATCAGATCGTGAAGGGTCAAAATAAGCCACTTTGGCTGCCGGAATAGTGTAATCTCCTTCATTGCGGGGAATGACAATATCTCTGAAATTACGACTGCCTGTTATTTCCCGGTCGTTTCGCTCTATGTTTGATGTCTCTTCAGGATTATATCGTTCCAGGCTTTCAGGTAGCTCATAATCAGGCTTATTCACCAATGGAATATTACCTTTACCGGATATATGGGTATTGATCTCAATGCTTTCTCCAACCAGGGCGCTTGAGGTCGAGATCGTTCGCGTAATATCAAAGTCACCTACTGCTCCGATAAATTCAGCATTATTCAGTTCAGGCAGGCTTTCCACATTCAGTGTTACCGGTGTTGATTGAAGAGTCATACGCTCCTGATTCAATCCAAAGCCAAATGGGTCGGCCGAGCTGCGGCGTGAACGAACTGAAACCGTGATCTCAAATGGGCTCAGGGTCAGTTCTCCTGATTTGGTAGGAAACAGGGCATACTGAATGAGCCGGGCTTTTTGATACCTGACTCCGTTTACAATGGTTGAAGATGTTTGTGCCCGCTGCGGATAATTAAGTTCTTCTTTCCAGAATCCTTCAGCCTTCCAGCCCGGTGTAGGTTGATACGAAGAAACCTCTACCCCGTTTTTGAAATACAGAACGACATCAGCCACCACCTGTTGGCCAACCACCGGGTCTTTGGTATCCGGTTCAACCCTGACATAAATATCAGGGGCTCTTTCTGCGTCACCCGATTCAAGTGAGGCAGGATCAAGAACCGTAAAGGGGATAGGGTCTGTCTGGTAGGTTTTATCCTCAACCGTAATGTTGATCGGGGGTAAAGTATAATCCCCTGGGGACTGAGCAATAAGCACGTACCCGTAGGTATACGTTACGGATGGTTTACCGTTTATGATGGTATATTGTGTGCCACGGGAGGTGCTTCCGCGTAACCAGCGAAGGCCATCAATTTCCGGTAATTCGGGTTGCTGAACTGAACCCATGGCATTGCCACTTACACTGACTTCAAGCCTGACCTGTTCGCCATTAAAGATATTGGTTTCGGAAAGTTCGGCATCTACCTGAATGTCCTGGGCAACGGTAAGCCCGGAAAAACCGAAAGTTAAAAGCAGTAAGAAAAAGAAGTGTTTCAGTCTACCAATCCTTTTCATGCTTGGCTGATCCTGTAGATTTTTTCTTTTTGAATTCCTTGAGCAGTTCCTTTTCCTTTTGGGCAAGAGCTCTTAAGATCTTTTCAGCCTCTTCTTTGCTGATTTGCTGAGATTCGAGTTCTTCAGGATTCATCTCCTGAGGCTGCTGCTCATTTTGCTGCTCACCTTCACTCTCCTGTTTTTCCTGATTCTCTTGCTGCTCCTGATTTTGCTGATCTTGTTGTTGCTCCTGCTCTTGATCCTGTTGGTTTTGCTGCTGCTGTTCTTGTTGCTGTTGTTGCTGTTTTTCCTGTTCTTCTTTCAGCTTTTCATACAGAGCATTCAGTTTTCGGTCGTTAGGGTAGTTCATCAAGCCTTCCTCAACATAATTCAAAGAAGTTTGCAGATCTGCATTGATAAAGTACTGGGCCCCATTATGAAAATATTGATCAGCGGATTGAGCCAGGACCGGTAAGGATAAAAAGGTCAGGAATAATATCAGTGTTAATCTTTTCATAGGTCAGTTCGAGTTAATTTCTGATACATTTCTGATTCGTTCTATGAAGTCATTAAAAGCCCGAACGGTATCATCGGCTTCGAGAGCTCTTTGCATAAGATTGTAGGCATCCTGATACCGTTGTTCAGCTACCAGTTTTTCAGCCTGTTTCTTCATAGCCAGGGCATACTCACTTGGTTCCGGCGGCGGTTGATTTTCCTGATTTTGTTCTTTATTGCCTTCATCTTCTTCCTCATTCTTGATCTCGGCCAGAGCCCTTTCGTAATTGTGCTTGGCTTCAAGGTCAGAAGGATTAAATTTCAGGGCGTTTTTAAAATGGGTGGCTGCGGGTTTCCATTTTTGATCCTCAGCAAGCAAGGTTCCAATGTTATACTCCGCCATGGATTTATCCTCAGGGCTTTCAGCCAGGGAGCGGAATTCCATGAATGAGTCAATGGCTTCTTCAATTTTTCCCTGCTTTGCCTGAGCATTTCCAAGGTTGAAATACAGTTTGAAATTATCAGGGGAAGCCTCGATGGCAGCTTTATAGAGCTCTTCAGCCTGTTCATAATTTCCTTCCTCGAAGGCAGAATTTGCCTGCTGGGCTTCATCGCTGGTGAAACCCGAGAAGCTCAGAAACAGCGCTATGTAAATGAAGTATGGTTTCAATATATCAGAGGTTTTCAGCGATGGCGATGGTTTCATCATCCATCAGCATGTTTGTGAATACGTTATTCACGTCATCATTTTCTTCAAATTTTTCCATCATTTTCAGGTTTGACTCGGCCGTGCTTTCATCCACCTTTGTTTGAGTGACCGCTTCCCGGATCAGGGTTGCGGACTCGATCTTAAAACCGGCTTCTTCGAGTCGGTTCCTTACATCAAATAATTCTTCCCGGCTGGTATAAACCACGAACATCTCATCTTCAGTATCTACGTCGGTTGCACCGGCATCAATGGCCTCGAGCATAAATTCTTCGTCATCGAGTCCGTCTGAGGGTACCTGAATCATGCCTTTTTGCTCAAACATGTATCCAACGGAGCCGGTGGTCCCCATATTACCTCCGTGCTTGGTGAAAATATGGCGGATGTCACTAACCGTACGATTATTATTATCTGTGGTTACCTCTATAAAGTAGGCAATACCTCCGGGACCGTAGCCTTCAAAAGTGGCTTCTTCATAGGCTGCACCGTCAGAGTCCTCACCGGTTCCCCGCTTGATGGCGCGCTCTATGTTATCTTTTGGGACATTATCAGCCTTGGCATTTTCGATAGCCAGCGAGAGGCGTGGGTTTCCGTCAGGATCTCCTCCTCCTTCACGGGCCGCAACAGTAATTTCCTTGATGTGCTTGGTGAAGATCTTGGATCGTTTAGCATCTTCCTTAGCTTTTTTGTGGCGAATGTTTGCCCATTTCGAATGTCCTGCCATATTTTGAAGGATAAATTAGTTACATTTTACAAGCCGTGTAATATACAAAGAGACTATGCGGATAAGAAAGTTTATAGCACAATTTTACGTGGCACGCATGGATGTTACAAAAAGTGAAACCAATCTGTTAAACCTTGTGTTGCAATAGTTATCGAAAGCATACATTGAGTATTTTAGAGTTTGAAGAATATAAATTTCAAAAGAGAATAAATGAACATAGGTATAGCGTGTTACCCCACCTTTGGCGGAAGCGGGGTGGTTGCAACTGAACTGGCGAAGAATCTGGCTAAGAACGGTCATAACATTCATATGATGAGTTACTCCCGTCCCGCCCGCCTCGATACCCTTGAGACGGGTATCACCTATCATGAGGTCTCGATCAATTCCTATCCACTTTTTGACTATCCGCCTTATGCCCTGGCACTGGCTTCACAAATGGTGAATCTGATCGAATACGAAGACCTCGACCTGTTGCATGTTCATTATGCACTGCCCCATGCAACCAGTGCCTATTTGGCAAAACAGATCATGTGTGAACGCGGGGTAACAGTTCCGATCATCACAACCCTGCATGGAACGGATATCACCCTGGTTGGCAGGGACCCGAGTTACAAACATGTGGTCGAGTTTTCCATTGATAAAAGTGACGGGGTGACAGCGGTTTCAGAATACCTGAAGCGGGAGACCTATGAGAATTTTGAGATCCAGCAGGATATTGAGGTTATCCCGAATTTTATTGATCTCGACCGGTTTCAGAAATCCAATAAGAGCCATTTCAAAAAAGCCATTTGTCCAAACGATGAAAAGGTAGTGGTTCATGTTTCCAATTTTCGCAAAGTAAAGCGTGTACCCGAAGTGGTATCCGTGTTTGCTAAGATCCTGGAATCAGGTATTAAGTCTAAGTTGCTGCTTGTGGGTGATGGACCTGATCGGCAAAAGGCTGAACAGCAGTGTAGAGACCTGGGAATTTGCGATCACGTTCGGTTTCTGGGTAAACTGGATCAGGTAGAAGAAGTACTTTCGATCGCCGATCTGTTTTTGATACCTTCGGGTTCAGAGACCTTTGGGTTGGCTGCCCTTGAGGCCATGAGCTGCAGCGTACCGGTCATCAGTTCAAATATTGGTGGTCTGCCGGAAGTAAACGTACATGGTGAAACCGGGTATCTTTGTGATCTGGATGACGTGGAATGTATGGCCAATAATGGGGTGAAGATCCTCAGTGACCCTGAGCTGCACGAGCGCATGTCTCAAAATGCACGCAAACATGCAGCTACATTTAAGCAGGAGGAAGTCGTAAAACAGTATGAGAACTTTTACGAGAAGGTGCGTGAGAGGATGGGGTCAAAGGTTTGACGACCTGATCTTATACCGAAAAACATTCAATGAATAAAAAAACGCCTGCTCATTTAAACAGGCGTTTTTTTGTATAAAAGAGTTTTATGCTATTACTTACTTATGCAAGCACTTTAGATACTTCTTCAGCAGCTTCCTTAAGCAGAACAGCTGAGATCACATTCAGATCACTGTTGTCAATGATCTCTTTAGCTTCTTTGGCATTGGTTCCCTGAAGACGTACAATAATAGGCACGTCTTTCACTTTTTCTGCGATCTCAGGATCCTTCACCGCTTCGATCACACCGTTAGCAACACGGTCGCAGCGAACGATACCGCCAAAGATGTTGATCAGGATTGCTTTTACATTCTTGTCTTCCAGAATAATGCGGAATCCGTTTTTCACAGTTTCTACATTGGCTCCACCGCCTACATCCAGGAAGTTAGCAGGCTCGCCGCCCGAAAGCTTGATGATATCCATGGTAGCCATTGCAAGTCCGGCGCCATTTACCATACAACCGACATTACCATCCAGTTTGATGTAGTTGAGATTGTATTTCTGAGCTTCAAGTTCCAGGGGATTTTCTTCAGACTCATCTTTGAGTTCTGCCAGATCCTTGTGACGGTAAAGGGCGTTGTCATCAAAGGTCACTTTTGCATCCAGGGCATACACCTTGTTATCAGGTGTTGTGATCAATGGGTTGATCTCAAACATATTTGAATCGGTTTCCTGATAGGCATTATATAGAGCGTGAATGATCTTGATGCCATTTTTTAGGGCTTCACCCTCAAGTCCCAGCGCAAATGCGATACGGCGAGCCTGATTTGGTTGAAGGTCCATGCCCGGCTCAACCCATTCCTTAACAATTTTTTCAGGGGTTTCTTCAGCAACTTTTTCGATCTCAACACCACCTTCTGTGGATGCCATGATCACGTTTTTACCAACGGCGCGATCAAGCAGGATACCCAGGTAAAATTCAGATTCAATATCCACACCGTCAGTTACGTACAAGCGCTGAACCAGCTGGCCTTCTTCTCCGGTTTGAACCGTAACGAGTACATCACCAAGCAGAGATTCGGCCGCCTCTTTCACTTCATCAATGGTTTTGCAGAGAATAACACCCTTGGCGTTATTTTTCTTAGTGCGGCCTTTACCACGCCCACCGGCATGGATCTGAGCTTTCACTACAAATAATGAGGCTCCCTCTTCTTTTAGTTTTTTAGCGGCTTCAACGGTCTCCTCAACGGTAGTTGTAGCAATACCTGCAGGCACGGCTACATTGTATTTCTCAAGAATTTCTTTGGCTTGATACTCGTGAATTTTCATGGATACAATTTTAAGTATTAAAAGCGATTTTTCGGGAGCCAATAATACCGAGATTACGGGCTAAAAGAAAGGAAGTGCATGATTCTTTACATATCACAAAGCCCGGTGTAATTCTAAGGCCCGAATAAATAAACGGCAGCTGTTTTAGCTTTGGCATTAATTCCTACAAACACTAACTTTATAACCCATCAAAACAAAGAGGTAATCTAGCTTGAAAGAAGCCCGGATCATGACTCCAGAGGAATTAAACCGCACCTATCAGCGGTTCGCTCATCAATTCCTGGAACCCTACGATGATTTTTCCCGACTGGCTGTAATTGGGATGCAAACCCGAGGCGTTTATATGGGGAAGCGCATCATCAAAGAGATCAAAGCACA
>JAASTO010000009.1 GCA_021767245.1 Balneolaceae bacterium
ATGAAAATGCTGAGGCCGGGTGACCATGTAGTGACCACAAATGATCTTTATGGTGGTTCTTACCGATTATTTACAAAGGTCTTTGAACCGTATGGTATCGATTTTACCTTTGTGGATATGACGGATCTTGATAAGGTCGAGTCTGCAATTACCGATCAAACCAAATTAATGTGGATAGAAACCCCGACCAACCCACTTCTTCGTGTTGTTGACATCAAAGCATTATCAGATCTGGCAAAAGAAAACGCCATTTTAACTATTGTTGATAACACATTTGCCTCCCCCTACCTTCAGCGACCATTGGAATTAGGAGCAGATGCCGTACTGCATTCAGCGACTAAATACTTAGCCGGCCACTCCGATGTGATCCACGGAGCCGTTGCAAGTTCCAACAAAGAGATCATGGAGAACCTGCGCTTTCAGACCAAAACCTCAGGTGCGGTTCCGGGACCAATGGATTGCTATCTGACTCTCAGAGGTATCAAAACCCTGAGCGTTCGCGTGCAACGGTCTGTCGAGAATGCCAAGCAGATCGCTGAACACCTTGACGCTCACCCTAAGGTCGGGTCGGTAAATTATCCCGGTTTACCATCTCACCCACAACATGATTTGGCATCCAGGCAAATGGACGACTTTGGAGCGATGCTTTCTTTTACACTAAAAGATGATTCTATTGAAGCAGCCGTAAACTTTATGAGTAATACCGAGATCTTTACCCTTGCCGAAAGCCTGGGTGGGGTTGAATCGCTTATCAGTCACCCGGCCTCTATGACACACGGCTCCATTCCAAAAGATGTGAGAGAAAAAGCCGGACTTCAGGATTCCTTGATCCGAATTTCTGTGGGTATTGAAGATGCAGAAGACCTGATCGATGACTTAGATCAGGCATTTTAAACACGAATATTTAGTTAGGCAGATATTTTTATGTCTGCTCAAAAAAGCGCTTTCAGAACAAACAATTAAATTATTAGATCATGCGAGAAGTAGTAATAGTATCAGCAAAACGAACCCCAATGGGTGGTTTTGGAGGAAGTCTTGCTTCCTTTTCTGCCCCCGAATTAGGCGCCGCAGCCATTCTTGAGGCTGTAAAAGCCGGAGGAATCAAAGCCGAAGACGTACAGGAAGTTTTAATGGGTAATGTACTTTCAGCCGGTGTTGGCCAGGCACCCGCCCGACAAGCAGCCCTGAAAGCCGGACTGCATGAACGAACTCCCTCAACCACTGTAAATAAAGTATGTGCTTCGGGGATGAAATCGGTTATGATCGCCGCTGATCAAATTCGTCTCGGAGAAGCTGATATCATTGTAGCCGGTGGTATGGAGAGCATGAGTAATGTTCCCTACTATCTTCCAAAAGAGCGGTTCGGAGCCAAATACGGCCACTCTAAAGTGGAAGACGGTATTGTGAAAGATGGTCTCTGGGATGTCTACAATGACTACCTGATGGGTAACGCCGGCGACCTCTGTGGTAGAGAGTGCAACATCAGTCGTGAACAGCAGGACGAATACGCTATTACTTCCTACAAACGTGCCATTGAAGCTACTGAAAAAGGTTATTTCAAAGATGAAATGATCACCATGAAAGTGAAAGACCGTAAAGGGAATGTCACTGAAGTAGATAAAGATGAAGAATTAGGGAAAGTCAGATTTGAAAAGATCCCTCAACTGCGACCGGTTTTCGACAAGGAAGGAACGGTTACAGCGGCAAACGCCTCCTCTATTAATGATGGAGCTGCAGCCTTGTTGGTCATGAGTGCAGATAAAGCCAAGGAACTGGGCTTAAAACCGTTGGCTAAGATATTAAGCAGTGCCAGTGCAGCCAAAGCCCCTGAGTGGTTTACAACAGCCCCGGCTGACGCTATTCCTATAGCTCTAAAAAAAGCGGGTTTGACTAAAAATGAAATTGACCTGTTTGAGATCAATGAGGCCTTTTCAGTTGTGGCTCTTGCTAACAATCAGATCCTGGAACTGGATCCTGAGAAAGTAAACATCCACGGTGGGGCGGTCAGTATAGGTCATCCGCTTGGTTGTTCCGGAGCACGAATATTAGTAACACTGATCCATGCTCTTAAGAGAACCAAAGGTAAATACGGGTGTGCCGGTATTTGCAACGGTGGCGGTGGAGCTTCTTCCATGGTCATAGAAATGCTTTAAGGAATCATTTTGATTCAACAATAGAGTCCGTTTACAGACGGGCTCTTTTTTTATTGACATTATTCCCAGACCAACATATAATGAATGCGTGTACTGTTGGGTTGCACTAAAACAGAAGCTATTACAATTCATCATTTTTGCAGAGATCTACATCACCTCTCTCAAACTAATTTTTAATCTGAAGCACTACTTTATATAGGAAAACCGCTACAAAACGTTAAGCGATTGTAAATACAATCATCAAAACACCTATATGTTCAACAAACTACTATTTTTCAGTGGTTTGATATGCCTGCTTTTAACCGGAAACTCACATGCCCGGCAGCTTAAGGTAGTCGCAGAAACAAGCACTTTTACAGATTACGAGTTTGTAAACAAGGATCATAAGATCATTCCCCCGATCGGTATGTCAATCTCTGTCGATGGGAATTCGAATACCTTTGAGGTTCTGGAACAAAATATCGTAACGGTTCAAAGAACCATTAGCCCCGAAAGAGCTATGGTTTTAAATCTGCAAGAACTCGATGCACCCTTCATCGATACCGGAATAACGGGCACCAAAGCGGGAGAAACCATCCTCCCTTTCAGTATCAATCTAACGCGATACGCAGAGAAAGAACTACTGATCACGGAATATCTTAAGATCAGGGTTTACAAAAGCAGAACTTCCACTGATAGCCGAAGTAGAATTTCTTCAGCTGTTGTGAACGAAGGCATCTTTGCTTCGGGTGAATGGTTCAAATTACCCATCCAAAAAAATGGTATTTACCAAATAGATACTGAGTACCTGGAAACTATGGGCATAACTCCCTCATCTATCAACCCGGACAACATACAGCTTTGGACTACACCGGGATATCCACTACCTGAATCTAACAGTGCTGCCAAACCAGAATTGACCCAAATTCCAATTCTGGTTCAGGGAGGGGGTGACGGAACCTTTGACGCCAACGATCGCATCTTGTTTTATGGAAACTCGCTCCACAGAATACTTAAGGAAGATGATTCATTCACTCACTCAGTTCACCCATACTCCAACGAAAACTACGTATTCCTGACCTTCGGGAATTCACCCGGCCAACGAATGAATGAAGTTGTGATCCCAGATAGCCCGGATCGCACGGTAACTTCATTCAGAGATTTTATCTGGATCGAAGAAGAATTGTATAAAGCTGAGGAACGCATAAAGTCAGGCAGAAACTGGCTTGGCCAACGATTTTCAACCACTTCTGATGGTATCTTTCAGGAAATATTTTCTGATACCCTGCCCGGGCTGATCGCCACCGAACCCATAGAAATTGAAGGGCAATTTGTGAACCGTTCCACTTCATCTGCATCATTTAATGTCAGGATGAATGGAAGTTCAATTCAGGCCTTGTTCATACCGGCATCCGGTTCATATACAAGCAGCGAAGGTCGTGCGGGGATTGCTTCCGCATTCAGTACCACAGCCTCCGTTCAGGCAGGAACTGAAACACTCAGGTTTGATGCCGCCTATGATCATAATGCCACCGGTTCAACCGGATATTTTGATTGGTTAAGGATCACGGCATCAAGAATCCTGCAGGCTGAAGATAACTTCCTGATGTTTCGTTCACCTGAAGACGGACAGGCCAACGAGATTTCCGAGTACCGACTGACGGGATTTACTGATGCCCCTCTGGTTCTGGAGATATCAGACCCGTTGTCTCCTAAAATGATGGACCTTTCGTCTACGAATAATGAATACCGATTTAAATATGCTTCCGGAGATGATCTGACCTTTTTAGCCCAATCCGGGTTTTACACTCCGGGCTCAGGCACTCCCCTTCCTCCGCAGGATCTTAAAGGCCTCAATATTTATCCGGAATATGTTATCGTGACTGCTGAGGAATTTGGATCACAGGCGCAGGAACTGGTGGAGTACCGGGAACAGGAAGATGGTTTGGCTTCAGTAGTTGTAACGCAGAATCAGATCGTTAATGAATTCTCCGGAGGTGTCAATGATCCTTCAGCGATCCGGAATTACCTGAAATTTCTCTATGATCGGGCTTTGGCAGATGGCGAAAATCCCCCAAGATATATTCTGCTGTTTGGGGATACGACCTTTGATTACAAAAAGATCATAGACAGCGGCCACACGAATTACGTGATGACCTATCAAAGTGAGGAATCGCTTCACCGCACAGAATCGTACGCAACCGATGATTTCTTTGGTTTTCTGGATGACAATGAAGGTGTCATGGATGTGAACGGAAGCGGAGTCACTCCATCTGATTATTTACTCGATGCAGGGGTTGGGAGAATTCCGGCTCAAACTGTTCAGGAGGCCTCCATCGCGGTTCAAAAAGTAAAAGTTTATGAAGACCCTGCAAACCACGGCAACTGGCAAAACCTGTTTACCTTTGCCGCCGATGATGACTTCCCGGATGTGGAATTGAACAGAGATCTCCATGTGTTAAATGCCGATGAAACAGCAAACCTGATGGACATATATGAGCCGGGAGTACGCTTAAACAAGATCTATCAGTTTGCCTACAATGAAGAGATCACCGGAGCCGGGCGAAGAATACCCGGAGCCACACAAGATTTTATCAACGCTTTTAATCAGGGATCACTGGTGCTGAACTACTCCGGTCACGGTAACGAGCAGACACTTTCAGATGAACAGCTATTCGTGACCGAAAGCATCCCTAATCTCACCAATAAAAACCGGCTTCCTGTACTGGTAACTGCGACCTGTCAGTTTGGGCGTTATGATGATATCGATGCGCAGTCAGGAGCCGAACAGCTGCTTTTCGCTGATAATGGAGGCGTTATTGGTGCATTTACCACAACACGGGTGGTTTATACCGGAGCCGGGATTTCATCAAGAAATAACTTTGGATTGAATGTGGCTTTATCTCAAAAAATGGTTGAGCGTGATCAATATAACGAAGCCTTGCGGTTTGGAAATATTTTTGTGAATACTAAAAACACCCTGCTGAACGGTTCCCCCATTATTACCTCAAGAAACAGTAAGAAATTCATTTTTCTGGGAGACCCGGCCGGGAAATTTCAACTTCCGGTGCAAAAGTCTGAGATCACCACAATCAATGGTATCAATGTAGGTGGCCAGGATTCCGTGATCACCATCAAGGGTCTCGACACCATGACTTTAACCGGGCAAATGACCGATTTTTCAGGAAATGTGATCAATGATTTCACCGGACTTGCTGATGTATCCGTTTATGATGCCAAGAGAAGTGTACCTCTCCCCTCTGATCGAGACTGGGTTCATGAAGAGCGGTGTTTTCTGGAAGATTGCAGATACACGGTAGAAAAGGACGTGCTCTTTAAAGGAAAAGCAGAAGTGCAAAACGGTATATTTAGCTCCACATTTGTTGTTCCCAAAGATATCTCGTTTTCCGACAGTACCGGAAGAATAATTATCTATGCCGAAAATGATAACTACGCAGCTAGCGGTTCATTCACGAATATCCGGTTCAACGGGATCAATGAAAATGCAGTAAATGACGGGCGAGGCCCTGAAATGGATATTTACCTGAATGATGAGAGATTTGTAAACGGAGCCCTCGTCAACGATTCACCGAATTTGATCATTGACCTCGAAGATCCATCCGGCATCAACACGACCGGTACGGGCATTGGGCACGAGATCCTGGCAGTAATCGATACCAACCCGGAACAAACTTACGTTCTCAATGATTACTATGAAGGTGATATTGACAATTACACCAAAGGAAAAATTGAATTTCCTTTAGACAAGCTACCTGAAGGTAGTTATTCCCTGAAAGTCCGAGCCTGGGATGTTCACAATAATCCCTCTGAAAATGAGATCTTTTTTGAGGTAGCCTCTCAGGATGATCTAACGATCAGGCATGTTTACAATTATCCGAACCCGATGAATGATGTCACCCGATTTTATTTTGAGCACAATCAGCCGGGAAATCCATTAGATGTATCTGTTCAGATTTACACTTTGAGTGGCAGACCTGTTCAGCATCTCCAAAATCAAATCATAACAAACAGTTCATATGCCAGTATTACATGGAACGGCCGTGACCGTGATAATGATCGTTTGGGTAACGGTACTTATATTTATGTGCTTCGAGTGGCATCAGATACCCCCAATGGAAGACAGCGAACAGAAAAAATTGAGAAACTCGTGATCATTCGGTGACCTCATAACTTTATCCAAAAACACGTATATTTATTTTAAAATTTATCCCTATGAAAAAGATATTATCATTACTCGTTACCGGACTATTTTTATCCATTCCGGTCATTACACAAGCACAGGTAGCTATAACCGCCGTACCATTCTTACAAATCGAACCTGATTCACGGGCTGCTGGTATGGGTAATACCGGTGTTGCCATCGCAGACAATGCATCCGCATTTTTCTGGAACCCGGCCGGTTTAGCTTTTCAGGAAGATTATAATCAGGCCAGCATAACTCACTCCAACTGGCTGGCTAATTTCAACGTAAATGATCTTTTTTACGACAATGTAGTCGGTAAATTCCATATCCCGGGCATTGGAAACATCGGGACCCATCTGACCTATCTGAATATGGGTGAACAGGTTGTAACTGACGAGACCGGTCCTGAGCCGATCTCCAGATTCAACAGTTATGAGATCGCCTTTGGTGCTTCCTATGGGTATAAATTCACCGATAATTTTGCCGGTGGTACCAGCCTTAGATTGATCTACTCAAGTTTAGCCAGTGGAACTTCCATCAGTGCACAGAAAGTTAATCCGGGAAGCAGTGTGGCCTTAGACCTCGCCCTGATGTATAAAACAGATCCATTTCTTGTTGGCGGACGCGAAGCCAAATTCAGCTTCGGTACTAACCTATCGAACCTGGGGCCGGGAATTCAGTACACCGATAATGCACAGAAAGATCCCCTGCCAACCCTACTGAGATTTGGATGGGCCTTTGACCTCGATCTTGATGATGAGGGCATCAACCGAATTACTTTTGCAAATGACATTTCCAAGATCATGGCCAGAACTGAGCTCGAAACCAGCAATGGTGATACCACCAGTGTTGCTTCCGGCCCTATCAAGGCCTTATTCAACTCATGGGGCAGCTACACGCGCCTTGATGGTAATGAATTAGTGGAAGTTGGCTTGATGCAACAATTCATGATCGGTGCCGGTCTTGAGTATTGGTATGCTGATCAATTTGCACTACGTGGCGGTTACTACTTTGAAGATCCGCAAAACGGTGACAGAGAGTATATTACTTTTGGAGCCGGTATCCGGTATAATATTCTTGGGGTCGATTTCAGTTATATCAAAACACTTGAAACGGATCACCCCCTTGCAAATACCTTGCGATTTAGTTTACTCATCGATTTTTAATCCATGCACACATTAAGGTATCTCATGAAGAGCATGTTATATTTTAGCATGCTCTTTGTTTTTTATGCATATGCTACCAGCCTACAGGCCCAAAATACGCCTCTTAAACGTAGCCATGCGATATCTACCCAATACTTCTCTACCTCTGGCCTCCAACCCCTTGATGCAACCGGAACCCTTAATATCGTAGCCATCATGGTTGAATTTCAACCTGATGAAGACCGGCTTACCACCGGCACAGGGATATTTGGTCCTGATGGAAGCGAAGGGCTTCCTTACTTAACACGGGCTGAAGACGTTCGCATCGAGCCTTTGCCTCACGATCGAACCTATTTTGAGGCACACCTTGAGTTCGCCAAGAACTATTTTGAACAAACCTCTGACGGGCAGCTTACCATCAACTATCAGGTTCTACCTGTAGTCTATCGCCTCCCAAAACTAATGTCAGAGTATTCTCCAACCGGAGAGACCTTTACGCTCGAAAAATTAGCGGCTTTAACCCGGGATGCCTGGAATGAGGTCGAAAACGGTCCCGATTTCGATGTTTCAGGATTGGATCCCGATAACACTGCCTTTGTCATCTTTCACGCAGGGGTAGGACGCGATATTGAACTAACCGGAACCAATCTGGATATCACCCCGTACGATATTCCATCTATTTATCTTCGCAAGAATGACCTTGGGAACCTGTTGAATGAAAGCACCTTTGATGGCTTTCCTGTAAACAACGGTACCTTCCGGGTAACTAATTCAATGATCATTCCAAGAACCGAAAGTCGGCGCGGACTCGATATTCAGGATAACGAATTTATATTACCTTTATCCATCAATGGACTCTTGGTAGCCTCCGTTGCCAGTCACCTCGGGCTGCCGGATCTTTTCAATACGGAAACGGGTGAACCCGGCATTGGGCGATTTGGCCTTATGGATGGAGCCGGGTTCTTCTCCTACAACGGACTCTTCCCACCTGAGCCTTCTGCATGGGAGAAAACCTACTTAGGGTGGCAAACACCTTTTGAAGTGGATACAGGCACAGAAACCCCTATAGAGCTACCGGCAGCCGCATTAAATGATCCAAACAGTATCGCCCGTGTTTCTTTGTCCGGATCTGAATATTTTTTAATTGAAAACCGGCATCGGGATCTACAGGGAGAGGGAGTTACACTTACCATTCAAACCCCGGCGGGTGACCTTGTTCAACAGACCTTCACCAATGACGATGAAGATTTTGTCTTTCAGCAGGAAGATTTCGACAAATTGCTGGAAGCTGGTGTTGTGGTCGATGTCTCCAATTTCGATTTTAGTTTGCCCGGTGGCCGTGAAGCAGATATAGAAACCGGTAATTCCCAAAACAGCCGTTATCTCAATGGTGGAATGCTGATCTGGCATATAGATGAACGGGTGATCAGCGAGAATTTAAGTACGGGAACCGTGAATGCTGATCCCAATTTCAGAGGAATAGATCTCGAGGAAGCCGATGGAGCACAGGATATCGGGTTCGAAATTCCCGGAGCCCTGAATAACAACGCAAGCTTTGGGACCGCCTTCGATTTCTGGTGGTCAGGTAATGATTACCGTGTGATCCTTGAAACCGGCACAGAAATAACGCTTTATGAAAACCGGTTCGCACCTGATACTGAACCCAATAATAACAGTAACTCCGGTTCAACCTCATTTTTCGAACTCTACGATTTCTCAGACAACCTGCCTGTTTCAACCTTCAGCATTAGAAAGGCTGAGCCATTTGCTGACATATATACTTCAGGATTGAACCTGCAACTGGATCCGGATGCAGACTACTTCACCGCAAAGGATCCTTACTACACCTACTTTCCGCTTTCACTTTCATTTTATGAAACTCAGAATGATACTTTTCTCGTGGTCCCCACAAGATCAGGTGTTTATTCCGTACACCTGTCTGATCCGGATCAAAACATCCATCAACTGACCGATATACCGGTTCAACAACCCTATATTGGAGAGCAACTCATTTTAGGAGAGAAACCTGAAATAAACTCCCAAAACATCAATGTATCAGCACATTCATGGAATGGAACCATCAACACGTTTGATACTACCTGGACAGCAACAGTACCCACAAACAAGGGTTTTTTGAGCTCTCAGTCCGATCAGCTTTTGCATGCAGAACATACCACCACAGGAATCAACCTAAGTGATGGGACCTTGCAGAATCTTCAGAGTCAACCATTTCAGCGTTCATCTATCATTAACGGCATTTACTCTGAGGTCACTAATTCTGAGTTGACCATCTCCAATGAACCAACCTTAAATATCCAACTTGATCCCGATTCTTATCGTGAACAAACCGGTTCCATTCAGATCGATGATCAGGTCCTGTTTACTTTATTTCAGGACGACTCCTTTTCCCTGATAGATCCAAATGCCACCGATCCCCTTGTGATCCTTTACGAGACTTCCAACATCGAGTGGCCGGCAATTATAGACCATACCCGATTCTTTTTTGTCGACCGGAAGAAAAACCTACTTATTGGTTTGAACCGTTTAGGCGGCATTGAACCTAACACCCCAATCTCTGCACCCGATGGCGTTAAATTTATAGGCACTCCCCTCATTGTGGCCAACGGAAATTCAAACGAAGAGATATTCATCATCACCGGACAAAATGAGACCTCCATCAACTTGTTTGCCTACAATTCACAAGGTGACCTGGTGGAAGGCTTTCCGTTGTATGTGGGAGCTTCACTTGGTGCTGAACTGCAGCCAATACATCCGGTTATATACAACGATGAGCTCTTTGCCATTTCACACAGTGGCACCCTCAGGTCCTGGAAACTTAAGAACCTTGATAGCACAGAATGGAGCTCCAGGTACGGTAATTTCATTTTCAACAAGCATGCGGTAACCTTACAGGGTAACGGAGATCAAAATGATAATTCCTTTGGTGTATTGAACCAATCTGAAACCTATAACTGGCCGAATCCGGCTGATAACTTCACAAACCTTCGGTTTCAGATTGCACCACCGGGTGGTACGGTAGAGATCACGATCATAACCACAGGAGGTCAGGTCATTTATGAAAACTCCTTTTCTTCACCGGGTGGATTTCCTGAAGACATTGAGATCAATACCGGCAATTGGAACAGCGGTGGTTATATTGCCAGAGTCAAAGCGACCGTTAATGGTAAAACCGATACAAAGACCTATAAGATCGGGATCGTGCATTGAGACCACTGAAAATTCACATATTGATCACAGCCTGCCTTTTAATGGCATCAGCTCAGATTGCATGGGCTCAAACTGATGTCAGGTTTTACGATTACCCTCAAAATCATCTTGAATGGTACACCGTGGAAAGTGACCATTTTCTCGTGCATTTTCAGGAAGGGAATAGTAGATCGGCAAAAGTGGTCTCGCGCATTGCTGAAGAAGTATATACCCCATTAACGGAACTGTACCGGCATGAACCGGATGAAAAGGTTAGCATCATTTTAAAGGACCGCGAAGACTATTCGAATGGAGCCGCTTACTTCTTTGATAACAAGATCGATATTTGGTTACCCGCTTTAGATTCTCCCCTCAGGGGTACCCATAACTGGCTTCGGAATGTGATCGCTCATGAGTTCGTACACATTGTTCAGATTCAGAAAGGCATGAAACGATCCAGAAAGATCCCTGCCTTTTATTTTCAGTGGCTGTCATATGAAGATGTACGCCGGCCCGATGTGTTGTACGGTTTCCCAAACGGTCTGATCACCTTCCCTTTTGCCACCGTCAATGTGCCTGCCTGGTTTGCAGAGGGAACTGCTCAATATCAAACCAATGGCCTTTTCTACGATACATGGGATAGCCATCGCGATATGATCCTCCGTTCACGAATTCTTACCGGTACACCTTTTACCTTAGATGAAATGGGCACCTTCTCTTCCAAGAACAGCCTGGAGCGGGAGACCGTTTATAATATGGGCTATGCTTTTGTGATATATCTGGCTGATACATTTGGGGAGGATATACTGCGTGACATCACGGAAGCGCTTGGAGAAAAAGGTGTCTACGATATCTCGACGGCGATGGAGATCGCTACCGGTGTTCCCGGCCATGAACTTTATACCAAATGGATCAATGAGCTGGAAACCTTTTATGAGGAAGCGGTTAAGGAGATCACCCCCTCTCCTTCAGATATTATTGAGGAACACGGATTTTTCAATTTCTATCCTCAACCATCCCCGGCCAATGGATCTGTTGCTTACCTCTCCAATAAGGGGTTTGATAGCGGCATACTTTCGCTGTATATCAAGAATGAGGAAGGAATAGGTGAAGAGATCGCATTTGTAAGTGAACTTGAAGATGATGCAGATCAGTCGCACCTTAGTTTGCTAGAGAATCGTCTTTTATTCCTGGAAAGCTCTATCTCGTATGATCCAACCGGTAAAAGGATCGCCTATGCCACCAACAAACGGAATTCATTGGGTGAATTTTATCGCGACGTTTTCATCTACGACCTTGATACCAAAAAATCGAAACGGCTGACGAACAGTGCCCGTGTACAATTCCCTACATGGAGTCATGATGGGCAATACATTGCAGCTGTTCAAAATAAAGGGGGAACCCAAAACCTGGTATTGCTATACCCTGATCACCCCGATTCTATCACACAGATCACCAACTTTAGATCCGGTGAGACGGTTTCTACTCCAACCTGGTCGGCCAATGATAACACCCTATATTTTGCCGGTTCAGAACTCGGTAACAGAAACATCTACAAAATTGATCTTCAGACTTCCGAAACTGAATCGGTTCTGGAAGATGAGTATATCGACTACAGGGATCCTCACATCGGTCCTGAAGGCAGATACCTTTATTTTTCAGCCAACACAGATGGAATCCATAACATTTACAGAAGTGCTTTGGATGGCCGGGATCTTCAAAAACTGACATCAGTTACCGGAGGAGCGTTCATGCCATCAGTCAGTAACGATGGCACCCTGTATTTTTCAGAATATTCCGATAATGGCTATCAGGTCAGATCGGCTGATCTCAAACAACTACTGCAGCATGATCACAGTGGTTCATATTATGTTCCCTATCCGGAAGAAGAGGCAGATTACGAACTGCCGGATCCCTACGTACAAGAGCTCAATCAGTTCAATGACTCTGATATAAGACCCTTTGATACCAATGCAACGGCTATTGCCGATACAGGAAGTCACACTTTCACTCTCACAGATCTTCCCGATACCCAAGAGAGAACGTTCAGTGAATATGAAAACACCTACACCGGTTTTAGTTTCTTTCCGGTTCTTCGGTTTGATAATTACTCCAAAGAATATGGCAGTAACGGCTCACTCATAAAAAATGGATACGTTGGGAAAGTCGGGCAAAATTTACTCAGAGATGCCAAGGTGGGCACCTATTTTTCCTCCAGAGATGTGATCGACCGGCTTAGTATTTTTGGCGGATTGATGGTTGGACCTGCCTCACAACCGGCTGAAAGCATTGGGGGATTCTTTCGTCCCGACCGTTTATTTGGTTTAGACCGGGATGCCTTTTTGATCGCTGAACACCGGGGACTTCCATTCATAGAAAAAAGCTGGTCGCCAACGGTTGCCATTGAAGTTTACAATATGCGGCGTAATGTATCTAACGGACTGTCTATTGAGGAATTTCCATGTACCTCCTGCCTGCCCGACACCACCTATACCGATATTGCCTATAATATCTGGGAAGCCGGTATCTTTTTTAGAAGTAAACTCAATCGACGAAGCATGCTTGAATTGGGTGTTTCTTACAGTCCGTATAGAGTTTCCACAGAGGGATTTTACTCCCGCGAACTTCAGCAACAAGTGAGCGGAAGTTCATCCGAGTATTTTAAAGGAACCACTTTGTCTGCTTCTTACACATTCGATTACTACCTGTATTCCAATGATGCCGACATTGCTCCTCTTGGGTTGAAAGGATATTTGCGTTATCAGTATCAACCCTCAAAGTTGCTTGAGGAGTATGAGATCGAAGACGGAACTCTGTCTCCCGTTTTTAACGAACAACAGAATCACTCCACAGAGTTACATCTCAGGTACGGATTTAAAACGATCGGGGATCAGGCCTTCCAAGCCAGAGTGAGAGGGTTTCACTATTTCAATGATCCGGATGACTCATTTTATGCAGATTATATCGGCGGGTTCATGGGCATGCGCAGCTACCCTTATTTTGCCTTGGGTGGCAGTACCACAGCTTTCAGTTCCCTGTCGTGGTTTGCACCACTATGGCGGGGTATTCATACCCAAAAAGGCCCCTTCACGATCGACAAAATATTTGCCCGTTTTTTCTTTGAGACCGGAAACGGATGGAAGAGTCCCTTCGATACCGGACAAAAGTTGAAATCCGGCCTGGGCGCTGAACTGCGGATCGCGATGAATGGCTATTACCTCTTTCCGCTCAAGTTCTTTGTCAGTGGTTCTTACGGCCTCGATCAGTTCACCCTTTCCCTTCCGGATGATTTCATTACCAACTCGGGTTCAAATCAGGTTACCTATGGAAGGGAACTTCTTTTTCACTTTGGCTTAACGTTTGATTTTGAACTGTTATGAGATCGCTTTTACTCCACATATCATGTGCTTTGTTTTTAATGATTCCCACAACGGTTCAGGCACAACAAACAGCTAGTTTCACCAATGGGATCTTCAAAGAACCGACAACGGAAATTAAAGCAGAAAAAGAGTTACCCTTATCTGAAAGGTCGTTCGTGAGTTCCAACTCCCTACTCGATCTTCCTAAAACTAATCCCGGAGCAGCCTTTCTGGCCTCGGCCATCATTCCTGGTGCCGGACAGGCTGCCAATAAAAAATGGGTCAGAGCAGGTGTTTATTTTACGGTTGAGGTCGTTGGCTTGATCTACCATCTGAACCGTAACGCCAAAGCCCGGGATCAGGAACGGGCTTATGAGCAATTCACCCATCAAAACTGGAGTGTGGTCGCCTATGCGGAATGGCTGGTCAATTATTCACAGATCCATGGACTCGATAATAACTGGCAATCGTTAGAGGCACAGTTGTCAGGAAACACCCCAAACTGGAGTGATACCAGAGAAGACTGGGGTCAGGTTCCTCTTAACCTACTGCATAATGTAGAAGCCTCTACTCCCTTTATTTTTAAAGATCGCGTGGGCAGTAATTTTTCCCATCTATTGCCGGCATACGGCTCTCAGCAGTATTATGAGTTAATCAGTAAATACTATCAGTTTCAGCCGGGCTGGCGCGATTGGTACAGTCAGGTGACAACATCACCCACCCAGACCGTTGACATGTACCGTTATTTCTGGAATGGAACCGATGAACCGTTCTCTCTCTTTTATAAGGGAAGGGATCTCGCAGCAGAATTTAATGAGAACTATCGCGTTGCAGGGAACATACTGAAACTGATTGTGGTAAATCATGTGGTATCAGCATTCGATGCCTTTTTCACCGTTCAGTTAAAAAACAGCCGTATAGAAACGAACACCAACTTGTTACGGCTTGAACAATTTTCAGTAATCTGGCACTTTTAACCTGCCAATAGTTCCCGTATTTTATGGATATGCTTAAAACTATTCTCACAAATAAATACTTCTATATCAGTATCCTTGGTTTGGTTCTGTTTGTAGCGGCCTCAATATTTATAGCCGATAAATGGATTCTTCCCGCTTACACAAATTACAATGAAGGGATCACAGTACCTGATGTTACCAAAGTTTCTCTCGAGGAAGCTGAGACACTGTTAACGGACTATGGGCTGCGCTTTGAAGTAGCTGAACGCCGTGCAAATGCTGCTTACCCTGCTGATTATGTGATCGATCAGAATCCGGAAGCCTCCATCATCGTGAAGCCAAACCGCAAGATCTACCTTACCGTAAATACGGAGGTAAAACCACAGGTTCAGGTTCCAAAAGTAGTCGACTTCTCACTCCGCAATGCTGAGATACAGTTACAGAATTACGGACTCAAAGTTGGAAGCCGGACCTATGAATCTAACCGGTTCAAGAATGTGGTATTGAGGCAATCTGTCCCGGCCGGTGCCACGGTTGAAAAAGGAACAGTTGTGGATCTCGTGATCAGTGATGGTCTGGGCGACCGCATGGTTACCTTGCCTGAAATTGTGGGATTAAGTCTTTCTGAAGCACAAGTTAAATTAAGAGAAGCCGGTTTAAATGTGGGGGAAGTTCAATTCAGGCCAACCCGTGATGTTCTCCCAAATACGGTACTCGACTTTAGCCCTAAGCAAGAACAACTCAGGGAAGGTGAAACCCTGGACCTAACCATTTCAGAACGATTTGAAGTGGAAGAAGAAAGTGAAGGCGGGGCTATCATTATTGATTCCACTGGAACCTCCTCAAGCACCCCACCAGATTCTTTAAATAATCCATCCAATCCAAATAACTAAATTAAATGAACTTCGAACTACCGATCCTTGCACCCTCTATCCTTGCAGCAGACTTCACTAAACTGGGCGAAAATATTCAGGATGCATTGAAAGGTGGTACTTCATGGATCCATTGTGATATTATGGACGGGCATTTTGTGCCCAACATCAGCTATGGACCCGGCATTGTCAAGGCGGCAAAGAAAGCAGCGCCTGAAGCATTTTTTGATGTTCATTTGATGATCGAGAATCCGGATCAGTACGTTGAGAATTTCGTGGAAGCCGGAGCTGACCTCATCTCTGTTCACTACGAAACTTGTCCCCACCTCCATCGATCCATTCAGAATATCAAGAAATATGGCTTGATGGCCGGAGTGGTCATTAATCCTGCCACGCCTGTCAGCTCTATTGAACCTATTCTTGCAGATGTTGACCTGGTATTGATCATGAGCGTAAATCCGGGCTTTGGCGGGCAAAGCTTTATTGAGTCGAGCTACGAACGACTTACGGAACTGGCGGCCCTCAGAGACAGTAAAGATCTTGGTTTTCTTATTCAGGTAGATGGCGGAGTGAATCTTAAAAACATTGAAAAAGTAGCCAAAGCCGGTGCCGATATCCTTGTGGCAGGCAGCAGTGTGTTCAGTGCAGAAGATATCACAGCCCGCGTGCAGGAGTTAACTGAAAAAATTCAGTAAAAAGCGGCCAAATTATAACATTTCGATATCATTCCGGCCGTCTCATTTCTTCTGTTAAATCCTTATCTTATGGTTTCTCCAATAATTTAATTTTGAAGCCATAAAAGACGACAGAACTCTTATCGATAAAGTCATAGAATTACAGGGAGCCGACCCCATGGCTCTGTTTGGATTGCACGACCACAATCTCATTGCCTTAGATAAAGCATTCCCGGAAACCAAGTTCAATGCCCGCGGCAATCGCTTGAAACTAACCGGACCTACTGAAGAAGTTGAAACAGCGACCCAGGTTATTGAAGGCATGCTGGAACTTCTGGACCGCAAAAGTAAAGTTGCAGAAGGTGATGTAAATACATTGGTCAACCTAAAGTCCGGAGAAAGCACGGCAAACCGACCTGAATACAGAGACCTCGATGATACGGGCGATACGATCATTCACACGCATAACGGTGAAGCTATTTCCGCTAAAACTCCGGGTCAGCGACAGATCGTAGAGTCGTCGTCTAAAAACGATATTGTATTCGCCATTGGCCCTGCCGGTACCGGAAAGACCTACACGTCTGTAGCACTGGCTGTACGGGCTTTGAAGAACCGAAAGGTACGGAAGATCATCCTTGCGCGGCCTGCGGTTGAAGCCGGTGAAAACCTCGGTTTCCTTCCGGGTGACCTGAAAGAAAAGATCGACCCCTACCTTCGGCCTTTATATGATGCCCTTGAGGACATGATCGATCGGGATCGTTTGGATCTGAATCTCACCAAAAATGTGATCGAGATCGCTCCGCTGGCCTACATGAGAGGAAGAACCCTGAACAATGCTTTTGTGATCCTGGATGAGGCACAGAATGCCACCAATACACAAATGAAGATGTTCCTGACCCGGATAGGGTTTAACAGCCGGGCTATTATCACGGGTGATATCACCCAAACGGATCTTCCCCGTCGCCAGCATTCCGGCCTGATTTCCATTCAGAAGATCCTGCAGGACATCGATGGCATCGATTTTGTGTACCTGGGAGAAGAAGATGTGGTACGCCACAAGCTCGTGCGGGATATCATTAAAGCGTATGAGAAATTTGAGGACAAGGACAAGAAGAAGGATAAATAACTGACTTTTCCAACAAACCTCACCAAAAGATAATTAGTTTAGTTGATATGAAAACCTACGCGACTCCCCTTTATGAGGGGACATTTTCCGTCGGACTTGATAAGAAATTTGTAAGGATCGATCGGGATGATCCTCCGGCAAAAGGAGCTCTCAAGTTATCCCTGAACCCATTTTTAATACACACCCCTGAAAGAAACTACCTATTTGATTGTGGCATTGGGGAGTTTGGGGAAGATACCGGTCCCGAAATAGTTCGGCAGAATCTTGAGGCACTTGGCCTTACAGAGTTTGATATCACGGACATCTTTGTGAGTCACCTTCATTATGACCACATAGGCGGATTGGCTCATCGTGAAAATGGGTATTGGGAACTGACTTTTCCCGAAGCAAAGATCTGGGTTTCAGAAAAAGGCTGGAAGAAAGTGACAGAAAAAGAGGAATATTATGATGAAGAAAAGACCGAGTTCATCTCCTTCCTGGATGCCAAAGCAGACCTTCATTTCCTGAAGGAAGAAGATCAGCCCTACCCGGAAATCAAAGTCAGAAAGATCGGGGGGCATACTGAATTTCATCAGGTATTGCTTTTTGATGATGGTGAGCACAAATACCTTCAGGCCGGTGACGTGATCGGAACCAAGGGTGCCGTAAACCGGAAGTATGCGGCCAAATATGATTTTGAACCTAAAGTGAGTCAACAGCGCCGGGAAGAACTCACCAAACTGGCCCTGGATGAAGGTTTTGTGATAATGTCTTATCATGAAGACAAGCATCCAATGTATAAACTAACGTCTTATGATGATAAGACCGGATATTCCACCGAAAACATCGAGTTCAATGAGTCTGCCTGAACATATTACTGAGATCAAGGAACACCTTACCGAAGCAGGGCTTCCGGCCAAGATCGATGCCGCTGTTATTCTTGGCTCAGGCCTGGGAAGTTTTGGGGATCATATCGAAGACTCCGTTGTCATCCCCTATGGTGATATTCCCTCCTTTCCGGTTTCAACCGTTGAAGGTCATTCAGGTTCGCTGATCTTCGGAACGATTGAAGGCCGAACGGTACTAGCGTTTTCGGGGAGATTCCACCACTACGAAGGGCATACGTTTGCCAAAACCGTCCTTCCGGTACAGCTTTCCAAAGCTTTTGAAGTGGATAAACTGATCATTTCCAATGCAGCCGGTGGCATCAATTTACGCTACAAGGTTGGGGATCTTATGATCATTGACAGTATCATCAAGCAATTCTTTATGATCTCTGAACCGGCCGACCACAACTGGCGGTATGACCTGGAACAAAGTGCTGCCCGGGTCAAAGAGATCGCTACCGGACTGGGCATAGACACACAGATGGGAACCTACCTGTTTGCCAAAGGACCCAGTTATGAATCCAAAGCTGAGATACGGGCGTTCAGGTACATGGGTGGAGACGCCGTTGGCATGAGTACGGCGCCGGAGCTGGCAGAAGCCGGCAAGCTTGGCGTCAAGGTTGCAGCCGTATCACTTATAACCAATGCCGCAGCGGGCGTTGTGAATCAAAAACTGGATCACGATGAGGTCAAAGAAGCCGCCGACCAAAAGAAAGAAATATTCGCTGCGCTTGTGAAAGGATTGATCCGAGATTTTTAGGAGTGTAGGACCCCGTCATTAAGTGGCATGGGGGTTATGATTTGCTTGAAGAAGTGAAATTAATTCCTTGCTAATAAGTTTCCATCGCACCCCGACCGCGTCCGATTTAAAAACAAATTGTTATTTGCTGGTTATTTATTAGTGAAGGGATTCTAAAATAGCTTTTGGTCTTTTTTCTGCTATTCTTAAAAGTACTTTGGCTGGACCCTGGGGTTTTCGCCTTCCTTGCTCCCAATTCCGAAGGGTTCCCACACTGATACCAAGCAGAGAAGAGAACTCTTGTTGAGTCATCCCATATTTTTCTCTAATTGCGGCAACATCAGGTTCCTCCATAGTAAATTGCCTTGATGGATTCATTTTACCTTTCTTGATTTTTCCGACCTGTTCAATACTTTCAAGCAATTCGTTAAACATTTCTTCATTCATAATAATTGTTCCTCCACAAGTGTTTTCAGCTGTTTGATTTGATTAGCTGAGAGATCATCTTTATTACTTTTCGAATATGCATACAGCATGTAAATTTGGTCATCTTCCTTTATGAAATAGTATATGATACGAATTCCACCTCGTTTTCCTCGACCTGAACCAGCCCATCTGACCTTTCGAATACCACCACTTCCACGAATAAGATCTCCTGATTCTGGTCTTACAGATAATTGTAACTGGAGCAAATGATACTCTTCATCAGAAATAAGCTTGGTTATCAGTTTTGTAAAAACAGGGGTTTCTAAAAACTCTATGCACTAACGATTTCTTACTTATAGAATGTACGCCAATGACGTATAATAAACAAGTTGATGTACTGACTCATCTATTTGTACATAACGGTTCCATATTAACGCAACCCCTCATTTGATTTAGGAGGTAACGGCTCAGAGCTTAAGCGGTGAGACAATGAATTTTATTAGGGGTAAAATGTAAAATCGTCCGCTTGAAGCCCTTGTCATTTCTATTGTAATATTAATATAAACTAACTATAGTTTACAGAATCGGGTATTAAGCATTTTTTATAAGCGGAATCTTAACTATCTCGATAAATCCATTTCTTTCAGTATACCCCAATAAATAATCGCTGCCAATTTCAGTAATCGTGTAACTTTGAGGGACGTC
The DNA here is from genome assembly GCA_021767245.1 of Balneolaceae bacterium. GTDB lineage: Bacteria > Bacteroidota > Rhodothermia > Balneolales > Balneolaceae > Gracilimonas. Next base: position 20,412 of record JAASTO010000009.1, read on the forward strand.
AACAGTCGTTAGCCACTCTCCACAAGAACTTAAAATATCCCAGACTTCCGTTTCATCCCAGGGAAGTACAAACCGTTTAGCCCAAATATTACCTTCTGAGTCGGTTTTTAATTCACTTATTGCCGGAATATAGTCCGGGATGGGTAAATCTTGCGAGAGCATATGTTCGTACTGTGCTTTTCGATCCGGGGTACTGCTCAAGGGTTCTAAGTAATATTCTTGTTTATACCGGTCCCAAATAGAATCTGTTTTGGTGCGGGGTAAATTCCATTTATACATATGAGTAATGATTCCTGCAGTGTCTACACGAGTAATGGATGGCTCAGAGGCCGCTGAAAAGAGGGCGCCATTTATAGCGTCGGTAATATATAGGGGATCGGCAGTAAGCGGGATATATGGAAAATTGGTGGTGCCTCTGAATTCATTTACAACTCTTGGCCTTGCAGCAATTCTGTAAACCATTTTATCATATGTCCAATCGGGGAGAAGCCGATGATATCCAAATTCATTTTGAATAATCTCTCCGGGATTACCCGGTCTCAATGCTCCAGATCCAACTGAAGAGACAAGTAATATGCTTTTATCTGTGTAAACATCCGTAATGTTTGGGTTGCCTGCATTATTTATTTTCTCAATAGTATGAACAGAAACCAGCTCCCCGTTGCTATTAAAGAGTTGACCCCTGTTATTTGCATTATCATTTACGAGATAAGAATCATCGTTGAATTTATGAAGCCTCATAGAACTGAAATCTCCAAAATCACCCGGTCCACGCCCATTTTGTCCAGTTGATTTGATGAAGTTACCATTTGAGTCGAAAAATCGAAGTTCGTGAGTCCCTGAATTACTCACCACAATGTTTCCATTACTCAATTGTTTAACACTATATACCCTATAAAACTGAAAATTCTTATCTCCTTCTTCGGATCCAAATATAAGTTCAGGTTCGGAGGCAACCGACCAGGCATTGTCACCCAGTGAAGGAGAGGAACTTTCAACTATTTTTGCCGTTGAGTGGTCAGGATTGGTGTTATTATCCCCATTTTTACAGGCTGTGAGAAGAAAACCAAAAAACAGAAAGAAGTATAGAAGTTTCATAAACTATGAATGTTTGATGAATAAATTTATAAGGTAAATAACATAACATTATCCGAATTCACAGAATGAAGGAAGGTGCAAAAAATTCGTATCAAAAGACAAACCCATTGCTTGGGCAGTTAGGGAAGAGCAAGATGACAGGGTATCGGGAATGGTTAGCATTGCATTCCCGATACCATCATCTGTATAAAATATCTCGCGTTGAGTGGGTGTTCTAAAGCGGCAGGTTGTCGTGCTTTTTCTTAGGCACTGAATCCACTTTGTTTTCACACACTTCAAGCTGTTTGATCAGCTTGTCGCGGGTTTCGGATGGCAGAATCACATCATCTATGAAACCACGTCCGGCTGCAAGGTACGGATGTGCAAAGTTCTCACTGTACTGATCTTCCAGTTCCTTTTGCTTGGCTTCCGGATCATCAGCATTAGCGATCTCTTTACGGAATATGATCTCAACAGCTCCCTTGGTTCCCATTACAGCGATCTCGGCTGTTGGCCAGGCCACATTGTAATCGGCCCGGATATGCTTGGAGTTCATCACGTCATAAGCACCACCGTATGCCTTACGGGTGATCACCGTCATTTTAGGTACCGTGGCCTCACAGAACGCATACAGCAGCTTGGCACCATGCTTGATGATCCCGTTCCACTCCTGATCGGTTCCCGGCAGGAAGCCCGGCACGTCTTCAAACACAACCAGCGGGATATTGAATGCATCACAAAAACGCACAAAACGAGCCCCTTTCAGAGAGGCATCGATATCGAGAACACCGGCCAGTGAAAGCGGCTGATTGGCTACCACCCCAACACTGCGTCCACCCAGACGGGCAAACCCTACCACGATGTTATCAGCATAATCTTTGTGCACCTCATAAAAAGACCCTTTATCCATAATTCCGCTGATCACGTCATGAATATCATAGGGTTTGTTTGGATTCAACGGCACCAGTTCATCAAGGGCTTTCGCTTTGGATGAATCCGGATCTTTTGATTCGATCATCGGCACTTTTTCCTCACAGTTCTGAGGCACATACTTCATGAGCTCACGGATGTCGTTAATACACACGGCATCGTTTGGACTTGAAAAGTGAGATACCCCCGATTTGGTGCTGTGCGTGGACGCTCCACCCAATTCTTCTGAGGTCACTTCTTCGTGTGTCACGGTTTTCACCACATTCGGTCCGGTTACAAACATGTAACTGGTATTCTCTACCATGAAGATAAAATCGGTTAAAGCGGGACTATACACCGCACCCCCTGCGCAAGGGCCCATCACCGCAGATATTTGAGGCACCACACCCGATGCCATACTATTTCTCCAGAACACTTCGGCATAGCCGCCCAATGAGGAAACGCCTTCCTGAATTCTTGCTCCGCCTGAATCATTCAAGCCAATAATTGGAACACCGTTCTTCAGTGCCAGATCCATGATCTTACAGATCTTTTCGGCATGAGTCTCTGAAAGTGAACCTCCAAAAACCGTAAAATCCTGACTGAACACATAGACCGGCTTGCCATGGATCTTACCCATTCCGGTCACAACACCATCACCCAAAAACTGTTGCTTGTCGAGGCCAAATGCTGAGCTACGGTGAGTCACAAACTTATCGATCTCTTCGAATGAACCTTTGTCAACCAACAGGTCGATACGCTCGCGGGCTGTGAGCTTTCCCTTATCATGTTGTTTTTTGATCCGGGCTTCACCTCCACCCTTTAATGCTTCTTCTCTTAATTTCTGGAGTCGTTCTACTTTTGGGTTGGATGCCATAAATATTTAATTATTGATTTTTGAATTCGTCAAAATAGGATTGAAGTTTATCTGTAAAATCTACTACCGGCTCTGAGAGCATTTCCACATTATATTTTCTGAATACCTCTTCCTGAAGAAAATCACTTGCTTCATTCCAACTTTCAAGCTCCTGAATGGAACTGAGGGCGTCGTGATATTTTTTCTTTTTGCCCCCAAATACTTTCTTGATGAACAGCTTTTCCTGACCGATCATATAATCCGATAACTCGGGAATGGACTCATCAGATCCATCATCAGTGGATTCTTCAAAGAGCGTATCCTCATCGATCAGCAGTTCTTCCTCTGCTTCATTTTTTCCCCCACCCATCAATACGTCCATTTGGTCAGGTCTCAGAAATTGTCTCCACATCGGTTCATCACCGTCACCGGCTTCAGCCTCTTCATTTTCATCGATCAATTCGTCCTCATCATCTGAAACTTCGGATCCTGAGGTATTTTCTTCCTCTTCTATTTCCGAATCTTCACTTTCATTTTCTACAGGCTTAGGTAACTCTTCAGGGGCACCAATAAGATCATTGAGAGAGTCTTCCTCGCCTTCTTCATATTCGTCATCGTCCTCCCCCTCGTCCCTGGATAGATTTTTGAAAGAATGAGCGGCCTGATCCAGAACGGTTACCAGATTCTTACGGAATTTTTGGATCTCATCGGATGACTTCCCTTCTTTGATGGATTTCGAGATCTTTTCCGCATCCGGGGTTTCCTCGAATTCCTCGAAAATGGTTTTATCAGATTGTTCGGTCTTGAAAAGTTCATTGAATGATTCCTGATCGGTCAGTTGCCGGTCATCACTCGTGTAATCTCCGAAAAAGCTATCCAGCAATCGCTGCTCTTTTTCATCGATCTGCTCCATTTCTTCTTCGTCAGGCTGATCGAACCGATTCTTTTGGGCGATCAGTTCTTCCCGGAATTGATCCCGGAATTTCTCCTGCAACTTGACGTCAAGCAGATCGGGATAGGATAGGATCTCAGTAAAACGCTCTTTGGTAATCTCCTCATCCAGTTCGTTAAAAGCCTTGGCCGTCAGGTACAGCCCCTTGTCTTCAAAAAACAGTTGAATCAGCTTGGCATCGATCTTTCCGCCAAACAGCGTGAACAATAACTCCAATACCTGTGCCCATTCTTTGGCCGTGTAGGAGGCTACCAGGTTGGCATCCAGGTTATGAATGAGCAATTTACAGCGTTTCTTTTCCAGGGTTTGCAGACCGCGTTTTTGCATGTACAAAGGGATTGCACGACCAAAGTGTTTGTAGATGGTCAGCTTCTCTGTTCGGTCAATCAATTCCGAGAAAGAAAGTTCATCATCGCCTTTGTAGATGTAGTCAGCCATGTGGTGACGCGGTTCCAGATATACCTTTACAATATCCGTAATGACTTCTCCGGTCAGCTTGTAAAGCTTATCTTTCGGGATCCTTGAGTTTGCAAATAAAGCATGCCGCAAATCGTTGAAGGCATCCTCCACCAGGATCTCTTCCGTATCAACCCAATCTGATTCTTTCAGTTCGTATTCTTTTTTGATCTTTTCATTGATCTCAATACGAATTCTTTCAACAATAAATGACGGAAAACCCGCAGCCAGAAGGTCTTTGAGCACATAGTAGGGTTTATCGGCTTTCACCGCTCCCATCAGTTTATCAATAATATGTTCTACCGATTCGTGCATATCTCAAAATATAACTTAAAACTGAAAATAAAGCCTACCGAGTCGCAATACAATTAAGGATTTAGTAAATAGGCCTTTGTTATAAAACTTTAAAAAACGGCTGAATATTCTTCTTAATGATAATCTTACTACCTTTGAGGCATGATATCAGTCAGCGTCGAAAACCTTTCAAAGAAATTTAACACCAATACCATCTTTCAGAGCCTCAGTTTTGAGCATACTCATGGTGTATTTGGTATTGCCGGTGATAACGGAAGCGGGAAATCAACCCTAATGAAATGCCTGGCCATTTTGCTTCGCCCAAACTCTGGAAGCATTGAGTGGATGGCATCGGGTAACTCACTCGATCAAAAGGAAGTCAAGTCTTATCTGGGATATGCAGCTCCATATATAAATTTGTACGCTGAACTCACCGTGGCTGAAAATCTTCGCTTTCTTAAAGAAGCTCGTGGTAAAGTAGCTGAATCTGAAGCCTTGAACCTCTTATTAAAACGATGTCAGATCACTCATCTCAAAGATCAACTCTTTGGAAATCTCTCAACCGGACAACAACAGCGGGCCAAACTTGCTGCTGCTCTCGTCAACGATCCAAAGATCCTGATGCTGGATGAACCCGGCTCCAATCTCGATAAAGATGGTCACGCTCTGGTTTCAGGTTTAATTGAAACAGAATCGGAAAAAGGCACTCTAATTTTCCTGGCATCCAACGACCCGGATGAGATCTCTCTTTGTGATGATGTTTTGAAGATCGATGAAGCCGGGTAGCTATAAAGTGATGAGGCGGTTTTTAAAACTTATTGTAATTAAAAATTACATGCTTACCCTATTACTTCGCTTTTCAGATCTGTACCTTTAATCCGAATAATTCTAAAAAATTAAATTTAAACGGACGTACGCATGATTTCAGAACAAGACCAGAAACTGGCTCAACTCATTTTAGAACATAGCACGGAAGTACAAAAAGGCCACAATGTGATGGTTCAGTTGATCGGATTGAATGGCATCGATCTACTCCGGGCACTGGTTGAGCAGATCAGAGCAAAGGATGCAAACCCTTTCATCAAGATCGAGGATGCTGAAACACAGCGTATCCTGATAGAAAACGGTGACGAAGCATTCTGGAAGAATCAGGCACAGGTTGATCAGCTGCCCCTGATGAAGCAGATGGATGCGTTTGTAGGTATCCGGGCCTCACAAAATATTTACGAAAATTCCCTGGCATCCAAAGAAGCCAACAAAGCCTATTCAGAACATTTCCTGAAACCGGTACATTTTGACGAAAGGGTCAATAATACCAATTGGTGCATTATGAGATACCCATCTCCTGCTTTTGCCATGAACGCCAAGATGCCTACCCGTAAGTTTGCTGAGTTTTACTACGACGCCTGCCTCGTCGATTATTCCGCCCTTGAGGAAGCCATGAAACCGCTGGAAAAGCGACTCAGAGCAACAGATGAAATTCACCTGAAAGGCGATGGTACCGATATCAAGTTTTCTGTAAAAGGACAGAACTGGGTGCCATGCTTTGGCAAGAGAAACATCCCGGATGGTGAACTGTTCACCTCTCCCATTCTTGACTCCGTAAATGGGGTGATAAGTTATGCCCCGTCGGTTTATCAGGGCAAGCCTTTTGAATTTGTGAAACTGGAGGTCAAAGACGGAGTGGTAGTCGATTATGACTCATCCAATAACGAGGCCCTCAAAGATATCCTGGATACAGATGAAGGTGCCCGACGTTTCGGTGAATTCAGTTTCGGACTAAACCCCGTGATCGAAAGCCCGATGTACGATATTCTCTTCGATGAAAAGATCTACGGGTCAAACCATCTTACTCTGGGTAAGGATTATGAGATCGCCCCTAACGGAAACACAAGTAACATTCACTGGGATCTGGTTTGTATTGGCCCGGATGTGTACCTGGATGGAGAACTGGTTCGAAAGGGACGCAAATTTGTAACCGATGAGCTTAAAGGGCTGAATCCTGAAAACCTGCTTTGATCAAGGTTCATGGATATCAATAACCTTTGGAAAGTGCATGGCTATATAAGAGTAATTTAATGCCAAAAAGCCGTGCACTTTCTTAATTTCAGGTTGAACCTATTTTAGTCTGAAACTTTAAAGATCGATGCCAAATTTTTTCATTTCTGTGATCATTTTGGTGGCCCTGGCCATCATCGCTTTTTTTATCTGGAAGAAGTTCGCCTTTCAAAAGCATGTGGACGATAACAGCAACGAAACAAAACGATTTGTGAGAAATAAGCAGGTCGTAAAGGATCTGGAGCTCAATCAACAGGATCTCGAGATCTTATTTCATATTTCAGACGGCTGTTCCAATCAGGAGATCGCCAACAAAACCTCCATGTCCGTAAATACAGTTAACAGCAAGGTTCGGGATCTTTTCTCAAAGCTTGATGTCAATCGCAGAAGTGTTGCCATCAAAAAAGCACGGGCTTTGAAGCTCATTCCCTGAGGCTCCTTTATTATAAGTACATATAAATCTGTTATATTAGCCCGGCTAAGATAAAAGCGTACAATTAATTGATCAGCACATGACGTATTCATTTTTTGACCTGCTCCAGCTAATTGGTGCACTGGGTATCTTTATCTATGGAATGAAGGTGTTCAGTGACGGACTTCAGAAGGTAGCCGGGAATAAACTCCGCGCCATC
>JAASTO010000010.1 GCA_021767245.1 Balneolaceae bacterium
AGTTTACAGATCAGTGCAGCTCTCTCCTGCCTGTTTGACCCAATACTCCCCAATAAAATGAAACAACTCAGATCTCAGCTTGGGATATCCGATTCTTTTACATGGAATGATATCTCAAACAACATGCTGAAGGTCGGTGACTCAGTGATACAGGGCGACATACTATTTGAAAAAATTGAGGACGATATCATCGAAGAACAAATCCAAAAACTACACGACAAAGCCAAAGAAGCAGATCCAACCCCTGATGTACCTGAACTTAAAGACAATATCGAGTTTGGTGATTTCATGAAGCTGGACCTGCGTGCCGGTAAGATCATTTCTGCTAAAAAGATCGAAAAATCCAACAAGCTTCTGGAGATCAAAGTGGATATCGGTTTAGAGCAGAGAACGATCGTATCAGGTATCTCAAAATACTTTGAAGCAGATGAACTGGCAGGACAAAAAGTAAGCGTTGTTGCCAATCTGGCTCCCAAAAAACTTATGGGTGTTGAGAGTAAAGGCATGATCCTTATGGCAGAAAATCCGGATGGATCCCTAAAATTTGTTGAAACAGATGCAGAACCGGGTAGCCCCATTACTTAATGCCTAATAATTCACATCAGCAATGCAGTATATCGGGGATGGAGGATTATCCCCTGGGTTGTACTGTATCAGATAAGACTACCCTGTTCAGGTTGTTTTCGCCAAAAGCTCATTTAGTCGAAGTGGTGATCTTCGAACAGTATCAGGATGAAGAGGGCTTAAGCTTCGTCATGGAAAAGAACCATGAAGGGGTCTGGAGTTGCCTTATTCAGGATGTGTTCCCGGATCACTGGTATGCCTACAAAATTCAGGGACCGGTTCATGATCATTTCTTTCTTTCCACTGATGAATTCATTGCGGATCCAAGAAGCAGGCATGTAACAACCAGGAACCATTACCTACAATATCCAAAAACCAAGATCTGCAAACCCACTGACTTTGACTGGGAAGATGACACCTTTGTTGTTCCCGATGACCCCAGGGATCTTATCATCTACGAGACACACATTAAGGATCTCGTGGCACACAGTTCAGCAAAAACCAAAGTTAAGGGTATTTACAACGATTTCCGGGAAGCTGAAGTTGGGGGTATCAGTCACCTTAAAAGACTGGGAGTGAATGCAGTAGAGTTTTTACCTCTTCAAAAGTTTGCTTATTTCGAGCCTCCTTTCAATGAAACGATCCCAAACGGAATCAAGAATGTCTGGAATCCATATTCCATCAATTACTGGGGGTACATGACCTCCTTTCATTTTGCCCCTGAAACGGTTTATGCTTCTGATGCCACCTTAGAACTGAATAAAGTTAATGGAAGCACAGTAACGGCTGAAAAAGAACTTAAAAAACTGATAAAAGCCCTTCACAAAGAAAACATTACGGTTCTGATGGATGTAGTTTATAATCACGCATCTCATTATGACCTAAACCCTCTTAAATACACTGCCAAGGATCATTATTTCAGTTTAGATGACAGCGGTAACTTTACCAACGATAGCTGGACCGGAAATGATATAAATACATCAGCCAGGTATTCACGTGAATTGATCGTGGAATCCGTCAAGTATTGGATGAAAGAATATCATATTGATGGCTTTCGTTTTGACCTGGCAGGTATCATAGATTGGGAAACGGTAGATCTGATCCGGGAAGAAGCCCAAAAGATCAATCCAAATGTTCTACTCATTGCTGAACCCTGGGGCAAAGAATACAAACCCGATGGATTCTCTGATCATGGTTGGTCATCCTGGAATGATCGGTTCAGAAATACCATAAAAGGATATAATCCGAAAGAGGACAAAGGCCTGATATTTGGAAGTACCGGTCATAACACAAGATTTGCCCTGGAAAACTTGATTCGTGGAACCCTCAGATCAGGTGAAAACGGTTTATTCAATCATTCTGATCATTCCGTAAACTACCTGGAAAGTCATGATGGGTACACTCTGGGGGATTATATCCGCATTGCCTTAGACCCTGAAAAAGCAGATAAGGTCTTTGAAGATGTGAGTCATATTGTAGACCTGAATGCTCAGGAAGAATCTATTGCAAAAATCGCAGCACTCGTTTTATTTGTCTCTCAGGGTATAACTATGATGCATGCTGGACAAGAATGGGCTCGCTCAAAGATCATTCGTGATCCCAAGAATATAGACCCTCAAAAAGGTAAGATTGATCGGGACACCTACAACAAAGATGACCGGACTAATTGGCTTAATTTTAACGAAATTCAGATCAATCAGTCCTTATTTAACTATTATAAAGGATTGATAAAGCTACGTTTAAACGCACCTGCATTCAGGAGATCAAATCCTGAGGACATTCATTTCAAGGTGTATAACGATCCCTTACATATCACATTCTCAATTGACGGAAAAAGTTCAGGTGATATGTATAATTACTTTGTATCATTGAACGCAAGTTTGGAGCAGGACTATGAGATCATACTACCGGAAGGTTACTGGGAAATAGTCACAGATGATCAGCATTCAGGTATTAAAACTTTAAAAAGCGTTAAAACTAAGTATAAAGTGCCTGCAAGCTCCGGAATTATTTTAAGAAAGTTGCGTGTGAGTAAAGCTTAAAATATTTTACGCCGTCTAAACAAATAACATCCTAAGGAGGAATACACTTGGCTGGAACAACCACCACTGACAGAGGTTCTTGGAATTCAAAACTTGGCTTTATACTCGCTGCGGCGGGTTCAGCTGTAGGTTTAGGTAATATTTGGGCCTTCCCAACTAAAGTTGCCACTCAAGGTGGCGCTGCTTATCTGATTATTTACCTGCTTTGTACGTTTGCCATAGGTTTCCCCGTAATGGCAGCAGAAATTGCTATTGGCCGTAAGTCTGGAAAAAATCCTGTTGGAGCGTTTAAAGCTATTACCTCAAACAAATTCTTCCCTTTGGTAGGTTTGTGGGGTGTTATATGCGGAGTGATGATCCTTTCATTCTACACCGTTATTGCTGGCTGGGCATTTGGTTTTGCCTTCGAAGAGATCTTTTACTTCTTCGGATGGGCAGCTGCAGCTGACTGGTTAACCGATACCGGAAACGGATTCAAAAACGCATTGATTGCCACCGTATTCATGCTGGGTACCATTAAGATCATTACCGGTGGGGTCAGTGATGGTATTGAACGGGCTACAAAAGCCATGATGCCTTTACTCATTGGTATCATAGTTATAATGATCATATACGTATTGCTTCAGCCGGGAAGCGCCGAAGGTGTTCGAACTTACCTCCTTCCGGATTTCTCAAAGATCAATGCTGAATTGATATTCTCAGCCATGGGTCAGGCCTTCTTCTCTCTCTCACTAGGTATGGGAGCCCTTATTACATACGGCTCTTATCTGAACAAAAAAGAAAATATTCCGCAAGCGGCTGCTTTCGTAACGCTTGCAGATGTTGGAATTGCATTTTTAGCCGGTCTGTTGATCGTACCTGCCATGTATCTGGCTCAAAGTCAGGGCATTAACATCAACGCCGGTGGGTCATTAGCCTCAAGTACAGATCTGGTATTTCAGATCTTGCCCGCCCTGTTCCACACGATTGGCGGTGGTGTCGGTATGTTGCTTGGTGTAACTTTCTTCCTCTTATTGAGCATTGCTGCTCTTACTTCAACCATATCACTTCTTGAGGTACCGGTATCTTACGTGATCGATGAATTTGAGGTGAAGCGTAAAAAAGCTGCATGGTCCGTTGGTTTAGGAATTCTTGTTGTGTCCATCTGCGTGGCCTTCTTCCCTGTTATGATCGGCTGGTTCGATTACCTGTTTAGCAGTATTGGGCTTCCATTAGGTGGATTCCTTATCTGTCTGTTTGTTGGTTATGTATGGACCACTGATAATGCCTTAACCGAAATGGAATATGGTTATGCCGGCATCAAGCAGACATTATTCTCAAAAGTGTGGCCGATATTCATCAAATTTATATGTCCTGCCGCCATCCTTTATAACTTGGTATCTAATTTCATTTAAACAGGTTTGTTATCCAAAGAGGCAGGTGCTATTTTTGGATGAATTTTATTTAAGGAGAATCTAAAGAATGTCAAAAGTATCTACATCAGATTTCAGAAACGGAATGGTTCTGGATCTTGACGGTGAACTGTACTCGATCACTGAATTTCAGCATGTTAAACCCGGAAAGGGTCCCGCGTTTGTAAGAACAAAACTAAAGGGGATCATGAATGGTAAGAATATTGATAAAACCTGGCGATCAGGGGAAAATGCTGAATCTGTGCGTGTTGAAACTCGCGATTACCAGTATCTCTACAATGATGGTGAGCTGTACTACCTAATGCATACAGATACCTATGAACAAGTTCCGGTCAACGCCTCACAAGTTGAGAGGAAAGGATATTTTGTTGAAGGTCAGAATTGCACGGTAGTCGTGAATGCTGACGAGGAAAGCATACTTTATGCGGAACCTAAAGACCACATTGAAGTAACTGTTGAAAAAACCGATCCTGGGTTACGTGGCGACACAGCTCAAGGTGGAAGTAAACCGGCTACCCTGGAATCGGGTGCAACCGTTCAGGTTCCTCTTTTTATCAATGAAAATGAAAAGATCAAAGTTGACACCAGAACCGGCGAATATATAGAACGAGCTAAATAAAACTTATCATGGATTTAAAACTCATAAAAAACATATTAGAACTCATCTCCGAAAGTGATGTAAATGAAGTATCACTTGAAGAAGGAGATTTCAAGATCAAAGTTAAAAAACAAGGGGAAGTACAGCAGGTAAGCTATTCTCAAACGGCGCCACAAGCTCCTGCCCAACCGGCTACTCCGCAAGCCCAACAGGCAGCCCCGGCTGATGCATCTGAAGCACAAAAAGCTGATCAACCCGAAGGTGATACGGTTAAATCCCCAATTGTAGGAACCTTCTACACGTCCCCTTCTCCCGATTCTGATCCGTTTGTAAAAGTGGGCGATCATATTTCCAAAGGGGAAACATTATGTATTGTTGAAGCTATGAAGATCATGAATGAGATCGAAGCAGAGTTCAGTGGTACGGTACAAAAGGTGTTGGTCGATGACGGACAACCTGTAGAGTTTGACCAGCCATTATTTATCATTAAAAAAGACTAAAACGGCTTTCATGTTCAACAAAATTCTGATCGCAAACAGAGGTGAAATTGCACTGCGTATCATTCGTACGTGTCAGGAAATGGGCATCAAAACAGTGGCGGTTTACTCTACTGCAGATGCTGATAGCTTACACGTGAAATTTGCAGATGAAGCGGTATGTATTGGGCCACCTGCAGGTAAAGACAGTTACCTGAAAATCCCAAGCATTCTGGCTGCAGCTGAGATCACCAATGCAGAAGCTATTCACCCCGGATATGGATTTTTATCTGAAAATGCCGAATTCTCGCGTATCTGCGGGGAACATGATCTCAAATTTATTGGCCCATCACCTGAATCGATCAGCAAAATGGGTGACAAAGCCGTAGCTAAAGCAACCATGATAGCCAATAATGTTCCTGTTGTACCGGGAAGTGACGGTGTGGTTGAAAGCTTTGAAGAAGCCAAAAAGGTCTGTGATGAGATCGGCTTTCCGGTGATCATCAAGGCATCTGCCGGTGGCGGTGGCCGTGGTATGCGCATGGTTATGGATGCTAAAGACCTTGAAAAAAATTATAAGATGTGTCGGCAAGAGGCAGAGACTTCTTTCAATAATCCGGCTGTTTATATTGAGCGCTTTGTCCTGAACCCACATCACGTCGAGATACAGATCATGGCCGACCAACATGGTACAGCCGTTCACTACGGTGAACGCGATTGTTCATTACAGCGTCGTCATCAGAAAGTACTGGAAGAATCTCCCTCTCCCCTTATGACTGAGGAATTACGTGAGAGAATGGGAACCGCTGCTGTAAATGCAGCAAAAGCGGTAAATTATGAAGGAGCCGGAACCGTGGAATTCCTTGTAGATGATGACCACAACTTTTACTTCATGGAAATGAATACCCGTATTCAGGTAGAACATCCTGTAACGGAAGAAGTGACCGGCATTGACCTGATCGAACAACAGATCAGGGTTGCAGCAGGCGAGAAGATCGAAGAATACCCTCTTAACTTTGAGAACCACGCTATAGAGTGCCGAATCAATGCCGAAGATCCTGAACATAATTTCAGGCCTTCTGCGGGTAAAATTACAGTGTTCCATCCACCGGGAGGTCATGGTGTCCGTTTAGATACCCATGCGTATTCCGGCTACCGAATTCCTCCGCATTACGATTCAATGATCGCAAAATTGATCGTAAGCGCCCCAACCCGGGAAGACGCCATAAAGAAAATGAAGCGTGCCCTCAAAGAGTTTGTCATTGAAGGTATAAAGACGAACATCCCATTCCATATTCAATTAATGGATGACGAGAATTTTATAAAAGGCACCTTCGATACCAAATATCTCGAAAGAGAATTCAAATTCATACCAAACAGAAACTGAGATGATTATACCGGCTGATTTAAAATATACAAGAGAACATGAATGGATAAAGGACAACGGTGATGGAACCGTCACCGTTGGGATCACTGATTTTGCACAGGGTGAACTAGGAGATATCGTTTTTGTAGAACTTGAACCTGAAGGTTCTGAGTTTGAACAGGACGATACATTTGGAACGGTTGAAGCCGTTAAAACTGTATCTGACCTGTATGCTCCTGTTGATGGAGAGATTATTGAAATTAACGAAGCTTTAGAAGATGAGCCTGAGTTGGTCAACGACGATCCATACGGTGATGGTTGGATGGTTAAGATCAAGCTATCAGACCCTGATCAGTTGGATGATCTTCTTACTGCAGATGAATACGAAGAGGTTATCGCCTAATTATTTAACAAACCGATTTCATGCATAGCCGACATTCTGAATGGATCCTGATCCTTGACTACGGTTCACAATTTACGCAACTCATTGCACGTCGGCTTAGAGAGCTGAATATCTACTGCGAGATCCACCCATTTAATGTGGATCTGGATACTGTCAGGGAACCACATCCCGGGGGCATAATCCTATCTGGTGGCCCAAAAAGTGTAAATGACAAAGACGCCCCTGCCCTTCAAATTGAAATTCTAAGCTGGGATGTTCCAATTCTTGGAATTTGCTACGGTTTGCAACTCCTGGCTCATACAGAAATTCCGGGCAGTGTAGAAAAAGCTGAAAAAAGAGAATACGGCCGTGCAAATCTGTTGATCGACAATCAGGAAGACCTTTTAAAAGATATTCCTAATGAAAGCGTAGTTTGGATGAGTCACGGCGATCATATTCATGAGCTGCCAGAATCATATGAGATCATTGGCCATACCTCTAATGCTAAAGTAGCGGCAGTTCGGCATAAAGAGGATCATATATATGGTGTGCAATTCCACCCCGAGGTTGCCCATACGGATCATGGAAAACAATTACTTCAGAATTTCGCCTACAACATTTGTGACCTTAAGGGTGACTGGACCTCGGAGTCTTTTATAGACGAGCAGATCAAAAGTATTCGTGAAAAAGTAGGTGATGATAAAGTTTTATGTGGCCTCTCAGGGGGTGTGGATTCAACTGTGGTGGCAACACTCATACACAAAGCTATTGGCGATCAGCTTGAATGCGTGTTTGTGGATAACGGACTGCTTCGAAAGAATGAATTTGAGTCGGTCATGCATCTCTACACAAGAGATCTTCACCTGCCGGTTCGCGGCGTTGATGCTTCTGAGTTATTTCTTTCCAGATTAGAAGGTGTCTCAGATCCCGAAGATAAAAGAAAGATCATTGGTAACACCTTCATTGATGTCTTTGATAAAGAAATTGGAAACGACTCTGATTTTAAATACCTCGCCCAAGGAACCCTCTATCCGGATGTGATCGAAAGTGTTTCATTCAAGGGACCATCTGCCACCATTAAATCACACCATAATGTAGGCGGGCTTCCAGAAAAGATGAAACTTGACCTGATTGAACCGGTCAGGGAATTATTTAAGGATGAAGTCAGAAATGTAGGTCGTGCTTTAGGCATTCCTGATCATTTTATTGAACGACATCCCTTCCCTGGCCCGGGATTGGGTATCAGAATTTTGGGAGATCTATCCAAAGAACGGCTCAGTTTACTTCGTGAGGCCGACTATATCTTTGTTGAGGAACTTAAAAAACAGGATCTATATCACGAGGTATGGCAGGCTTTGGCCGTACTTCTACCGGTTCAAAGTGTTGGTGTTATGGGTGATGAAAGAACTTATGAATTCACTTGTGCCTTACGGGCAGTAACCAGCCTGGATGGAATGACAGCTGATTGGGCGCACTTACCTTATGAATTTTTAGCTCATGTATCCAACCGAATCATTAATGAGATCAAGGGAATAAATCGGGTGGTATATGATATTAGTTCCAAACCCCCTGCCACCATTGAGTGGGAATAAAATTACTCGAGAACAAATAGGTCTCATTTAAGTTAATACTTAGTGTACCCTAAACTTATGGAAATGATGAAACGTATCTCTCTGGTTTTTACTCTTTGTTTTTTGTTTGTTACAGCAAACGCTCAATCCCTGCAAACAGGGGTTAATTTTTATGAAGAAGGTAATTATGAAGAAGCTTTACGCATCTTTGACTCCATTGAAGAGCCTACTTCCTACCTATTTGCCGGTAAATCATTTTTTGCATTAAATAACTACCTGAAAGCGAAAAAAGTTTTAGATAAAGTAGATAGTACAAACACTAGTTCTGAGATCTTTTACGAAGCTAAGTACACTAAAGCCTTAGCTGACTTTGAGCTTCAAAATTTTTCAGCTTCACTTGATGCACTGTACGAGATCAATGAATTTTCTACTCAGGGAAGTGTAAAACGTGATGCCTTTAATTTTTACCGGGATCTGCTTAATTACCTAACCCTTGAACAAAGATTCGAGACTTTTAAAGAGGTATCCTACGATGAAATTCGTTTTGACCTGGTGGATGCCGCCATTGGAATAGTAGATTATCCTTCTGCTAAGTCACTGTTCACAGCTTACACCAATACAGTGCAGATTTCTGATTCCAGTAATTATGAAAATGTATTTAATGTATTAAAAGATTCGGCTTCTTACGTACAACTATACAATCCAAACAAATACACCCAGGCACCTACCGGTTTATCTTACAATATTGGGGTCGCACTACCCGAATTTGATATGGAAGCGGATGAATTTGAGATCACTCAGCATTTATATTTTGGCATTCAATTAGCCGTTGAACGGTTTAACTCACAAAATAACCGTCAAAAAGCATTCCTTACCTATCGAAATACAAATGCAGATGTAGAGAATGCCGCTTTTATCGCCAATGATCTGATATGGAATCATGGAGTCGATGCTATCATTGGTCCACTGTTCTCTGAAGTAGCATTAGAGCTTTCAAAATATGCTGAGATGTATGAAACCCCACTGCTTACTCCTTTGGCAAATTCGGATAACATCAACCTTGATCTTAACTACACTTTCCAACTAAACCCTACCTTTGCTATTCAGGGACAAGAAATGGCTCGTTACGCGATCCAAACACTGCAATATGATACTCTGGCTGTCTTAGCAGAGAAAGGTTCTCTCGGCGAAGCCTCGGCTTATGCCTTTTTAGATGAGGTCAGGAATCTCGGAGGAGAAGTGGTTCGGTTCTATGTGGAAGACCTTGCCTCAGAAGGATATGATATCAGTGAATATGTTAAATATTTTGATCCTGAAGTTGATACTGTATTTAATTACAACATAGATGCCGTTTATGCTCCGTTTACCGGAAATATCGCACAAACTCTGATGAGCTCTCTGATTACAAATCTTGAGGCAATGGGGAGTGAGATGTCCATATTAGGATCTGAAGAATGGGAAACTGCTAACATCAATTCCAGCCGACTTCCTGAAACGGATGTTTATTACACAAAATCATTTGAAATAGATTCCACCAACTCAATGGTGAATGACTTTGAAAGTGAATTTCGATTACGATTTGAGTCTCAACCCAATCAGTTTGCCTACATTGGATATGACGCTGCTTCAGTTCTGCTTGAAAGCCTTCAAAGAGTTCAAAACCCTGAATACTTAAAAGAAGGTTTGAAATCACTAAATAACTACAGAGGGCTTATTAACCGGGTAAGTTTTGAAGGTTCACGTATTAATCAAAATGTGAAGATCAAAAGACTTAACAACAGTAACTAACCAAAAGCAATTCATACGTTAGTTTTCAGATTAATTGCTTTGTAAAGCCTCTTGCTGCCGTTTTATACGGTATTGTTCCCTCAGCCAATTTCTCCATTTTTCACTTTCTCTCTGATGTTCTCTGAATGTTTTAGTGAACACATGGCCTCCTTCAGGATTGGCCACCATATATAGATAATCATGATCTTGTGGATACAAGGTAGCCTCGATGGTACTTAAACTGGGGTTCGTGATTGGACCAGGTGGTAACCCTTTGTTAACATAGGTATTAAATGGATGGTCAAATTCATAATCTTCAAACAAAAGCCTTCTTCTCTCTCCCAATGCATAATTAACGGTAGGATCGGCCTGCAGTAACATTCCACGGTTCAAACGATTCCAATACAGACCACTTATCACAGGCTTTTCCTCACTGATCTTAGCTTCCCATTCTACAATAGATGCCAGGGTAACGATCTCATCCGGAGTGTAACCTAACTCCTGAAATCGACCTTCATGTTGATCTATAACTCTTTTATCAAATTCTCTCAATATTTGATTGACAACTTCTTTTGGAGACCGGGTCCAGTAGGTTAAATATGTGTCCGGTAACATTCTGCCAAATAGCTGTTCTTTGGATAACTGTTTGGTATTTAGGAAGGCGGAATCAGAGAAAACGGCCATAAATTCCTCCTCTTCAAAATGTAACTTACTGGAAATTGATTCGGATACACGTCTAATTGAAGTACCGGGAAGAATGGTAATTTCTACCGGATCCTGTATCCCCATTGTCATTTTAGAGAGAAAAGCATTATAACTCAGTGCTCCTTCAAATTTATAACTGCCTCTTTGATATTTTCGCCACCCAAGTAAGGTAGCAGCCCATCGCAGTTCGTCAGGTTGGTATTTTACTCCCACGGAATCCAATTTCATTTCCAACTCATCCAAACCCGAAAGTTGAGTGAATGTGAGTTGGGATTCTACCGGGAATACTATAGCATCATTTCCCGACAACCTGCTAAGTCTTGAAGTCATTACCAATACTAAAACAATTAGAAATGCTACTATAGCGGTTATCAACTCCGCCCTGCTGATAGATGTTAGTTGCTGAATATTCATACAGTAAGATAAGAAACAGTGAATATATTGATATAATCCATATTAAAGAAAATTAGGACTGATCTTATATACACAGAGTGCAACAAAAGTATTCAAGGGTCGTAAAGGTACGGGAAGAGCAAAAGAGCTTTTGGATGCTGCAAAAGCACCAAATGCCCTAAAGAAAAAACCCGGGTCTTGAACGATCCGGGTTTTTTATTATAGATATTAGATTAGAACTTGTTCTTAAAATGTCGGATTTAAGCGGAGCCAAAAAACACTTTGCCCTCCTGCTCCTGAAATCGGTTTTGCAACCTCAAGCTTGATAAAACCTAATCCCAACCCCATGCCTACATTATGAGAGAGATCACCAAATGAAATATTGTAATGACCTAAGGGATCATCA
Source organism: Balneolaceae bacterium (assembly GCA_021767245.1). Lineage (GTDB taxonomy): Bacteria > Bacteroidota > Rhodothermia > Balneolales > Balneolaceae > Gracilimonas. Next base: position 11,683 of record JAASTO010000010.1, read on the forward strand.
GACATTTCTAATCCACTATTATAATTGGAATAACCGGAATCCATAAAAATAGAGATCGTGGTGTTACTCAGATCCGGCCAACTATTACCGTGATCCCTGCTACTTCCAAATTCGAGTTCAAGGTTACTTAATAGCATTTGATTACCTTTCATCATTTTATAGCCAAAGGCTCTTAAGCTTCCAATACCTCCTAAAGCAAATTTTTTGTAATCAGGAGCTATCCCTGTAATACTACCGGCCATCAATCGCCATTTAAGCATGGTACTTTTATCCAGTCTAAGAAATGATTTGGCTTCTGCCTGATAGGAATTGTACCGAAAATCATTATTGAATCCTTCAATGTTTGCAAGTTCAGCTTTTGCTGAAAGTGTGGTTTGAAGGGCTGAGTTACTTCTGATTCCATATGGATTGAATGTAACTCCAACTGTAAGATTCTGTTGCCCGATCTGATCAAACTGAGAATCAACGGCCGGGTTTGGCCTCCAGTCAGAATAGCGACTGAATATTGAGAACTCAGTTTGCTGTTCTAAGGTACTTACAGTTTGGTTGTTATAAGCGAGTCCTACCTCAACATTTCTCATTGGTTTCAACATGGTATAGAAACCAAACCCATCACTTTGCTGATAATCCATGTAATCGAAACCGGTGAAAAATGATGTAACAGAGTTTTCAAAAATTCCAGTACGCCAATAATCTTCAGTTGAAGTGGTTTGATATAACTCACCACCTATCAGCCACCACTTACGATCATTTCCAATACTTTTTTCTGCACCCAGTGAATATTGAAGGTTTCCCAAGGCGGTAGAAAAGCCTACCAATCCATGTAGATCAACATTTTCTACATTGAGGAAGTTGGAGTTATTCCAGCCCATTTTTTCTTCCTGATAACCAATAAATAATCCATCCACACGATTATATCGCAGCATGGAATTCACTGGAAAAGCGGAATAAATTGGATTTTTAACGCCAAAATTACTCTCAGTGTAGAAGTCTTTGTCTAAACCTTCATACAGATCTACTGAATAATGAAGTTTGTTCTCTAAATGCTGGGCATCAACGCTAATTGAATAGCTCAAAATTATGATAACTGCATAGTATATTACTTTCATATTATCTTGTATTGTTGATGTTTGTACCTCTCCGAATAAATAATACCCCTTTAGAATAATAAAAATCTCATAATCATGCTTTAAAAACATTGATCAGGAACTGTATATGTTCCCTGAGCTCAACTCCTATTAATTCTGCTCCCTTCCTGATGTCTTCTCTCGGTACATTAGCAGCAAATTTTGAGTCTTTAAGCTTTTTAGTGACCGATTTTACTTTCATGTCATCAAACGCATTGGGCCTCATCAATGATACTGCATTCATAAAACCGGAAAGTTCATCGCAGGCAAAAAGATAACGTTCAATCTCTGTTTCTGGATATTTACCGGTTCTTTCCGGAGCGTGAGCCTTTACAGCTTCTATCACCTCTTCAGCATATCCGTGTTCAGGTAAGATCTCATCAACAGCTTTGTTTGGATGTTCATCCGGGTACTTTTCCCAATCGATGTCATGTAATAACCCGGCCTCCCACCAGTGTTCAACCTCTTCTTGTGCCTTATCAAGATGGCGTGCATAAGCTTCCATTGCCTTTGCTACCATTTCACAATGGTTAATAAGGTTTTCATTCTCTATATACTGCTTCAGTAAATTGATTGAATCTTGTCTGTTCATTTTTACTTTATATAAGAGTGGACTTCTTTAGCTATATTTCGGTTGTATTGAAAAGTAAGATCCTTATAATTGATCAGATCTACGATCGTACCTATCACACAAAGACCTCCGGTTAGTATGTACAATATTCCCATTCCGACTTGATTCAGTATCAAACGATGTACTCCTGCTATTAAAAAGAAACCCAGCAGACAAGTAATTAAGATGGTTTGAGGGTCTTTACGTCGGCTTCGATAAACATTTGAAAACTTTTCTGCTTCCTCTTCATTCATTTGATTCAGTATCTTACCCACATATAAGGATTCGTCACCTTCTAGTTCAGGTAAGTGATCTAATATATTAGCCATGTTGTTCCTTTTTATCCATTAATTGAGATGTAATCATTTCTTTCCAGATATATAAAATTCTTAAACCCAGAACAACGACTGCAAGTGGTCCGGCTAAATGAGATTCCATTGCAGCAGGAATATCTCCCCTGAAAGTATAAGCAATGGAGTGGCCCAAGCCTTCTCCAGGGCAATATTCAAACCCTATAAGATCAAACAAACATAAACTTTTCCCCACTGATTCAGGATTCATCAAGCCAAGCAGAAGAAGTCCGGCACCAAATATGACCCACTCCGAATGTCTGTGTATTTGTTTCAATATCATGTTTTTCCCTACGGATGACATTATGATATGTTTCTATTGAACTTTGTTTGTAGCATGTATTGGTAATTTTACAAAAAAACTGGTTCCAATGTCTTCTTCTGATTCAACCCAAACGTTTCCATTATGCCTGTTCACATACAATTGAACAATATCCAAACCAAGACCGGTACCGGCCTCTCCTACGGTTCCATCCCTGGAATATTTCACGTCACTTTCAAACAGATCATTTTGCATGGATTCCGGAATACCAATACCCGTATCTTTTACTTCTATCAGTACAAATTGATCGTTATCTGTAAGATGTACCGATACTGTAACTTCACCTTTCGAGGGTGTAAACTTTAGTGCATTTGAAACTAAGTTATTCAGGGCGATCTCGATCTTATTCCTATCCACTTCCAATTGAAGATCATCCGGTTCAACATTATAAGTCAGTTCAATATTTTTCAATGTTGATTTGGCCTTATTCATGGATACAACCTGTTCTATAACATCTCTGAGTTCTACATATTTAAGATTTAAAGATTCAGATTCCTCTTTTTTACTCTCCCTATCAAGTACTTCCTTTACCATATTCAGGAGGTTGTTGCCACTATTTTCAATGACTGAAAGCATGTGCTTACGATCTTCTGAAGACAATTCGTCAGTGTCTCTCATGAGTTTGACCAGCCCAATTATTCCTGTTAGAGGATTTTTAATATCATGGCTTACCATTCTAACCAGGTCATCTTTCTTTTTGTTGAGCCGGCTCAATTCGATCTCACGGTCTTTCAAAATTTGAATACGCTCATTCAACTCATTTTGAAGTTTACGTATTTTCAAGTGGGTGTCAATTCTGGCCAGCGTCTCTTCTTTTTGAAAGGGTTTGGTGATGTAATCCACCCCACCATATTTAAACGCCTGAATTTTATCGTCAGTCTCGGTTAAAGCGCTCAAAAAGATGACAGGTATATCTTCGAGCCCATCCTCCGATTTGATCTTTTTTACCGCTTCAAAACCATCCAGTTCAGGCATCATAATATCCATAAGTATAAGATCAGGCTGATGCTCTTTAGCTAGCTGAATGGCTTCCCTCCCGTTCTGTGCCTCAATGTGATCGTAGCCCCCATTATCCAGAACGTGCGATAACAGTTTAAGGTTAAGCTTGGTATCATCTACAATAAGAATAAGACTGTCTCTGTTTCTGCGCATTCAGTCAGGTATTATTGATCTTTCGTAATAAAACGAGATCCGTAATTTAAATTCAGTGGAATAAAATAAAAAAGACATCCCAAATAAAGGAATGTCTTTAAAGTTCTGTTAAAAGAACTAATTAGTTAAAACTCTCTGATCAAAAATCAAAATCATCCATAAGTTCAATGGGTTCTTTGGGCATGGCAATAGCCAAACCAATGTATACCAATAAGCTGGCTCCCCATCCCATTATAAAAGCAGCTGCAAATATAAAGCGCACTACGGTAGAGCTAATACCAAAATATTTTGCCAAACCACCGCATACACCGGAGATCTTTTTATCAGACCTTGATTTCATTAATTTTTTGGAGTGACGGTATCCATAAGAATCCAATGAATACTGAGAAGATGACGTTGAGGCTTTATCATGGTCTCTATCCAATGCATTATTCAAACGGGACCCTGAACTCGTGCCACTATCCTCTGATCCATGTATGTCTCCGTAACTTTCTTTCGTAGAGTGTTGATACGATTTTTTTCGAGCTTTTTTGATCTTTTTAGCTCTCTTGCGGTCACCTACTAAAAAACCAAAACCAACAAGTGTAATAAGCGCTCCGCCAATCAATGGAAGTACCGAAGAACCTATTAAACCTTCTGTTAAACCTGATAAGAACTCCCCAGTAGGTAGTCCTATCGTTTGAATGATGAAAGTAAAGGCTAAAAAGATCATCACCATGCCGGAAATAGTGGCAATGTTCCATATACTTTTACCGGTATCCTTTTCTTCTTCCTTAAGAAACTCCTGCATGGTGGAATTCAACTCAAATTCGTCAAATTCAAGAGTTGCAGTGCCCGTTTTGGATGTTGCCTTTTGTTTTGTCTTTTCTGCCATAATTGTCCCTTTGTAGCCTGCTACGATAAGAATGTAATAATGTTACGGGAAAATGACTTCCCTATCGGTTATAATTGCATCTAATTTTTCATCAAATGATTCAGTTGGAATATCATCAAAGAGAAATTCATGAAAGATGATACCAACTTTAAATGCCTTACTTTCTTTTAAGAACCGGTCATAAAACCCTTTACCGTAACCTAATCGATTACCATTTCTGTCAGCTGCTGCCATTGGAATGAGTATAATATCCAGTTTAGAGATATCAAATTCATTGATCATGGTAGGTTCCTTGACTCCCCATTCATTTTTTTTTAGAATGTCTTTGCAAGGCAGTAAAGAATGCGTTAGAGTTCCATCTTCAAAATTGGTGACCGGAACAATGAGTTGCCTTCCAGAATTTAAAACATCATCGATAAGGGAATCTGTTGCCACTTCATTTCTATCATTCATGGAAACATAGCAGTGTACCGCATTCGCATTCTGAAACTCGGTTAACTGCCTGACTTTTTTAGTGATTTTTTCCGATTTCTCCTGCCAGGCATTGAAGTCAAGTTTTTGCCTTTGGCTCAGCACCTGTTTTCTAAGGTCAGATTTTTGTTTCCTTAGTTCTGGCATATCATAACATGATCAAATGGTGCTTGCTTAGGTCCACACCCTGTTCAGTCATTTCCTTTAGCATTTTATGCCAGATATCTGTGCCATATTTATTCATAAAGTAAACCGGAGATACCGCCCGTTCCTGCAAGCCACCATCCGGGAACAGGTTGATCTTAATCTTTTCAATCCGTTTCAACTGCGTTTCTTCCTGCTGTTTGATGGAGCGATATACCTTACCTTTTAACTTATTCAGTTCATTTTCAAAACCGGCTACCGTCTTGCCAACGGTTCCATCTAAGGTTGGGTCGATTTCATCAATAACTTTAAGAGGCTTTTCTGCTGCTTTTTCGAGATCATTTTTCCACTCACTGAAAACTTCTTCAATATCTACATTGTCGGTTTGTTCAACGTAGGCTGATTCAAGGTCTTCGATACGTTTGGCATATTCACACACCTTGAATGGAAGTTTTTCGAGGATTCGATCAATTCCTGATTCAATAATTGTTGCTGTATATCTCGGGATAATAAGGGGTATTTCAAGATCAAACAGTTCATACAACGAACGCATTTGACCGTAGTAAGCGAGTTCTCCGGGACCTGCCACATAGCCCAGGGTTGGAAATAATCTATCTTGAATAATAGGTCTTAAAAAAACGTTAGGAGAAAACCGTTCAGGATTATCCTGTATCTGGCTAACCAACTCCTCAGTTGTCCATTTCTGATCATTTGCTATCCACTGTCCGCCATTCCTGTGAATCTTTATCCTCTCTGAACCTTCATTGAGGTAGAATAAATTGGAATCACCGTTCATTACTTGTCGGTGAAATAATGATTCCAGCTCAGCACTTTTAGTTTCAATAGCTTCAAAGACCTCATCCGCAGAAGAGATACTTTTCGCGAGATCATCTGATACTAAATTCTTTAGACCTTTATGATTACTCCCTGCGATCAACAGTCCTTCTTCGGCAAATAACTCGTTAATAAAACCAGCAAAAGCTTCACCATGTGATTTTCCGGACTGGTAATGACTGTCGATCAAATCCCAAAGCTTTTCTGAAAAATCAGTTTCAAACATCTCACTTTTGATAGCTTCCCTGAAGGTTTCCAATGATCCGTCAAGCTTTTCGAATGCAACCGGTTTGTTGGTTCCCTCCTGGTTTAGCTTCACCTTAATATAGTCTTGCCGGCCAAGGATTCCGGACCAGGCGATCTCTTCAAAGTCATGATCCTCATCGGCCATCCAGAAAACGGGCACTACCGGAATATTCAGCTCCTGCTCGTATTTCCTAGCTAGTGCGATAGCCGTTAAGGTTTTATAGATCGTAAATACTGGTCCGCCATACATACCCAACTGCTGACCCGTTACAACTGCTAATGCATTATTCTGAGAGAGTTTTTTAACCTGATCCGTTTGAGCAGCAGAGATCCCAAGTTTGGAGTGAAAATCTTTCAGGACATCAATAAGTTTTTCCCTGTCAACAAAGCCTGAAACACGTTCAGCTTTTTGTTGAACTTCCTGTTTTGAGAGGGGATTATATGAGTAAAATGATCTTAATTTTTCAAAATCATTTATGTAAGTAGTAAATAGTTTTGAGTACGATAGTTCACTAAATGAACAGTCAGATATATCCAATGTTTATCCTTTCATTTTTGAAATGCGATCTCTGATTTTAGCCGCTTTTTCATAATTTTCAGTTTCGATGGCAGTTTTTAGTTCTGCCTCAAGCTTTTCGAGTTGTGATAACTCTTTTTGTCCCGGCGAGGTTTCATCACTGTTTAAAGCTTTTTCAATGGTTTTTTGTTCGGGTTCCGTTTTAATTCCGGCCTCAACCAATACGCTATCATCTACATAAATTGGAGATCCAAATCTTACCGCAAGGGCGATGGCATCACTTGGCCTGGAATCCAGTTCTATGATCTGATCTTCTCGTTCAAGAATGATCTGAGCAAAAAAGGTACCTTCCTTCAGCTCGTTTATATACACTTCCTTGACGTCTGAGTCAAAGTTCTGCACAAATTTTTTAAGCAGATCATGTGTCATGGGTCTGGGCGGCTTTATATTCTCAAGTTCAAGAGCAATGGCCTGAGCTTCAAATGAACCGATAATGATAGGCAGCCGTTGATTGCCTTCCACTTCACTTAAAATTAAGGCATACGCCCCTCCACTGCTTGGACTGGTGGATAGACCCAATATTTCCATCAAAATTTTACTCAAAGTGTCACCCTATTTGCTTAAAATTCATTTATATGAAGTTAACGATTTTTCAGTAAGTCTTAAACCAACCTGAAGAATATTCCATGTTCTGATTTAGCCTGACTTAAAACTCAAGAAACTAACACACATAATATCCAATATGCCCTTAGGTTACGTTTGAGAACTTTATGAAATGTGTGAAGGCATCGCATCAATTGCCTAATCAAAACATGCGATATAATCTAGTGAGTAGTCTTCATAAACTACCTTTAGCCATCAAAGTTAACATTATACATGAGGATATCATGAAAGCTCTGAAGATCGTTTTTGTATCATTAGGTTTACTCACTTTAAGCTCTTGCACCATCTACGATAATAATGTTGAGGGCGATGCCGATCTTGTTTACTCCAGCACGATCAATATCCATTCAAACGATTTTACATATGTGGATGACTATATCACCATGGCTGAATATGGTTGGGACAATCTGGATGAAGAAATGGTGGACTTTGGGTTAGTACACGGTTATCTGAGATTTGAAGGAACGACGGCCTGGCATGCACTTCCCTTTTCAGTTCCTTTCGAAAATGATCTGGTTAACCTTCGATATCAGTTTGATGTTGGCACTTTTAATCTACTTCTGGAAGGTGAAGTAGCCGGAAACAATCAGGCCAATGCAGACCTGTTTCACAACGATATTTTACGCGTGATTGCGATACCACCATCTGCCATCGTACGTGGAAAAGGGATCGATTACCGGAACTATCAGCAGGTTATTGAGTTATATGGATTAGATGACATAGACTGATCACATTAAACACACATCAGTTCTAAAATTTAAATCGAGAACCAATTCAACAACCCATGAAATCAATTAAGACGTTTAGTATTGCTACTTTTTTTACCGTTAGTTTGTTTTCAGCCTCACTCCTGGCTCAAAATGTGCCTGAATCCGGAACAATTGGGCTTAGAGCCAATTTTGTTGGACAAACAGCCATAGAGGTTCCATATATGTTAAATGATAAGCTTTCACTGGCTCCATATTTTGGGCTGAATAGTGTACAAGACCAATCCACCAATTTTACATTGGGTGTAAGACCAAGGTACTATGTGAGTGAAGACCGGGCATTGGCAACTTATATCACAGGGGCACTTGGCTTGTCTAACACATCTTTTGATAACAATAATGTTAATTCAGTGACAAACTTCAACCTTGCCATAGGATACGGTGCTGAGTATTTCTTTTCTGATCAATTCAGTATCAGTTCAGATGCCAATTTAGGTACAGGATTTGGTGACAGTAACACCAACATTTCAACTCAGGCAAGGATCTCTGCTTCCATTTATTTTTAAAGATAATCCATTACTTAAAAGCCACAGAGAACCTGTGGCTTTTTTATTTGCTTCAATAATTTAAAGATTTATTTTGGTTTGAAATGGTTAATCGGCGTTGGTTAATCTGCAATTGTATTTTTCCCGATATGTATTAGGGTTAGAATACTTTCATTCAAACATTTATCAGGAGTCAAGCTTACCACATGGTTGATCGGAACAAAATCATAGAGATTTTTAAAGCTTCTCCAACTCCTACCTCTATCCTGAAGCCCAGTGAGGACAAATTTATATTCATTCAGGTAAATGATGCATACTGCGAAATGACTCAAATGAGTGCTGATAACCTGATCGGATATGGGTTATTTGAAAAATTTCCTCCTAACCCGAATGAAGATCTTCCACATGGCCCATCCAGGCTAAAACAATCCTTTCTAAAGGTAATTGACTCAAAACAACCCGATGAAATGTCTGTTATCAGATATGACATTATGCTGGATGGCAGTGAATTCAAAGAAGTATTCTGGAAGGTTATAAACACTCCGGTTTTTGATGATAACGGTGAGGTTGAATACATCATTAATTCTGCAACCCCGAAGACTGAACAGGTTTTGAGTGAAAGAGCAAGAAACCTGATGCTCAACAATACGGAAGACAGCTTTATCTATTTAAACAGGGATCTGGTGATCATTGATTTTAACACCAAATTCTTTATTACCTATAAGGATATTTTTGGCAAAGAGGTAAAAAAAGGGAACTCGATCTGGCTTCATGTTTCTGAAGAGCGAAATACAGATCTCAAAGAACTTTATGAACGCGTACTTACCGGAGAAACCATTACCAATGAGACCTCATTTGATGATCCACAGGAAGGAAAAAGGCATTTTCAGATCAAAAATAAACCGGCCATAGATAATGGTACAATCGTTGGAGTTTTTATCTCCATGCTTGAGATCACCGAGCGTGTAGAAGCCGAAAAAAGTATCATCGATGCTAAAGAAAAATATGAATCCCTTATTAGTACAGTAAATGGGATCATCTGGGAAGCGGAACCTGAACATTTGCAAATATCTTTTATAAGTGACCAATGCAGACACTATCTGGGATACGACCCTAAGGAATGGGTAAACACAAAAAATTTCTGGTCAAAGAGGCTCCATCCTGAAGACAAAGAACGTGTGCAGAAAAAATATCATACTGAAGTTAAAAATGGTCGAAATCATGAGTTGAACTACCGTTTACGGCACGCATCCGGCCATTACATATGGATCAGGGATCTAATAACTGTGGTCACAGAACATGGTGAGCCCTCTGTGATCCGTGGTTTGATGATGGATGTTACCGAAGAGATGAAATTGCAGGAGAATCTATCCGAAGCCTACAAGATTTCCAAAATTGGAAACTGGGAATTAGATCTTATAAATAAGAAGCTTCTTTGGTCGGATTATGTGAAAGAGCTTCATGAGGTTGGAAAGAATTTTGTGCCGAATCTTGATTCTGCTATTAATTTCTACAAAAAAGGTTGGTGCAGAGATAAGATCGTTGAAGCTGTTCAAACAGCGATTGAAGTTGGCACTCCATTTGATGTAGAACTCATCATAGTAACAGCTAAGGGTAATGAAAAATGGATCAGAGCTGTTGGAAAGGCTGAATTTGTGCATGATGAATGTGTAAGAATTTACGGCAGTACACAGGATATTACAGAAAGAAAAAAGGCGGAATTAGAACTTAAAAAAACAAATCAGGCTTTAACGGAGAGGGTTAAAGAACAAAAGTGCCTCTATAAAATTTCTAATTTAGATGAAAACAGTTTGACCATCGAAGCACTATTGGAGCGGGCTGCTAAGATTATACCAAAGGGTTTTTACCTTCCTGATAAAGCACAAGCTCAAATAAATTACATGAACGAGGTTTATAGAACCGTTCCTTTTAATGAATCCTGGTCCAAACAAAGAATTTCTGAATCTGCATCAAGAAATGATGTTCAGTTAACGATCACCGCCGGATACCCAAAGGTCGTTTCTTCTTTTGAAGTGAAAATTCTGGAGGAAGAAAAAACCCTGTTGAAAGCCATTTCACAACAACTCATTCAGAAAGTCAATCAGATCCGAAAACAAAATGAGTTAAATGCCATTCAGCAGAAGTACAAAAATGTGGTTGAATACACCACTAACATGTTCTATCAACACGATACGGAAGGTGTTTTAACATATGTAAGTCCACAAAGTAGCTGGTTCCTCGGTTATCCACCTGACAAAGCCCGTAAAAACTGGCAAAACTTCATAACTGACAATCCACTTAATGATATTGGAAAAACCCTAACCCAGAAGGCTCTTGAAACCGGTAAAATTCAGGAACCCTACGAACTTGAATTAAAAACAGCCGATGGCAGAATCATTTGGGTGGAAGTCCATGAAGCTCCTATCAAGAAAGATGGCAAAGTGATCGGTATTGTAGGTTCACTGACCGACATCACAGATAGAAAAAATATTGAAACAGATCTTAAAAATAGCCTTGAGCGTTTTGAATATGTTAAGAAGGCGACTCGGGACGCTATATACGACTGGGACATCAAAAACGACAAACTCAATTGGGGTGATGGCCTTCAGTATTTATTTGGTCACGATCCTGTTAAAAATAACCGCATTGATCAGTGGAAACAGTTTGTTCATCCCGATGATTTTGAGGAAGTAATCAGAGACCTGAAATTTACGCTTAACGATCCCTCTATGAGTCAATGGTCCAGCGAATATCGGTTTAAAAAGGAAAACGGTGGTTATGCAAATGTGATTGAAAATGGTACCATTGTCAGGAATGAAGATGGAGATGCTGTTCGAATGATCGGTGCCGTCAGGGATATTTCGGATCAAAAATTAACCGAAAAAGAACTGAAAGCTTCACTTAGTGAAAAAGAAACCCTGCTTGCTGAAATTCATCATAGAGTAAAAAATAACCTGGCTGTTGTTTCCGGTATGATGCAGCTTCAAGCCTTTGAAACTGACAATAAAGTGCTGCAGGAACAACTTTATGATAGTGTGGTCCGGATAAAAACCATGGCCTCGGTTCATGAATTACTGTATCAGTCGAAAAGTTTTTCACAGCTTGATTTTTCAGAAACCCTCAAACAGTTAGTTAAAAACGTTACGGATACCTTACAATCCGAGAATAAAGTTGAGATAGAGTATCATGCCGTACCTGTCAAGTTGAACATCAATCAGGCTATTCCGGCCTCACTCATTGTCAATGAAGTTATAACTAATGCTTTTAAACACGCATTTAGGGGTATTGACGACTCAAAGTTGACGATCAATTTATCCGAAGAAGATGATCAGCTGGAGATCTCTATTATAGATAATGGTGTAGGTATTCCCGAGGACATTCAGAACGCCAAAGACTCTTCTTTAGGCTTTCATCTGATCGAACTGTTGTCTGAACAATTATATGCTGATAAGGTCTATAAAAAGAACCCGGATGTCTCCGGTACAATATTTAAGTTATCTTTCATCAGACAAGCCAATAAAAAAGGAATTGGCAGTTCATCTGTTACTTGATTTGAAATAGGCAAGAAAAAATCTGACTTACTTTTTTAAGCTAACCTTTCAGCTCTAAAAGATATCATTCCAGAATTGGGAACTCACCTAATCCAAGTAATTCAGCAATTTTAATTCCCACGTAGGTATTATCTCTCCACCCCATGAATTCAGTAGCCTGAGGACCATAAGCCATGAGAGGCACAGGAATTCCGGTGTGATAATCCGTGGTCCAGAATACCTCAAGTGAATCACCTTCTGCCACCTGACGTTGCAAGGTCATTCCCCCTGTCTCATGATCGGCTGTTAGTACTACCAGAGTTTCTCCGTCTTCGAGGGCAAATTCAAGCACTTCCTGAACGGCTTCATCAAAATCCTGCACTTCACGCTTCAGGTACTCAACATTGTTATCGTGCCCTGCCCAATCGATCTGACTTCCTTCTACCATCAGGAAAAAGCCGTTATCGTTCGTATTTAGGGTTTCCAAAGCTTTAGATACCATTTCTTTAGATGAAGGTTCATTCTCTGTTCTTTCCAATCCATCTTCAGAAAATAAGCCTAACATTTTGTTTGATGAGGAAGTGGAAAGTTTGTCTTTATCAAGAATGATCTCATATCCATTATTTTGGAATTTGTGCAACAGATCTAATGAATCCGACCGCATATCCTTATGAAACCATTTCACTCCACCACCCAAAAATACTTCCACGCCTGAATCCAGAAAGTCAGCTGCGATATCTTCTTGCATACTTCTTTGCACCACATGAGATGCAAAGCTGGCCGGTGTGGCATGAGTAATGGAAGATGTAGATACCAGGCCTGTGCTTAACCCCTTCTCCTCCGCCAGTTCAAGTATGGTTTTACATGGAATTTGGCTCGGATCTACCCCAATGGCTCCATTGTAGGTTTTTAATCCACAGGAGTAAGCAGTTGCACCGGCTGCTGAATCAGTGATGAGGTTATCAGATGAATGAGTTTTTACGATCCCGGTAACCGGCATGGTTTGCATATGAAGTAATCCATCCGGACCTGCAACGGCCAACTGACCGGAGGCAATTTGTGCCAATCCGGTTCCATCTCCGATCATCAGGATCACATTTTTGATCTTCTTGTTTTCAACCAGAGGTAAAAGGTCTTTAGTAGCATTTTCCTCAGCAACATTAATGTTTTCGATCTTATGATCAGTCGATTGCTGAGTTGCAGTGAATGAAATGGTAATAAGAAGAAATGCTAAAAACTTTCTCATGTCTTTTATTTTTAACTTAAAGCTTGCTGCATTTAAACGTGTTAAGTTTGTATAAACTATTAATTAAGAAAAGAGAGCTTTGATAAGTCCCCAAAACCCTTTGGCAGGTTTCAGAGATTTCTGATTTCTCTTAGTAGCTTTTTTGATACGTTCAGCCGGAATAACCGGTTCATTGTTATTAGACTGCTTACCGGAATCAGCTGATTTACGTCTGGATTTTCCTTTGCCTGAATGAGTGCGATCGCTTTCGGAATCACTCTTCTTTTTATCATCCGGTTTTTTAGAGGATCGTTTTTTACTACCTTTTAAAACCACATCCACACTATCCAGGTTTTCTACCCTTTTATTTGCTTCCTCTATCTCTTTTTTAGTCAGCTTCTTTTTGGGTTTTGGATCATTGTCGGTCTCAGAAGTATCTTTATTATCTGTTTGCTCCTTACCGGACTCTTTCGAACTGCTTTTGTCCGTTTTTTTATCAGGTGCTTTTCGGCGTTTTTTGCCTGAGTCCTGATTTTTATTCCCGGAATGTTCAGATTTATTTGAGCTCTTATCTCTCGTTTTGTTCATTTCCAGTATCTCAAGCTGATCACCAACTTTGTCCTGAATAGCAGAAAAGGCTCTTCGGTCTTTTTTATTGACAAAGGTCACAGCAATACCGGATTTATCATACCGTCCGGTTCTACCGATCCGATGTACATAATCCTCAACCTGTCGTGGAACATCGTAATTGATGATCATTGAAATGTTATCAATATCTATACCACGCGCTAATACATCCGTTGCCACGATTACCGGCACCTTCCCTGACTTAAACTCATGCAGCGATTTATTTCGCTCATCCTGATCTCTGTCTCCGTGTATACTACCGGCCTTGATTCCTTTTTTGATCAGCAGACGTTCCAGCTCATCAGTCCCTCTTTTAGTGGCACAGAAAATGATGCATGATTCCCATTCGGTCTCATCTAAAACGTCCTGAACCAGTTTGAGTTTATCTTTCTGATCTACGAAGTAGGCTTTCTGGGTAATACTGCCCGACGGTTTCTCAATAGCGATCTCGATCTTTTCAGGCTGCTTCATGAAATCGTTTGCCAGCTTCTTGATCTGATCCGGCATTGTGGCAGAAAACAGTAACGTTTGTCTTTCTGTAGGTAGTTTTTTGATGATCTTGGTCACGTCCGGAAGGAATCCCATGTCCAGCATTCGATCCGCTTCATCCAGTATCAGAAATTTCACGTGACTGAAATCAATATCCAGTACTTTGGTTTGATCGATCAATCGGCCCGGTGTCGCAACGATTATATCGATCCCTGACCGAATGGCCTTAGCCTGTTTTGAAAAGTCCTCGCCCCCAATAATGGTAGCAGATGTAATACCGGTGTGATAACCAAGGGCAAATATCTGTTCATCGATTTGTTGAGCCAGTTCCCGTGTTGGAGACAGGATCAAAGCCTGTGTATGCTCAGACGGATTCTGCAGAATCTGATGCAGGACAGGGATCACAAATGCCCCAGTTTTTCCGGTTCCGGTTTGTGCAGCCCCAATTAAGTCTTTTTTATCTAAAATAATGGGAATCGATTGTTCCTGAATGGGTGTCGGCTCTGTATATCCAATGTCTCTCAAACCCGCTTTCAGGTCGTCGTGTAAATCAAAATCGTTAAATGTCAATGTATTCGTACTCGTCTGTTATGAAAAATTCTAAACTATCCTACAATATACACAGATTAAATGATTATTTATTCCACTTTGCCATGATTTCCCCTATTTTGCAAACCTTTGAAAAATCATAAATCATTTAAATCTCAATAATACACATGGATTTTAAGAACATTAGTTTAGCTGCATTACTTGTAACTGCTATCGCAATCACAGGATGTGATCAAAATATGGGTGATGCGGCAAAAGCAGACCTATCTACAGAAATTGACAGTGTAAGTTATGCCCTCGGTTATCAAAACGGAACATTTTTAGCTCGTGAAGGGATCACAGACATTGACCTCAGTAACTATGCCGCGGGATTAAATACAGGATTGAATTCTGAGGAAGGTGCGCTGACCCAAGACGAAGTATTTGCAGTGGTAAACCGTTACGTACAGCGGATGAACGAAGAACGCAGCTCAAAAAATCAGGAAGAAGGCGTTTCTTTTCTTGAGGAAAACAAAGCAAAAGAAGGTGTAATGGTTACAGAATCCGGCCTGCAGTACAAGGTATTGGAAGAAGGTGACGGAGATTCCCCATCAGCTGAAAACATTGTAAGTGTTAACTACGAAGGACGTTTAATTAACGGAGAAGTATTTGACAGTTCCTACGAAAGAGGTCAACCAGCTGAATTTCCACTGAATCAGGTTATTCCCGGTTGGACTGAAGGTGTTCAATTAATGAGAGAAGGTGCCACTTACGAATTTTATATTCCTTCTGAACTGGCATATGGAGCACGTCCTCCACAAGGCAGTCCAATTGGACCTAATGAAACTCTTATTTTTAAAGTTGAATTACTTGAAGTAAAAGAAGCTCCTGCCTCAAACTAAAAAGAGGTTAACGATCATAATTAAAAGCCTGTTTCACACTTGTGAGACAGGCTTTTATTTTTTCAATCATATTTATCGTGCCA
>JAASTO010000112.1 GCA_021767245.1 Balneolaceae bacterium
CTGTTTCCATATCTGTTGATCTCAGAGATCACCAAGGTAGTTGAAATGAAATCCTCAGAATCATAATTACCAACCCATACCGCATAATTTCCTGATTCAGGGTCTTCTATGGTTACTTCTGCTCGGTAGGAGTTTTCCTCAACATCATCATTATAAATAAATTCACCAGAAGGAGAAAAGATCAGTAATATCGGATCGGTTTCATCGGTTTTACCTACCACTTTAAAGTTAAGTTCACCATCAGATTCCGTGTATTTGAATTGAAGATCAGGTGCCGAACTGATGAAACCTTCATAATCGCTGTTCATGCCGGATAGATCGAATGTGCCCCCTGCCATAATATCCTGAGTTATAACGGTAGAGGTTTGATCAAACTCTTTAAGCCCGTAATGTGGATCTCCTAAAACATTGGGCAAAGTTTGGGCATAAAGAAAACCGGGTGAAAGTGATAACAAAGCCAGAGAAAGGATCACAGCTTTAGCCTTAAGGCAGGGTCTGTTCATATATGTATCATTATTTTGAAAAATGAATGTAGTTAAAAAAGGATTAATAAATAGTAAGTGAATTTTGCTTTTCCAATTTCAGGGGCGATATTCGGGCTCATATTCCTCTAAATGAACCAATGACGAAACCCGATTCTACTAAAGGACTCTTTGCATGGGCCATGTACGACTGGGCCAATTCCGCCTATTTCGTGATGATCCAAACCTTTGTGTTTGCGGCCTATTTTGCGCAATCCATAGCTGAAAATGAAACAACCGGAACCGCCCTTTGGGGGAATATGATCGGACTGGCGGGTTTTGTGATAGCGCTGACAGCTCCATTACTGGGTTCCATTGCGGATGAGGGTGGGCGTCGTAAACCGTGGATAGGCTTTTTTACGCTGATCTGTATTTTTGGCTGCGGAATGCTTTGGTTTGCCGAACCCGGTACCGATTTCATCTGGTTTGCGTTAGTCATGGCTTTTATTGCCACCGTTGGAGCGGAACTCTCATTTATCTTTTACAACGCGATGCTGCCTGATCTGACGACCAGCCTTAATATTGGGAAGTGGTCAGGCTGGGGGTGGGCCATGGGTTATGCGGGCGGATTATTTTGCCTGATCATCTCTTATTTTGGATTTGTTGAGAACGGGGTGGAGCTTTTTGGACTGAATGAAGGATCTCTTCAAAATGTAAGGATTACTTTTTTGTTTACAGCGGTGTGGTATGCCTTGTTCAGCCTGCCTTTGTTCTTAAAAACTCCGGATACTCCCTCAAAAAACAAAACCATCAAACAGGCTCTTACTGACGGTAAGCGAGAGCTGAAAAACGGGCTGGTGATGTTAAAGGATGAGCCGAACATCTGGAAATTTCTGCTTGCAAGGATTTTCTATAATGATGGACTTGCCACCATCTTTGCGATGGGTGGAGTGTATGCTGCCGGGACCTTTAATTTTGATACCGGTCAGATATTCATGTTTGGAATCGCTCTCAATGTCACAGCAGGATTAGGGGCATTTGTGTTTGCATGGCTGGATGATATCAGCGGAAGCAAGAAAACCATTGTAATGGTTTTAACAGGATTGATCATACCGGTAGTGGCGGTACTTTTTGTGGAATCCGAAACCTGGTTCTGGATCTGGGGTTTGCTGCTTGGCATCTTTGTGGGACCGGTACAGGCATCCAGCCGCACATTCATGGGAAGATTGGCGCCACAAGATAAAAGAAATCAAATGTTTGGACTGTTTGCATTATCCGGAAAAGTGACGACATTTGCCGGGCCAATCATGGTAGGTTGGATCACCCTGATCATGAACAGTCAGCGTTGGGGTATGAGTGCCATATTACTGCTGTTGGTGATAGGACTCATTCTTATGTTTAGTGTTGAAGAAATTCAGGGAACAAAACATGAGAAAGTCCCTCAAAGATTATAACAAAGAAAAAAATGTATTTATCTACTTATTTATTAAATTAACGCAGAATTTAATGCTGTTTAAGTACAGTACATTTTAGTAGCGGGTGTTTTTCGTTGAGATAAATGCTCTTAACCGAAATATAATTTAAAGGAGTACACATATGAGTAGAATGGACGACATCAACAACGTAGTTGAAGAATTACAAGTTGACATGCAGAAGTTTTATGAGAAAGGAAACAAAGCAGCCGGAACCCGGGCTCGTAAGCATCTGATGACTCTTAAAAACATGGCCCACGAAATTCGTCAGGAAATTCAGGCTAAGAAAAACGAAATGTAATATTCTACAATTGCGTAGTTTATAAAAAAGCCACCATTGTGTGGCTTTTTTTATGCTGTTAATTTTTTTAATAGCACTTAGTTTCTACCTTTAGAAAAAACCTGAAATATTGGCCTATGCAGACAGAACCCTCCCAGAGAATCCACAAAAACGCGACCAAAGCATGGACTGTCAATGCACTTATCGTTGGGTTGGTATGGTTTATCCCGTTAGTGATTTTTGTAGTTCTTTCTATTGGCGGTACCGTTAATACGGAAGTAAAATGGTATCAGGGGATCGACTGGTTCGTGTTTTCGCTACTTTTCTTTGGTGCTTTATTTATGTACCTGCTGATAGGATTGGTATATCCAAAATTACGTTGGCAACGATGGAAATATGATGTATCGGAGAGAGAGATCGACCTGCTAAGAGGGATCATAATCAAAAAGCGTACATTGGTCCCGATCAATCGTGTTCAGCACGTGGATACACGGCAAGGACCTGTGTACAGGAAGTTCGGCTTATCATCCGTAACCATATCCACGGCAGCAACGACGCACGAGATCCCCGCTCTTGATGATGAAACGGCCAACGAATTGCGAAATACCATCTCAACTCTGGTGAGAAAAGTGAAGGGTGATGTCTGATTTCAAGAAACAACATCCGGTAGCCGCCGTCTCTCAGGTCTTTGAAACCATTAAACAGAATTTTGTTACGCTTATCATTCTGTTTTTCATAGGCACGTCCAACACTGAAGGGTACTTTTTATATTTTCTGGCTGCCGGTATTGGCTTATCCCTGTTTGCAGGGGTATTCGGCTGGTGGGTTTTCCGGTATAGGGTAAAGGATGATGAACTACAGATCCGGAAAGGGGTATTTGTTAAAAATAACATCTACATGTCAAAAGACAGAATTCAGGTAATAGACATTACTGAGGGTTTGATACAGCGACTGTTTGGCTTGGTTAAGGTGGAAATCAAAACGGCTGGAGGGGGAACCGAATCAGCTACGATCAGCGCGATCACCCGGGAGGAAGCAGAAGCACTTAGAACGGAATTACGGAAGAAAAATGGACAGGTTGCCACTGAAGCCGAAGATGGTTTAGCTGATGAGCAGGATGAAGAAGAAATTCTTGATACCTGGAAATTGCCAAACAAAGATCTGGTTTATGCAGCCTTTACCTCAGGAAATTTTGGTTTGATTGCCTCTATACTGGGTGCGGTATCCGGTCAGCTTAATGAAGTGATAAATGAAGAAACGATTGAGTATTTGTATGAAATACTACCGGGTTTCAACAATGTGACCATGATCATAACAGTGGTAGTGGCTATCATTGTGGTCTCATGGACACTATCCTTTCTTGGCGTAATCTTCAATTACTCGGATTTTCGCCTTCAAAAAACTAAGAAGGAGCTCATTATCACGAGTGGACTTATTGAAAGGAAGCATATCACAATACCCTTTGATAGAATACAGGCGGTACGATTTGTGGAAGGAGTGATCCGTCAGCCTTTTGGATACGGCATGGTTTATGTGGAAAGTGCCGGGTTCAATCAGACTCAAAAAGGCCGTTCTATTGTGATCGCTCCTTATTTGGCAGCAGATGCATTCAGCACATTTTTGAGTGATTTTCTCCCGGAATATCAGGAGCCGGAGTATGAGATCACTCCAAAACCCAAAGTTAAGTTTCGCTATATCAGGCGGCCCGCTTATTTGATACTTTTAGCTTTGCCGATCGTGTGGTTTTTGTTGGATTATGGATGGTTGCTTGGTTTGATGTTACCGGTAATGGGCTTTTTGGGTTGGCTGCGTTACAGAGATGCCGCTATTGGCATTAACGAAGAATACATCCGTTCGAGGTTCAGAAATATTTCAAGGACCACTGCGATCTCTAAACGGATCCGCGTGCAGAATGTGGAACTCTCCCAGAATCCGTTTCAAAAGAGGAAGCAGGTGTATAGTCTGTCCACAACGGTGGCATCAGGTGCGGGAGGTATGAACTTTGAGGTTGATGACCTTAACCAAAATGACTGTTTGCTAGTTTATAATTGGGTTGCCGGCAATGAGCATGTGACAAAACCGGATGATGCAGTGGAAGAGGTGACCAATTCCGATCAGACAGAATCACGCTTTTATTAAACCATTTCTTGTTTGAGATCAAAGGTGATCTTAAACCTGGTCCATTCATCCTGACTGATTTCAAGCTGACCATCAATGCGCTTTACCAGTACTTCAATGAGTGTCATTCCCAAAGAGTCGGAATCATGGATGTCGAAGTTCTTATCCATCTTATTGCCGTCACTTTCTATGGATAGTTCTATCTTATCATTTATCACATTTAACAGCACTTTTAAGGTACCTGAGTTCAGCCCGTTAAATGCATGTTTATAGGCATTATTGATGAGTTCATTCAGTATCAATCCAATAGGAATGGCACTGTTGATATCTACGGTCAATGGAGTAAGATCCATTTGTATATCAATGTTTCTGTCATCAGACAGATAGGCTCGTTTAATTTCTTCAGTAATTTCCGCGATGTACGTACTCAGGTTGATATCTGAAAGGGTGGTAGACTCGTAAAGTTTTTCATGAACTTTTGCGATCGATTTGATTCTTGCCTGACTGGAAGTGAGCAAATTTTGTACGTCTTCACTAACCCCGTCTTTTTGCAGCTCAAGAAGACTGGAAATGATTGCGAGATTATTCTTTACCCTATGATGTATCTCTTTGAGCAAAATCTCTTTTTCCTTTAAAGATTCTTTTATAGTCCTTTCCTGTTCTTTTTGAGTCGAAATATCCCTTACGGCTCCAACAATTGCGGTGGCATTTCCCTGCTCATCATAAATTAAAGACCGTACATTACTAACCCATTTGTATTCACCGCTCTTGGTTTGGAGCCTGAACTGAGTTTCAGATAAGAAGTTCTTAGAACTAAGTTCATCATATTTCTTTATCTCTTTATTCATCCGTTGTATATCGTCAGGGTGAGTGATCGATAATACAAATGGTATACCTCCTTTAATATAAACCTGTTGTTCATATCCAAGCATATCGTAAACACCCGGGCTAACGAATTCATAGGATCGGGTTTTCAGGTTAAATTTGTAGAGGAAGTCTTTAGAGTTATCAAGAATATTCTTGAGCTGCTCCTCATTTTCTTTTATTAGCTTTGTATAGGTCTGAGTTGAGTGATAAAACCGTGCGGTGATCCAAACACCTATAAATATCAGAATAAGCCCAAGTGAGATGGTGCTCCATCGTAAGATTTCATTGATCAATCGAGCCATGTTTCCCATAGCAAGAGAAAAACTGTACTCAAGATCCGTCAATTCATGATCCAGAGTTTCCAGGTCTTCCATCCAGCGTGTTTTCTGCATCAATGAAACAGAGTCTCTGTTTTGAATGACAGAATGGATATCTGCCGCGAAACTTCTTAATTCCGCAATTTTTTCATCACCCGCAGCCCACGTTTCAATGGCTTCATTCACATGAGAGATACCCTGAAATCTTCGAAAAAGGTTAATCATGTCATCTATATCGTCAGGGTGGTTCTTACCGGTTATAAAACCTTCGTAGACAACATCATAATCGAAATGTTCCTTCTGAAGTTCTTCACGACCGAGCCTGTCTCCCTCGATGACCCGAAGTACACTTTTAAAGTGTTCATATTTTGCAGAATCCTCGGTTATAATATAATTACTGAGATGTAAGGCTGCTTCTTTTTGAGCCTTAGCCCAATAGCCCTCTCCGGCAACATAGGCACGAATCCCCGAAGAAGTGTTAATAGATAAATTCACAACAAAAATAAGTAGTAGCGCACATAACATGCCGAATGCGACTACACCGAAGATCCTTCCATTACCGATCATTCGATCTTTTTCCTCACTTATGTTCATGAATATCTTAGATATATGATATGAAATAAATTTTCAACTACTATTTAACGAAATAAAAATCGCAATAGTAGTTTATATAAAAGTGAATGTTATTTGAGAATTAGATCATCGCATGAGTTTTTTGTACTTGATCCGATGTGGCTGATCATCTGTAATACCAAGCCGCTGTTTTTTATTCTCCTCATACTCCTCGAAGTTCCCCTCGAACCAGTACACCTGGGAATTACCTTCAAACGCCAATATGTGAGTGGCAATACGATCCAGGAACCATCTGTCGTGCGAAATGACCACGGCGCAACCGGCAAACTCAAGCAAGGCTTCTTCAAGAGCCCGGAGCGTATTTACATCAAGGTCGTTGGTAGGCTCATCCAATAGCAGAACATTGGCCCCTTCTTTCAACATTTTTGCAAGGTGAACACGATTGCGTTCTCCTCCTGACAGTTCAGTGACCTTCTTTTGCTGATCACTGCCACTGAAGTTAAACCTTGCGACGTAGGCACGGGAGTTAACCTCTCTGTTGCCGAGTTTGATGGTATCATGACCTCCTGAGATCTCTTCCCAGATCGTTTTATCAGGATCCAGTGGTCGTTTTTGGTCGATATATCCGAGTTTCACAGTATCGCCGGTCACGAGTGTGCCTTTATCCGGTGCCTCTTCGCCGGTGATCATCTTAAACAGGGTTGTTTTACCGGCACCGTTAGGACCGATCACTCCAACGATACCCCCGGGAGGCAGCTGAAAGTTCATGTCTTCGATCAACAACCGGTCTTCAAAACCTTTAGATACATGATCGGCCACGATCACTTTATCACCGAGGCGGGGTCCTGCCGGAATAAAGATCTCCATATCGTCCCGGCGCTTTTCATGTTCCTCAGAAAGCATTTCCTCGTATTTGTTGATACGCGCTTTACTCTTGGCTCGTCGGCCTTTGGGATTCTGCTGTATCCACTCAAGTTCCTGTTTCAGGGTTTTTTGCCGTTTGGATTCTTCTTTCTCTTCCTGGGCTAGACGCTTGGATTTCTGTTCCAGCCATGAGCTGTAGTTTCCTTCGAATGGGATGCCTTCGCCACGGTCCAGTTCCAGGATCCAGCCGGCTACATTGTCAAGGAAGTAACGATCGTGGGTTACAGCGATCACGGTTCCCTCGTAGCGTGCCAAATGCTGCTCCAGCCAAAGGACGGATTCGGCATCAAGGTGGTTAGTAGGCTCATCTAATAAAAGCACATCCGGTTTCTTCAGGAGAAGCCGGCAAAGAGCAACCCGCCGGGCTTCACCTCCGGAGAGTACTTCAACGGATGTATCTCCGGGAGGGCACCTGAGGGCATCCATAGCCTGTTCCAGTTTGCTGTCAATATCCCATGCATCGATCTGATCAATCTTCTCTTGCAGTTTGGCTTGCTTCTCGATCAGCTTTTCAAAATCCGCATCCGGATCACTGAACTGAGCATTTATGGATTCATATTCTTTAAGCAGATCCATGGTTTCCTGAACACCTTCTTCAACGATCTCCTTTACTGTTTTTGATGGATCCAGCTTCGGCTCCTGAGATAAATATCCAAAGGTGATACCCTTTTGAAAACTGATATCGCCCTGATAATTCTGATCCTCACCGGCAATGATGCGCAGCAGGGTCGATTTTCCTGCACCATTAAGACCAAGTACACCTATTTTGGCACCATAGAAAAATGAAAGGTAGATGTCTTTTAAAACTGTTTTGTTTGGTTTATAGGTCTTGGAAACCCCAACCATGGAAAAAATGATCTTGTTATCGCTCAATGGAGTAAGATTTTATGTGAATATGAAAGGGGATAAAGGTACGAAATGCGTACCGATTTTAGGAAGGCATTTTTAACCGTCGAAAGCAGTTAAGGAATTAAGCAGGATCTTATGAAAGATCCTGCTCAATGTGGTCGATCATCAAAGATCAGCCCAATGATACATCCAGCACCATCATGACCACAAAACCAACCATAAGGCCTAAAGTTGCCAGATCTGCATTACCATGCTGTTGGCTTTCAGGAATTAATTCCTCCACCACCACGTAGATCATTGCACCTGCCGCAAAGGATAGGGCATATGGCAGTACAGGGGTTATGTAGATCACGGCTGCAGCACCGATCACAGCAGCCACCGGTTCAACAATAGCAGATAA
>JAASTO010000113.1 GCA_021767245.1 Balneolaceae bacterium
ACTGCTTTATGATTCTACAAGTGTCGGTGCTAAAAACTATCTTGCACTAGCCAGAGAAATCATCAAGAATAATAAAAAGCTATTCAAGAACAGCCCGGTTCTCACAGATTAAGATTATATAATTATGGCGACTAAGAAAGTTTTAGGGCGTGGATTAGGTGCTTTTTTCCCTGAGTATCGTGACGAGGATAATGCAGGGGCGGGAGAATCTGCATCAAAAGAAGAAGGGGTAGAGAAAAGTTTTGTCAAACCGGAAGACAGGGTAAATATAGTTCTTTTTGTTCCGGTTGATCATATCCGGAAAAACCCCCATCAACCGCGTAAGGAATTTGATGAGGAAAGACTTGAGGAACTGGCTGATTCAATTAAAGAGCATGGCCTCATTCAGCCGATCACTGTACGATACATCGGTGAGAAAAGGTTTGAACTCATAAGCGGTGAACGTCGCTTGAGAGCTGCTAAACTGGGTGGGTTAAAGGAGATACCTGCTTTTATCCGTGAAGCGGATGATGAGCAAAGCATGGCTTTTGCCCTTATCGAGAATATTCAGCGCGAAGAGTTGAATCCACTTGAAGTCGCATTGGGTTATAAGCGGCTTCTGGAAGAATTTGATTATACACAAGCTCAGGTAGCTGAAAGAGTAGGTAAAAACAGATCTACTGTCACAAACATGCTTCGGTTGTTAAATCTGCCTGATTTTATTCAATCAGCCCTAAAATCAAATATGATCTCCATGGGGCATGCCCGTTCGTTGATCACTATTGAGGATGAAGAGGTTCAGAAAAAGATCCTTGAAAAAGTAGTTAAGGACGGCATTTCGGTGAGGCAGATTGAAGAGGAAGTTCGCAAGATCAGTGCCCCTTCAAAGAGTACAGGAAGTAAAAAGAAGACAGAAAAAGATCCTTCAAATGATCCTTTTTACAAAGATATTTCTGCCCGACTAAGACGCACATTCAGTACCAAAGTGAATGTAAAACCTAAGAAAGAAGGTGGTGAGATCAGGATCGAATACTATTCGGATGACGACCTTGAACGCATATTGGCAATCCTTGATACGGTTGAATAGTATCATTTTTCTTGTGCTGGTCATAATGCCTGTAAAAGGTATTGCGCAACCGGTTACGCTCCAAAATTATGATCGATCGACAACTTCATTCGTTCCAGCTAAGATAGCTGTGGAAGCCTCAGGTGAGGAATTCCCTGATCCAAAAAAGGTACTGAAGCGGTCATTGATGATCCCGGGATGGGGACAGATCACCAATAAGCAGATATGGAAAGTACCCATCGTTTACGGTTTAATGGGGGGGCTGACTTATTACAGCATTCGGCTTCATAGCAATTATCAGGATTACAGGGCGGCTTATTATAATTTAAATCCGAATACACCGGATGATTTTAAATTTGGTCCCACTCCTGATTATATACCTGAATCATCAAGCCTTGAAGCCCTGAGACAAAATCGAAATTTTTACAGAAATCGAAGAGATCTTGTTTTTGTATTTATTGGGCTCTCTTATGCGTTAAATGCCATAGATGCCTATGTGTTTGCTCATTTACGATCGTTCGATGTAAGTGATGATCTGTCGTTTAAATCAGATTTTGAAACGATTCCAATGGCTTACAACACACACCGATCTGTTCCAACGGTTTCACTAACTATCAATTTTTAAAGATAATATGACAAAAGAAGAACGAGAATTTCAGAATCAACATCAGTCCAAAGGCTTTGACCGTGATATTTGGAGCGTATTCAAGATCATGGGGGAATTTGTGGAGGGGTATGATAAGCTATTTCAGATCGGCCCATGTATATCCATTTTCGGTTCAGCCAGAACAACCCCTGATAACGAATATTATAAACTAGCTGTTGAAACGGCCGATAAGATAACCAAGAAGGGATTTGGAGTGATCACAGGTGGTGGTCCGGGTATTATGGAAGCCGCTAATAAAGGGGCAGAGCTTGCAGACGGAAAATCGGTAGGGCTGGGTATCAGTTTGCCATTTGAGCAGGGAATAAACCAGCATGTGGACCCTGATTTCATGATCAATTTCAATTATTTCTTTGTTCGAAAAGTAATGTTCGTGAAGTATGCACAGGGATTTGTGGTATTTCCCGGTGGTTTCGGTACCCTTGATGAGCTTTTTGAAAGTTTGACGCTCATTCAAACAAGGAAGATTGACCAAATTCCCATCATACTGTTTGGAAGTTCTTATTGGGAAGGATTGGTTGGATGGATGGAAAATACCATGAAAGAGTGGGGGACTATTTCTGATAAGGATACGGACCTGTTCCATGTAACCGATTCAACCGACGAAGTCGTGGACATAATCTGTGACTTTTATAGTAAAAAGGAACCAATGCCAAACTTTTATTTTTAATAATGGAACAAATAGTTCTCATTTTTGATAAAAAATACTAAAACGTAAAAAAAGCAGTTATTAATTTAACATCAGTGTCATTTTTTATTAAATTCGGCGCTGCAACTAACGATAAAACTCAATACAGATATGAAGGTTTTTAAAATAAGTTTACTTGCTTTGGTCTTAGGGCTAACAGCAATCTCTATACATGCTCAAGACAGGACGCAGGCAGTTCAGCTTTATAATAAAGGACTTGAAGAAGCGCAATCAAATAATTACGATGCTTCAATCTCAACTTTTGAGCAGGTTATTACCATGGCAAATCAGCTGGGGCCTGAAGGCGAGGACCTGAAGCAGAATGCTGAAGAACAGATCCCGAAGATGTATTTTGCAAAAGCACGGGATGCTTATCAATCTTTTCAACAAAGTAAAGATCTTGAAGACCTACAAACAACTATCAATGCCTTCAGGGAAGTGATCGCTGTAAGTGAAGAATATGGGGATACCCGCTATGCACCAAGTGCTAAAGGAGCGATTCCTCAATTATACTATAGCAAATCTGTATTACTCTACAGTCAGGACGATATAGCCGGAGCTGAGGAAGCGGTTGATCAAGCATTGAACCTTAATTCAAATTATGCGGCTGCTTATTATCAGAAAGCCAAGATCTTTAAGAAAGTGAATGACACAAATGATGACGGAATTATTGATCAGGGAATCGATGATATGTTAGAATGGTATGACAGAGCCATTCAGGTTGGTGATGCAACAGATAAGATGAATATCGCCAACAAAGCAAGAGAAGCCGCTCATGATGAGCTTCTTGCTGTTGGTTCAAAAGCTATAACTGATGGTGAGATTAATACAGCTATTGAGACTTTAACGAAAGCATTGGATTACGACAACAGTTCTGCTGATGTGCATTATCGACTGGCTGAAGCTTACAATAAAAACAATAATGCCCAGCAAGCAATCGAGCATGCCAATCAGGCTCTTGAGTTGGAGAATGGTGGTAGAACTGACAAGGCCAAGATCTATTTTGAGTTAGGTTTTGCTTATCAGACACTTGGCAACAAAGCCAATGCCTGCGATGCATTTTCAAATGCACTTTATGGTTCTTTCAGAGCTCCTGCCGAGCATAAAATGGAATTTGAGCTGAAGTGTGATTCAACAGCTAAGTAAATTAGCAGGATGAATTATTTTAAAAGCCGCGTTTTATCAAACGCGGCTTTTTTTATGCATTAAATTTATAAATCCTTTTCTTCCAAAACCCTTAATTGGTATCTTGGTTGCCATTCTAAATCGAACTACTAACAATTATTATCCCTGTTTATGCCCGCTTCAAAACTTGATCAACTTTGTGTTAATACAATCCGAACTCTATCAATAGATGGGGTGGAAAAAGCTAATTCAGGACATCCGGGCATGCCAATGGGTATGGCAGATGTAGCGTATGTTTTGTGGACCAAATTTCTGAAGCATAATCCCAAAAATCCTGACTGGTACGACAGAGACCGTTTTATTTTATCAGCGGGTCACGGTTCCATGCTTATTTACAGTTTACTGCATTTGACCGGTTATGATCTCAGTCTTGAGGAGATCAAAAACTTTAGGCAAATGGGAAGTAAAACTCCGGGGCACCCTGAATTTGGCATGACACCGGGTGTTGAGACGACCACAGGTCCGCTGGGACAAGGTTTTGGAACCGGTGTTGGAATGGCTATGGCAGAACATTTTCTGGGAGCAAAGTTCAACAAGGAAGACCACAAGATCGTGGACCACTACACGTATGCAATTATCAGTGATGGGGACCTGATGGAAGGGATCTCACACGAGTCGGCTTCCATGGCGGGGCACATGGGGTTAGGTAAAATTATTTACCTGTATGATTCAAACAGGATATCTATTGAAGGCTCCACGGATATCACTTTTACTGAAGATGTAACTAAGCGATTTGAAGCGTACAACTGGCACGTGATCGAAATTGACGGGCATGATCATGATCAGATCACTTCAGCTATTGAAGAGGCTCGGTCTGTTACGGATAAACCCTCACTGGTTGTATGCAAAACCCACATTGGTTTTGGCAGCCCAAACAAACAGGACAAGGCTTCTTCTCACGGCTCACCCTTAGGAGAAGAAGAAATTAAATTAACGAAGGAAGCTTATGGATGGGAAAGTGAAGAAGCCTTTCATATTCCGGATGAAGCCTTAAAGAAATTCCGTG
This sequence comes from Balneolaceae bacterium, assembly GCA_021767245.1. Lineage (GTDB taxonomy): Bacteria > Bacteroidota > Rhodothermia > Balneolales > Balneolaceae > Gracilimonas. Next base: position 4,589 of record JAASTO010000113.1, read on the forward strand.
AGGCTATAGAAAAAGGAAAAGAGGCTGAAGAACGGTGGAATTCAGCTATGAAAGATTATGAGGGTTCTTTTGGAAAAGAAGCCGGACAATTCAAGCAATGGATGAGCCGAGCGCTCTCCGATGAGCTTAAGAATAAAATTCCGGTATTTGAGGAAGATGCAAAAGGCATAGCGAGTCGGGCTGCGTCAGGAAAAGTGATCAATGCGATCAAGGATGTGGTTCCGAATCTATTTGGCGGTTCTGCAGATCTTGGAGGGAGTACCAAAACGGATATAGAGGGTTATGGCTCTTACATAGAAGACTCTCCAACAGGTCGTACGGTACACTTTGGTGTGAGGGAACACGGAATGGGGGCGGCTGTTAACGGCATGGCCCTGCATGGTGGAATAATCCCTTTCGGTGCCACTTTCTTTGTATTTACCGATTATATGAGGCCGGCTATCAGGTTGGCGGCATTAATGAAAGTACCCTCAATCTTTGTCTTAACGCATGATAGCATCGGGTTAGGGGAAGATGGTCCAACACACCAACCGGTTGAGCATTTAGCCAGTTTGAGAGCTATGCCAAATGTTACCATACTCAGGCCTGGTGATGCCAATGAAACGTCCCATGCCTGGAAGGCCGCACTTGAAAACCAAACCGGACCAACCCTGTTGGTATTAACGCGTCAAAACCTTCCAACCCTTCCTCGTAACGAATCTAATAATGCAGAATTGGTACAAAAAGGGGCTTACATCTATTCAGATTCAACGGGGGATACTCCGGATGCCATTTTGATCGGAACCGGTTCTGAGCTTCAGTATGCTATTGAAGCAAAAAGTTTACTGAAAGAAGAGGGAGTAGATGCTCGTGTTGTAAGCATGCCAAGCTGGGAGTTATTTGAAAAACAAGATACCGACTACAAAGAGAAGGTTCTTCCGGTATCGGTAACCAACAGGGTATCAATAGAAGCCGGTTCTACCTTTGGATGGCAGCGTTATGTGGGTGATGAAGGTTCATCCATCGGAATTGATTCTTTCGGCGAATCCGCCCCATACGAAGAACTCTACAGGCATTTTGGTATCACAACGGATGCAGTTGTAGAAGCCGTCTTGGCTATAAGTAAATGAACTGAATTCAGGAGGATTTCATTGGGCGATGTACACAGGTAAAGGTAATATCGTCCAATGGGTTTTCGTTTCCTATAAAAGCTTCTAAAGAGGACTGCACCTTTCCTATGATCGTTTTGGCATGGAGTGAACCGTAGATCTCAAGAAGTGATTCTATTCTTTCCTCTCCGTATTCCTCACCATGATTATTTCTCGCTTCATTCAAACCATCTGTATAAAAGAAAACGGAGTCTCCTGGTTTAAAGTGGAACTTTTTGACCTCCATATTCTGATCCAGGAGTTTGGTGGAGGTCATACCAAGTGCGAAGCCGTTTGACTTGAGCTTATAAGTGATATCTCGCTCTTTGTTGTAATATACCGGTATGTTATGCCCGGCACGGATGTATTCAAAATATTCCTCGTCATTCGGGAAGTACGCCACACATCCGGTTACGAAAGTTTTATCCCGGCTGTTACTTTTTATATAGTTATTCAACTGAAGAAATAATTCTTTTGGTGTCGGCTTTTCTTTTTCAATGATCATACTCACCAATGCCTGAAGTCGGACCATGTATAGAGCGGCACTCAATCCCTTACCTGAAACATCTGCAATAACAACATAGGTGCCACCTTCTGTTTCTATGACATCAAGGTAATCTCCACCCACTTCCTGAGCGGTATGGGCAAAGGAATAGACTTCTAAGTTTTTCTTATTTAAGGATGTTCCGGGAAGCAAACTGAGTTGGATCTCTCGGGCAAGATCGATCTCTTTTTGGACATCAGATTTTTCCAGCAGTTCGATCAGTAGCAGCATAAACATAGAAAGAAACCCAAAGGGAAGAAGCAGATCTCCAATAAAGAAATAAGGTAGTAAACCAAAGAAACTCAAAAGATAATGAGCGACAAAGCTGATAGATCCCAATCCAAAGATCAGTCGCCTTGTTGGGTTGAGGCGCTGGGTGAGATCAGAGAACAAGCGAAGGAACTTGACATGACCGGGTAACTGCTGCCCCTGTTGTCGTTCTATATCTTCAACGGCTTCTTTATAGACCAGTTTGAGACGCTCAGTGTCTGCCGTTAACTCTTTTGAGAATCTTTCCCGGCTCATGCCGGATACATATTCCTTGTAGAATTTCCTGGTTCCGTAACCGGACTGTGCTTCGTTCTTTAAACCCAATGGTACCTGATGTTAACTTAGTTTTGTTTTCTTCTTCGTAATAATACACAAAAAGTTGAGTATTAATTACAAGGATTTAACAGGCACAGATCAGGGCTGATTTTTTGGGAGTAGTCTGAATTACTGATCTTCCTTTCTGATCAGTTCGATGGTAGTGGTATCGGCAGGGACTTTTTCGGGATTCACATTATCATAAACCACCCAGGCGTCCTTGAAATATCGCTTCACGAGGTTAGAAACCTGAATAGCTTTGTCTCGGTTATGAAAATCACCAACATGCACCCTGAAATAAGGAGTTTTGAAAAATACGTAGGTATCGGGTTGATAACCGGAAAGGGTGGTATCTGCCCAGGCTCTGAAGTTACCAGCTGTAGTATCGGCACCTATGACGTCTTCACCTGAAAAGATCTGTATCCGATATCCTTCGTAGATATTTTTTTGAACTTCCTGCTTAACCTTAATGCGGTTAAAACCCTCAGGGATCTTATTCTGTTTATTGGAATAAGCATCAGCTAAGGTAGTCCGCAAAGAAGCGAGCATCTCATCATTTGATGAATCTTCATCAGTGAATCGTGTTTCTTTCCCATCAGTATCATCAGATAAACTTTGCTCGGTTGTTGAACAGCCATAAGCGATCAAGAGAAGAACAGGGAGTAGTAACAGAAGTTTTTTCATAGTTTTTTAAAATCCTACAGGATGCCAGGTCGTTTTAACTTCCTGAAAATCAGTTAGGAAGTATGGAGATTGTGCATCTTCGTTATACCAATCTTTTATCATTCGTTTAACAACTCTCTTAACGTTCAAAGACGCGTTTTCATCTATAAGTTTTTTCATGTCTGATGGTAATTCATCCGTGTAACACATGGCATTTACATCCATATGTGAGCTAAAATGTTCCGATAATTCTTCACGAGAGCCTGTGAGGATATTTACAACACCACCCGGTACGTCTGAAGAATTCAAAATCTCAGCAAAGCTAATAGCCGGTAAGGGGAATTCCTCCGATGCCAGCACCACGCATGTATTACCCCCGGCAATAATAGGTGCAATAATTGAGACAAGGCCAAAAAGCGGACTTTTTTCCGGTGCGAAGGCAGCGACTACACCTGTCGGTTCAAGCATACTGAAGTTAAAATGTGAACTGGCTACCGGGTTGACCGATCCAAAAACCTGCTGGTATTTGTCAGTCCAGCCGGCGTAATAAATAAGACGGTCGATAGAGGCATTGATATCGGCTTCGGCTTCAGCTGTTTTAAATCCAATGGGACCTAATTCCCGCATAAATTGATCACGTCTGTCTTCCAGCATCTCGGCAATACGGTACAGAATTTGCCCTCGGTTGTA
>JAASTO010000114.1 GCA_021767245.1 Balneolaceae bacterium
AAGCCATTTAATGCTTCTATCAAGAGGTCCAGCCCTTTATAAGGCCGAACCAGCCCAAAGAATAACAAAATAAGATCATTATCGGAGAACCCGTACTGCTTCCTCAATGCTGATCGTGATTCTTCCGGAAGATCCTGTTCATAAACCGGATGAAATAGCTTAATGACCTTTTTACCGATGGAAAGGTGGTCAGCTTCCAAAGCACTTTTTTCTGATAGAACGATCACCTGATCCACCTTATCCATCAATGTCCCGGATAAGAATTTGCCTAAAGGAAAATTTTCGTGAGGCATTAGGTTGTGGGCGAGTACTGAAATGGTGGTATCAGGAGATTGCATCTTTACCCTATTGATCACTTTGATAAAAGCAGGCGCAAAAAAGGGGTGCCAATAACTGATTAAAAGGTGATCTGGTTCATCTGAAGCGATCTTTGTGGCAGCTTTTCTCCAATTCAGAGGGTTCCAGGAGTGAAGAATTCGTTCGGCGTATTCTTCAGTATCATTATCCTTTAAAAATTGATCTTTTCCCGGAAACAAAAGAGATGGATATAAGTTGGTAAAGTTGTAAGCCTTAACATCTGTTCTATCCTTCAGATTCCGGATCAGATAATCACTGAATTTTGCAATACCACCTCGGTATGGAGGAAATACACTTAAAAATGAGATCAAGGGATTCTTTTATTTGAAATGGTAATGTTTAAAATAAATAATCACAAACTCTAACGGGAACCATATTAAACTAATAGCTCTTAATAATTTTCAGTAAATTTGCACCGAAAATTTTATCAAATGTATTTATGAAATATCTAACAAACCTCGCACTCTTTTTATTTCTTGTTAACTCAACAGCCCTTGCTCAATTATCGGTTTCTGTAAACGGTAACAATTCGATGCAGGTATTTACTATTAATGATGAGAATGTGGACCTGAGCCAAAGTTCATATTTGAATGCTTCTTCAGTTTTAACTTCCGATATAAACACTGTAACCGGTTTATCAACTTTGTTAAAGTCAGATGCCGTTGAGATATTCGCAGCTGCCAATGAGCCCCTTTTTACCTCTCAGATATCCACTGCAGGGGGGGATGAGTCACTGAAAATATATGCAGCGCTGAATGGTTCATTCATCATCCGTGAAAATATTGCCAATTTTCTTTTTTACGATTCAAAGGGTGAGATCAAACAAACAATTTCTAATAGCTCTCAAAGCACTGAAGGGGAATCTATTTCAGAGTTTGCTGCAGATCCTGCCATGAAAACAAAAGTATTGTATAATCCGAAGATCGTAAGGGACGGGGAGGAAGACTCACGAGCCAGGATCATAGAGTCTGATTATACAACCAATGATTTCTTTTACAGTTCAGACCGGGCAATAAGAAGCGTGAAGGTTACAAGTGATGGTCAGTTTATCGGAGTAATTTCCTATGGCAGCGGAGATGATCAGCTTTCCCTGTTTGACCGATTTGGGAATGAGCTGAATACCATATCATTTGATCAGGCTGTGATGGATTTTGAAATTTCTTCAAATGGAAGATTTGTAGCGCTCAGATCTAATGGAAGGGTGGGTGTTTATGACATTCTGAGCGGGGAGAGAGTTGGAAGTACCAGTTTCAGATCCAGACTACAGTTTGCAACCTATGTACCTGAAGATCATACGATCGTAGCAATAACTGCAGAACGTTCCGGAAATACTCTTTCAGACATTGAATTCCATGCTATCAATACCGAACTGCGAAGTATAGAAAGAAAGGAATACAATGGTCGGCTTGGGTTTCATGATAAAGTGCCGGTTACTTTACAAAGAAACAATGCCAATGAATATGTACTGAATGGCTTTAACAATCCGGTTGAACTCAGTATTAACTTCTGATTGAAGAACTGATCTTTCAAATTTTCCGACGGATAAAAAAAAAGCCCTGCTCGTTGAACAGGGCTTTTGTTGTAATTTGATTAGAACTTATCAAACAATTTTAAGCCTTTTTGGCTTCTTCAGAGGTGTCCTCTTCATGATCAGATTCTGAAGTGCCATTTTCAGATTTTGATTCAACCGGTTCAGCTTCAGTCCAGTCAAAATCCAATCCATCTCTGGATTTATTCATCTTGATCTTAATGACCGCTCCTTCCTTATGTTCATTCTCAAGAATCTCCTCAGCCAGCGGATCTTCGATATATTTCTGAATCGCTCGTTTGAGCGGGCGGGCTCCGTACTTCTGATCAAAGCCTTTATCAGTAATGAATTCCTTGGCAGCCTTAGTTACTTCGATCGTAAACCCAAGCTCTTTGATCCTTGCGAATAGTTCCTCATTCAGTAGGTCAATGATCTGATAGATATCCTCTTTCTCAAGCGGCTTGAAGGTGATCACATCATCAATTCGGTTCAGGAATTCGGGATTGAATACTTTCTTCAGAGCGTCCTGAATAGTTGATTTCATCTTCGCATAATCGAAGGGTGAATCATCCGTATCAAACCCGATACCTTTACCCATATTACGAATATCGCGGGCTCCGATGTTTGATGTCATGATGATAATGGTATTTCTGAAATCTACCTTTCGGCCCAGACTGTCGGTCAAAATACCGTCATCCAATACCTGCAGTAAGATATTGAAGACATCAGGATGGGCTTTTTCGATCTCATCCAAAAGGACAACGCTGTATGGTTTGCGTCTCACTTTTTCGGTGAGAATTCCGCCTTCTTCATACCCAACATAGCCGGGAGGTGCTCCAACCAAGCGAGATACAGAGAACTTCTCCATGTATTCACTCATGTCGATGCGAATAAGGGTGTCTTCTTTGTCGAATAAATACTTGGAAAGAACTTTGGCCATCTCAGTTTTACCCACTCCGGTAGGTCCCAGAAAGATAAAAGAACCGATGGGGCGGGATGGATCTTTAAGTCCGGCTCTGGTTCGTTGAATAGCTTTTGTGAGTTTGATGATGGCTTCTTCCTGACCGATCACCTTACCTGAAAGACTTTCCTTCATCTTCAGAAGTTTTTGTCCCTCTTTTTGGCTGATCTTATTAACAGGTACGCCACTCATCATGGCTATGACAGAAGCTACATCTTCCTCATTTACATCATAAACAATATTCTCAGATTCTTTTTCCCATTCTCTCTGGGCAATTTCAAGTTCTTCGATCAAGCGTTTTTCCTGATCACGAAGTCGGGCAGCCTCTTCAAAACGCTGCTTTTTGACCATTGAGTTCTTTTCCTCACTGGTGCTTTCGATCTGTTCTTCAAGATCAATGATATTTTGTGGAACCGTGATGTTTGCCAAATGGACCCGGGCTCCGGCTTCATCCAGGGCATCAATCGCTTTATCAGGCAAAAAGTGATCTGAAACGTAACGATCGGTAAGCTTCACACAGGCCTCAAGGGCTTCATCCGTGTATTTTACACTGTGATGTTTCTCATATTTTGATTTGATCTGATTCAGGATCTCAATGGTTTGCTCCGGTGTGGTAGGATCTACCATGATCTTCTGAAAACGTCGCTCAAGGGCGCCGTCCTTCTCAATAAATTGTCGGTATTCATTCAGAGTGGTAGCTCCGATCGCCTGAACTTCACCTCTGGCTAAAGCAGGTTTCAGCATATTTGAGGCATCAAGTGAACCGCTGGCACCACCGGCACCAACAATCGTATGAAGCTCATCAATGAAGAGGATCACATCGTCTGTTTTTTCGAGCTCGGTCATCACAGCTTTCATTCGCTCTTCAAACTGACCCCGATATTTTGTGCCTGCTACCAGTGCGGCAAGATCAAGGGCGATCACACGCTTGTCGTATAGTACCCGTGATACCTTGCGCTCTACAATACGGGAAGCAAGTCCTTCGGCTATAGCCGTTTTACCCACACCGGGTTCACCAATCAATACCGGATTATTTTTTTTACGTCGACTCAGTACCTGGGCCACACGCTCAATTTCTTTTTCACGGCCGATAATTGGATCAAGGCGACCTTCTTCTGCAAGTTCAGTAAGATCACGGCCGAAGTTATCCAGTACAGGAGTTTTAGATTTATCCATTTTTTTCTCTCTGGAACTGCCTGAGCCGCTTGGTCCTTTTGAGGCTGCAGCACTAGCTTTCATGGTTGAAGAATCGCTGTGATCATCCCGTGATTTTCCGGAAATGATCAAGTCAAGTTCCTCCCGTACAGCATCGTATGAAATACTGAATTGCTGGAGGATCTGTGCGGCAATATTTTCATCATCTCTGAGCAGCGATAATAACAGGTGCTCGGTTCCAATGGTATCGCTCTTATAAAGTTTAGCTTCCAGATAAGTGATGCGTAATACTTTTTCGGCTTGTTTTGTAAGCGGTATATTACCAACCTGAACCGACCCGCCGGTTCCTCTCACTGTGTCTTCAATAGTTTTTTTGAGTTTAAAGAGGTCGCAATCCAGGTTTTTTAAGATCCGGACGGCAACGCCGTCGCCCAAACGTACAATTCCTAATATTAAATGTTCAGTTCCGATATAGTCGTGTCCCAATCTCAGCGCTTCTTCACGGCTGAATTGAATAACATCACGAACTTTACTTGAAAAATTTCCCTCCATCTGACGTGTTCCTTAGTCCTTTTGGTATATAATAGTTTCTTCTGATGTATTTTAAAACGTGTCTGACACATCTTTAGTTCATCGCTACTCGAAGGTAGTAGGGCGGTATAGTAAATGCAAACTAAAAGCTTGAGAGAAGAACTAAAATAATGGTGTGCCGGTCATTTCCTCAGGTTGCTCCATTCCCATGAGCTTGAGAATGGTTGGGGATACATCGGCAAGGATGCCGTCATGCATCTGTATTTGTTCAGGATAATTGACGATGACTGCAGGCACCAATGCCGTAGTATGTGCGGTATGTGGACTGCCATCTGCCTTGATCATTTGATCGGCATTTCCATGGTCCGCAATGATCAGAGATCTGTAACCGTGTTCGCTAGCCGTATCGATAACCTTCTTTAACTGAGCATCAACAGCTTCCACAGCTTTGATCGCAGCATCCATGTCTCCGGTATGTCCAACCATATCCGGGTTAGCGAAATTGAGTACTACGAACTGATACTCCTCTGAAGATAGTTTTTCACAAAGTGTATCTGCTACTTCCTCAGCACTCATTTCGGGCTGAAGATCGTAAGTGGCCACTTTGGGGCTTGGGATAACGGTTCTGTCTTCTCCCTCATTTGGAGTTTCAACCCCGCCATTAAAGAAATAGGTGACGTGTGGATACTTTTCAGTTTCAGCAATACGGAACTGTTTAAGTTCCTTTTTGCTGATCCATTCACCCATCGTGTTATTTAAAACCTGAGGTGGAAATGCTACTCTTGCAAACTCAAAGGTCTGATCGTAAGAAGTAAAGGTTGTGTAATGAAGATTCAATTCTTCAACATCAAACTCTGCGAATTCTTTTTCATTAAGTGCCCTTGAGATCTCGCGGGCTCTGTCACCTCGTATGTTATAGAAAATGACGGCATCATCTTTATTGATCCTTGAAGACGCCTCGTCGTTTATCAGAATCGGTTTGATGAATTCATCGGTAACATCATTTGCGTAGGAACTTTCAAAAGCTTCCCCGGGAGTATCAAATTTTTCACCTTTTCCTTTTACTAACAGATCGTAAGCCAGCTTAATGCGTTCCCATCGGTTATCACGATCCATGGCATAGTATCGGCCTACAATACTTGCGATCTCACCTACACCGATCTCGGCAGCTTGCTTCTGAAATTCTTTGGCATACTCAATACCACCGTTAGGGGAGGTATCACGACCATCCGTAAAAGCATGAACGTACACATTATCTATGCCGTGTTTTTTACAAAGACGCAGCAATGCAAAGAGGTGTTCGTTATGACTGTGAACCCCACCATCCGAAAAAAGACCCATCAGGTGGATCTTATTCTTCTGTTTAGCTTTTTCGATGGCAGTCAGTAACGCTTCGTTCTCGAAAAAAGAACCGTCTCTGATGGCTTTGTTAATTCGGGAAAGTTCTTGCCAGACAATTCTTCCGGCACCAAGGTTAAGGTGACCAACTTCAGAATTGCCAAACTGACCATCGGGCAATCCTACATTTTCACCACTCGCGGAAAGCCTGGAGTGGGGACAGGATTCGAACAGGGAATCAATGAAAGGTTTGTCAGCTTTATCAATTGCGCTGACGGCTGGATCTTCAGCCAACCCGAATCCATCTAAAATGACAAGTAGTGCTTTTGACTCAGGGTTGGCCATCCAACTTAGATCTATAGGTTGTTAACGTACTTTGTAAGCTGTGCTTTTTTTCTGGCGGCGTTATTTTGGTGGATAATTCCTTTAACGCTCATTCTGTCGAGGTAAGAAACAGCTTCTTTGAGTGCTACTTCAGCTTTGCTTTTGTCAGAGATCTCGTAAACATTTTTAACGAGCGTTCTCATTTTTGAACGTCTGCTTCGGTTGTGTTTACGGCGTTGTTCAGCCTGACGTACACGTTTTTTAGCTTGTTGGGTTATTGGCATTGCTTAATATGCTTTTAGAATTAATCATTTCTCGAATTTTTTCGAGATTCCAAAATTAAGAGTTATGCAAATATTAAACAAGAAATGATTGAATAATTAACAATATAAGTTTAATTTAACCGATCTGTTATGATAGTGGTAATTGACGGGCCAGCAGGCTCAGGAAAAAGTTCAACAGCAAAAGCCGTAGCGGCAAACCTTCAGATTCAATTTCTTGACTCAGGAGCGTTGTATCGCGTGGCTACTCTTGTTTATTTGAACAGCCGCGAACATAACCGATCGTTCTTTGAACAGCTTGAAGAAAGTGAGATTTCCTTTTATTTCAAAAAAGAAAAATTTCATGCGTTCTTAAACGGGCAGGATGTCACGGAAGATATCAGAAGTATGGATGTCTCTGATCATGTAAGTGAAGTGGCTTCAGATCCCAAAGTTCGAGCTTACATAAATGACTTGATGCGGGAAGCCGTAAAACAAGACATTTATATAGCTGACGGCAGAGATCTGGGTACCGCGGTTTTTCCCGATGCAGAACTGAAATTTTACATGATCGCGGATCTGGATACCAGAGCCGAACGCAGATATAATGAAATAAAGGAATCAAATCCTGAAGTTACCTTAGAGGAAATAAAGCAGAACATTGCACAAAGAGATGAGAAAGATTCGAGCAGAGATTCGGATCCTTTGAAAAAAGCCGATGATGCAATTGAAGTGAACACCTCTGATATGACCTTTGAGGATCAGGTTGCTTTCATCAGTAAGGTGATCAGGAAAGAACTATCTAAACAGATAAAAAAAAGTAAACCCTAACTTATCCCACAGTTGAAAGTCAATTGTGAGGTAAACCAATAACCAAACATAATGACAGAAGAAACGAAACAAGAACAAAACGAAGCAGCTGAAGCACAGGTCGAAGAAACCCAGGCTGCGAATGAAACTGAAGAAGTTGCCACTGAAGAAGAAGTAGCAACACAAGCCGAAGAAACGGCTGCTGAAGAGAGAAAAGAAACACTGACTCACGTATTTTCAGGTGATGTTGAAGGTGATGTATATAAGCTTGAAGACCTTCAAAGACCTTCTGATGAATATACTGACGAAGAGTATAATGAGATGGTGGGTATGTATGAAGATACCCTCAACGAAATTGAAGAAAAGGAAATCGTACAAGGCCGCGTTGTCTCCGTTGATGACAAATATGTTGTAGTTGACATCGGCTTTAAATCTGAAGGTATTATTCAGGTTAATGAATTCTCTAATGAAGCCCTCGAAGAAATGGAAGTGGGCGATGAGATCGAAGTATTCCTTGACAGAGTAGAAGATAAAGAAGGACAGTTGATCCTTTCCCGCCGTAAAGCAGATATTCTGCAGGCATGGGAGAAAATCGAATCCTCACACGACAATGGTGATATCATTGAAGGGTACATCAAACGACGTATCAAAGGTGGTATGGTTGTGGATGTTCTTGGCATTGATGCCTTCCTTCCCGGTTCACAAATTGATGTGCGTCCGGTTCGTGATTTTGATGCCTACGTTGGTAAGACCATGGAATTCCAGGTTGTGAAGCTGAATATGGCCGCTGAGAACGTTGTTGTTTCTCACCGTGCTCTTATTGAGTCTGACCTTGAAGACCAAAGAGAAGAAATTCTTGAGTCTATTGAAGCCGGTCAGGTTCTTGAAGGTACCGTTAAAAATAT
>JAASTO010000115.1 GCA_021767245.1 Balneolaceae bacterium
AGCGGAGAGCGAGGGATTCGAACCCCCGGAGACCGTGAGGCCTCAATGGTTTTCAAGACCACCGCATTCGACCACTCTGCCAGCTCTCCTAATTTTCACTAAGTGCCTGAGCACCGGATACAATTTCAGAAATCTCTGTAGTAATAGCACTTTGTCTTGCCTGATTGTATTCAAGTCTCAAGTCGCGCTCTAATTCCTTCGCATTTTCGGTGGCACTGTCCATTGCGGTCATACGTGCCCCCTGTTCTGAGGCGTTAGATTCAAGTACTGCTCTCCACAATTGCATGTTCAAATGCAACGGTAACAGTTTGTCTAATATGGCCTGTGAATCAGGCTCGTAAAGGTAATCAATCGTAGAAACAGATGCATTATCAGATTTAGAATTTCCGATAGTTTCCGGATCGATCGGTAACACCTTTTGAGTTTTTCTATTCTGTGCAATTACAGATTTGAATTCGTTAAAAGAGATATACACTTCATCAAATTTGCCATCAGTAAATTGCTTAGTTGCAGAAGCCATGATATCAGAGGTCTTGTTATACTGAATATAATCGAAGAAACCCGGAAAGGTTTCAATAACATTATATTTTCGTTTTTTGAAATAAGCTGAGGCTTTTTTACCAATGGTGATCATGGACAGAGCCTCATTCTTCAAATGTGATGAGAAGTTACTCTGAATTCGGCTTTCAACATCCTTGAAAAGGTTATTGTTAAAGCCTCCACACAGTCCCCTGTCTGAACCAATAACAATAAATAACACATTGTTAACTTCTTCAGGCTTACGCATTACAGGATTTGCAGTCTTGGTATTATTAGCAAGTCTGCCGGCTACTTCTTCAATCTTAGAAGCATAAGGACGGGTATTATTCATTTTGTCCTGTGCTTTCCGCAATTTGGCAGCCGCAACCATTTTCATGGCTTTAGTGATCTGCTGTGTATTGTTTACAGAAGATATCCTGTTTCGTATGTCTCGAAGATTCGCCATTAATCCGTCCGATATAAATTAGTTAGCTGTGATCTGATCAATAACTGAATTAGCGATCTTGATCAATTTATCACCAAAACTATCGTCTAATACGCCAGTTTCTGACAGTGATTGCATTTCCTTCTCAAACTTGATACCTACGGTTTCGAGGTATTGTTTTTCAAAATCACTGATCTGTTCTACAGCAAGTTTATCTAACAAGCCTTCTGAATTGATCTTTAGCAGAGCAATTTGTTGCTCAACAGGTAGTGGCTGATATTCACCCTGCTTCAGTAGTTCTACCGTTCTTTCACCTTTTCTCAGTTGAGCCTGAGTAGAGGCATCAAGATCAGACCCGAACTTAGCAAAAGCTTCAAGCTCGCGGTACTGGGCCAGGTCGAGCTTAAGGGTACCGGAAAGTTTCTTCATGGATTTAACCTGAGCAGAACCACCCACACGAGATACCGAAGTACCTACGTCAATAGCAGGACGGATACCTTGGTTAAACAGATCCGTATCGAGGAAGATCTGACCATCCGTAATAGAGATCACGTTGGTTGGAATATAGGCAGAAACGTCACCGGCTTGAGTTTCAATAACAGGAAGGGCAGTCAGTGATCCACCACCTTTAACCTTAGGTCTTAACTCTTCCGGAATGTTATTCATTTTCTTAGCAACTTCATCATCATTGATGATCTTGGCCGCACGCTCAAGAAGACGACTATGCAGGTAAAATACATCACCCGGATAGGCTTCACGTCCCGGAGGTCGTTTCAGCAAAAGGGAAAGTTCACGGTATGCAACCGCTTGTTTAGAAAGATCATCATAGATAACCAGTGCGTGACGACCGGTATCACGGAAATACTCGCCGATAGCCGCACCGGCAAAAGGTGCAATATATCTTAGAGGGGCCGAAGTACTGGCAGGAGCAGCCACAATAGTTGTGTACTTCAAGGCACCGTTATCTTCCAGTACCTTACGGATATTCGCAACGGTTGACCCTTTCTGACCAACAGCTACATAAATACAGTGTACCGGCTTATCTGTATCCTGCGTTGCCTTTTGATTGATAATAGTATCGATAGCAACAGCTGTTTTACCGGTCTGACGGTCTCCAATGATCAATTCTCGCTGTCCTCGGCCGATCGGGATCAATGAGTCAATGGATTTAAGTCCTGTCTGAAGAGGTTCAGTAACCGGCTCACGATAAATTACTCCAGGAGCCTTACGCTCGAGAGGTAATTTAATGGTGTCGCCACTGATATTGCCCTTACCATCAATTGGAATCCCTAAAGGGTTGATCACACGGCCCAAAAGTCCCTCACCTACCTGAATAGAGGCGATGTCGTTTGTTCTTTTTACAGTGTGACCTTCTTCTACGGCATTTGCAGAACCGAAAAGTACAATACCTACGTTGTCTTCCTCGAGGTTAAGTACCATTCCTGTTACGGGATTACCGTTGTCATCTTTGGAATCAGGCAGTTCAACCAACTCACCGGCCTGTACTTTAGACAATCCGTAAACGCGGGCAATACCATCACCCACTTCAAGTACGGTACCTACATCGTAGGTATCTGCCTCGTTGTCGAAGCCTGAAAGTTGCTTTCTTAATATGGCTGAAACTTCGTCTGGTCTGACTTGACTCATCTTATATATCTAGTTAAAAAAGGTTTTATAATTTTATTCCATAGCTGAGCTAAGGAATACATCTTCAAGCTGTTCTAATTTATGCTTAACGGTGCCGTCAATCACAGTGTCAGATATCTTAATGGCCATCCCGCCTTTAAGACTTTCATCCACTTCTTCAGTGATCTGAACTTTTTTACCGGTCACAGAAGCAATCTTATCTTTTACATTAGATAATTGTTCATCTGTGAGTTTATGAGCAACAAATATCTTTGCTTCGATAATACCTGCGTGATCGTTGTATATTTCTATAAACGAATTAGCAATCTGATCAATCATGCTTTGTCGGTTTTTCCGGGCGATCAGGGAAATAAAATTGTGTACAAGATCACTGACTTTACCGCCAAAGATCTCTTCAAGGGCAGCCACTTTTTTCTCAGGTTTGATGATCGGACTCTTTAAAAACAACAAAAGATCCCTTGAATCATCCAGAGTAGCCTTGATAAACAGGATATCCTGAAGAGTTTGCTCTACATTATTATGTTCTTCAGCAAGCTCTAAAAGTGCTTTTGCGTACCTTCCTGAAGCCTTAGATACCAGCATGTATTAATTAGTTTTTAGATAGATCGGTTAAAAATTTATCTACCAGCTTGTTATTCTTTTCATTATCAAGCTCAGAATCTATGATGATAGAAGCTGATTTGACGGCTAATTTAGCCACTTCACTTCTTAGTTCATCAAGAGCTTGTTTTTTCTCCTGTTCAATAGTTGCCTTAGCCTGTTCAATAATTTGATCGGCCTCCTCTTTAGCTTTATTGATGCGTTCAACACGAATCAACTCAGCTTCATCGACGGCTTCCTTGCGTATTTGCTGAGCTTTTGCTTCAGCTTCACGTAAGGCTTTCTCGTTATCTTTAGAGATCTTCTCTGCTTTGGCAATCGCCTTTTCAGCTGCCTCTAAAGATTCCTTGATGTTTTGCTCACGATCTGTGAGTGCCGTCATAATTGGAGGAACGGCATATTTCATCATTACCAGAAGAAATATGATCAGGGATACTAAGATCCAGATCGCAAACCCGGTATTAAATGACAGTAAACCGCCTCCACCTGCTAATAGGAAAGTCATGATAGTTACCTACCTTTAATTATTGACCAATTCCAAGCGCAAGCAAAATACAAATAACGGCACCAAGCAGAGCAACACCTTCAATAAATGCTGCGGTCAAAATCATCGCACCGCGAATGTCTCCAGAAGCTTCTGGTTGACGTGCAATACTCTCTGTAGCGCTTTTACCGATCATTCCGATTCCGATTCCGGCACCAAGTGCAACGATTCCAGCTCCGATACCTGCTGCTAATAATCCCATAGTTCTGTTTGTTTAGTTTTTATTGATGTTAGATTATGTTATTAAGCTGAAACTTCTTCAGCAATATGTTCTGTGTGATATCCTTCTTCATCATGATGATGATCTTCAGCTGCCATTCCAATAAATACAGCTGACAATAATGTAAAGATGTATGCCTGCAAGAGCCCTACAAACACTTTAAGCGCATACAATACAACGGTCAATGAAACGGAAAATATACCAACTCCAAATCCGGCCCCGGCCCCAAAGAGGTCAGCAAAGATAAAGACCAAACCAAGAATGGCAATGATCATGATCTTACCTGACAACATGTTGGCGAACAAACGAATGGCTAGCGCGAACGGCTTGGTAAATAATCCCAATATTTCAACAGGCGTTAAAATGAATCTTACCCAACCCGGTACTCCCGGAAACCAAAACACGTGAGCCCAGTGATCTTTGGTACCGCTAAACTGCGTGATCACAAACGTTACTAATGCCAGTGTTGCTGTAACGGTCAGATCAGCCGTTGCCGTTGCTGCCCAGGGCAACAACCCAAATAAATTCATAAATGAGATTCCCATGAACATGGTGAACAGAAAGGGAACGTATCTATCAGCCTTATGCGCATCAATATTATCACGCGCCACATCATCCCGAATGAAAACAAACAATACTTCAAATATGTTTTGCATCGCTCCTTTTGGCTCAACATCCCGGCCAATTCCTTTTTTGTAGCGACTTGCTGCCATGATGGTGAGAATTACAGCCAAACCCATCCCCAGCCAAAAATAGACCAGGTGTGATGTGATCGAGAGATCGACTTTAATACTTCCCCCACCAGCCGGAACAATAGCTCCTTCATCGGTTTCTATAAATTCATCTGAGGCCAGAGCTTTTTTAGTGGAAGCATAGGCACTCAACTTTGCCTCACCTTCTGCTGTTTCCCAGTAAAAGATCCTAGGCAGATACAGTTTACCGCCGTTAATAAACTTCGGAACTTTAAAATAATCGTGATCAGCAACAGTCCCCATCACGTCGATGACAGGCTCCTGAGCCCCTTCAGCATCGTCGGCTGCGAATGTATTTGATGTGCTTACACTGAGAAATAAAAGAGTTAAGAAAACTCGACGCAGGGTTTGAATCATTGTCTTTAACTGCCGCTCTTTTGAAGAAATTTGTTGATTAAAATCATTTCCGTTACAGATTGACAAAGATAGGAAATTATAAAACTAACTGTAAAGTAGATTTCATCAATTTTTGTGGTTGCAAGCAAAATGATGAAGAGTGTTAGCACGATCAAAAACCGAATGGCTATAGAAAACACATAAACCTTTATAAACAGGCTACCTTCCGTGTTTTCGAACTTTTCAAGTATCCACCCACTGCTTACCACAAAGACCGAACTCAGCATCACGCCCGCTGCCACAGCTACACCCTTGGCTGCATCAGCTAAAAAAAAAGTAGCAGATACCATCAAAAGCAGTGCGGAGATCTTCAGTGAGTTTTTAAAGATGGGATCATTCACGCTTATCCTCTGAATCCAGTTTCTTAGTGATCCGGACGATCATGAAGCCGAAGCCTATCATAGCTCCCAACACTCCTGCCATCAAAATGATAGGAGACGTGCCAAAATATTCATCCAGGTAATACCCGATCAATATTGGGACCAGAAGTGATGCAGCGATCTCTGCTCCCAGGCCAAGGTATGCCATGTATTTTTTGGGAAGAAGCTCTTTTGGCAATGAATCAGGTTTAAATTAACTGCCGGCTGTAGTTGATTCGGTCGCTTTAGGCTTGTTGAAAGATTTAGCATCGGTACCCATACGGCAGGAACCGTTGATCTGAGCCCCTTCTTCCACGATCAGAGTCTTTGTGTAAATATTGCCATCAATAATGGCGTTGGCGCGCAGGGTTAATTTTCCGGATACCTTTACTTCGCCATCAATTTTTCCGGCAATGTCGGCATCGGCTGAATCAATATTTCCATTGATCTTTCCGTTTCCGGTTACAATGATCTTTCCTTTTGAATTGGCTTCACCTTCAATGGTACCGGCAACCCGAATATCAGAATCTGAGATCAGATCTCCTTTCAGTTTGGTGCCTTCACTGATGATGTTAACTGTCGGTGATTGTCTTGAGTTGTCTGACACGTTATTTGATGATTTCTTAGAGTTGAGCATATTCTTTTTTAGTTGATTAAATATAATTCCGGATTTTGAGGAACACCATCTTTCCATACTTCAAGGTGTAGATGCGGACCGGTACTTAATACACCGGCATCACCCGTAGATCCTAAAATATCCCCTTTCAGTACGAGGTCCCCTTCTCTTTTGTTTAGCTTCGCTAAATGTTTAAACGTGGTCACCACTCCATTTCCGTGCTGAATAGAGATAACATAACCATTATTGATCGTCCAGCTACTGTTAAACACCGATCCATCGGCAATATTTATAACCGGTTCATCAATACCGGTGGCAATATCTATTCCATAATGTTCTTCTTCCGGTAAGTAACCTCTCGTTAAAGACCCATTGACCGGATAACGGCCGGGAAAATCAGGTATGGTTTTGGACACGTTGGAGAAAAGAATCTCATTCTGTGATAATTTTTCTATGGAACCGAACTGCTCCATTGATATGAAATTTGCATCGTCTGTGCTTTGGGTTTCCGAGAACATCTCATCGAAACGCTGATCCATTGCCAATGTCGTATCAACACTCAACCGGATAATGTTTTTCATTTCCTGCAGCTGAGTATCTCTTTTTTCAAGTGAATCTTCCAAAGCAAGGGTCTTATTGGTGATCTCCATGATCTGAGCACGTATTTCCGCTTCATCAGAATTATACAATAACTCACCTAACGGAGTCACCATGAAAGTGGCGGCAATCACAACTATCATGATCACAAATATGGTCATGAAGATCCCAAAAATGCTGTTCGGGTATAATCTGTACGAATTATCCTCGCCCGGCTGGGTATCATCCAACAGCATCACCGTAATTTCCTTTCGGCGTTGTTCAAATAATTTTTTTAACAGATCGATCATAGACCTTAAAGTTAAACAATAGTCGCGTAATTATTGCTAAGTAAGTGAATCGAATACAGCCGACAGTGTTTGTGTTAATTTTCGCCGGTCAAATTGTTCCATGTATGTCTTGTTAGGCCGTTTTAAAGCCTTTTGTTTCCAATCAGTAAACAAAGATAACAAGGCCTCTTTTACAGCCTCAAGATCATCAGGTGGTGCTGTATAACCGGCACTATAGTTTTTCAGGGTTTCCAACTCAGCACCTTCATGTACCAGACCTAAAACAGGTTTTCCGGTGCCTAAATATTCAAAAAGCTTACCGCTTTTTACCTGTCTATGAACCGGATCAAAATTGGATATCATCCACAACGCGTCAGCCTTCATCAAATTGGAAACAGCATTTATATGAGTGACGTATCCAAGATCTGTTACAGAATTTCCTAAACCAAATTCATTTACCAACTTATTGATGCGAGAGGTTAACCCTCCCTGAAAATGAAGATGTATATTATCCATATTTATAGCGGATGCTTCATTCAATGCATCTATGGCCCTTAATAAGATATCAGGCTGGTTGGACTCATAAAAAAGCCCGCTATACAGAAGATTCAGCTTCCCCGGCTTATAGGGTAACGTAGCTTCATTTGTTCCTTTAAAATCATCCGGATCATAACCATGCGAAATGACCTGTGTTTTGGGGTCAATTTCCGGATGAGCCTGCTTGATCGATTGCCCCATAAATTCATCCAATACGATAACCTGATCAGCATTTTTGAGGCACTTTTTCTCTAATCTGTTATGGATTCGCTTTTGCCAGTTAAACAGATCATCCATAAAGTGATTGTTCGTCCAGGCATCCCGATAATCAAGTACAAGGGGAATTTGCAATCTTTCTTTTAATCTGCATGCCGCAATATGGTTACTAAAAGGAGGACCGGTACTGAATATCAGATCAAATCTCTGTTTCTTAGACAATTCCACTGCCTTATTAACTGCCGGTTCGATCCACCCTCGTTTGTTATCCGGATACATAAACAAGCGTGACACCCTTCTGCCGATTTCAGTGACTTTTTCTGAAATATCCACTTTTTTGCCTTTTATAAATGGTAAATGAAACGGAGTATTTGCAATCACCCTGTGGACCTCTACCCCAATATTCTCCAGTTCAT
>JAASTO010000116.1 GCA_021767245.1 Balneolaceae bacterium
GGACCTCCCGGTCCGAGTGCATTCTCACACCCGGACATCCTAATAATGATCCAAACTTAGTTTTCCTTCAATCCTTGAGCAGAGCGATCCTCAAGAGGCGGTGCCGGTGTCATTTCATTCGATGATTCATCAACCATCTTCAAGACTTCCTGAACCACACGTTCCATCTGAGGATCACGCCCCTGCATAAGCATATTTGGGTTATCCCAAACCGGGATATCAGGTCTTACCCCTTCTCCTTCCCAGAACCAGTGACCATCGTTATCGTACAACCGAGCGCCGGGCACGGTGATCCCGCCGCCATCGATCAGCTGATGTCCGGTGGCCGGTCCCACAAGGATGCCAAGCGTTCGTTCACCTACGATCGGCCCGGCTTCCAGTTCCTGAAAAGCCCACGGTAAGCCATCACCACCTGATCCGGCCCAGCCATTGATCAGCATGCCCATAGGTCCCGTATTGGCATGAATAGGCTGCGTATGATCTTTTCCATGCCGCCAGTGCAGGTTATAAACCACCGGGCGCTGCATCAGTTCGAGGAAGCGGTCTGCCAGTTGACCACCACCGTTGAATCGCTCATCGATGATGAACCCTTTCTTATCCAGCTGACCGTAATACATGCGCACGAGTTCCAACTGTCCTTGTGAAGAGGTGTTGGACATATAGATATATCCCAGTTTCCCATCAGATAGTTCTTCCACCATCTTTCGGTTATTCTCTATCCAGGCCAGGTACCGAAGTTGTACCTCTTCTCCCTGACTGAGGGTATTCACAACTACTTTTTCTGCATTCTGAGCATTGCCATCTGAACTGATCATCAGAGCGACGGTCTCGCCGCTCAATCCTTCAAAAGCAGCATAAGGGTCTTTATCCGGGTCAAGCATTTCACCATTCACAGCATGAATATAATCACCTTCATTAACTGTACTTCCGGGGCGGTCGAACGGCGAACGGATCTCTGTATCCCATACAGCCGGGGTAATGATCTTTCCGATACGATATGACCCATTTTCCAGTTCCCAATCAATTCCCAGATAACCGGTTCCCCGATAATCCACGCTTTCCGCATCTCCACCAAAGGTGTAAGTATGACCGGCACTCAGTTCCGCTGCTAAATTTGACTGAAGATTGGAAATATCCCAACGGGTGCGCGCATCCTCGATAAGGGCCCCGTATTGATCTCTCAAACCATCCCAGTCCACACCATGCATATTTGGGTCATAAAAGAAATCACGGTGACGTCTCCAGGTGTCGGTAAAGATCTGCCTCCACTCCTCTTTTGGAATAAGGTCCATGACCAGGCCATCGGTTGGCACCGGTTTCTCAATTTTTTGATCGGGTTGAGGCCGAATGACTCCATACTGCCCATTGCTTTGAACCAGGATCGCTTTACCGTCAGCTGTTGGTACAGCGGCACCAACCCCTTCCATGATGATAATTTCTTCCCGCTTATTTACATCATAAGCCACCAGCTTGGGTGGACCACCTTCAGAGCCCGTATTGGCATACCGCATGTACACGATCATGCCATCTCCAAATTCACCAAGGATGGACCCAATATTGCCGGGACTGACGGGAATAACCGTTAATCGTTTTTCAAGATCCTGAAGATCGATCTCAACCCTCAGTTCTTCCTCCTCTTTTTCTTCCTCTTCAGTTTCCTCTTCATTTGTCTCATCTGCCGGAGCCTCATCATTTTTTGGTTCTAACAAATATGGGGCGTCTTCCGTGAGGCTGACTGCAACCAAATGCGTGGCATTTGGATACACCCAGGTATTGTCATAATCAGAATAAACCGCATCAAAATTCCTGTCTGTGGTATAGTACATATACTGCCCATCCTTACTGAAGACCGGGTTTGAGGAAGTATAGAATCCTGTTGTAGCCTGATGCAATTCCTGCTCTTCAGTATCATACAGCATGATGGCATAATTTGCATTATCCAGTCCGGCGGTAAAGGCGATCCACCTGGAATCCGGTGACCAGGATATCGGATACCTATCTCTTCCTCCATGACCAACATTCCAACGTGTATTACCAATTTCAGTGGTATTCCCATTTTCAACATTCACACTGTAGATCGTGTTGGTTTCGTCAATAAAGGCGATGTGTTTACTGTCAGGCGACCAGAATATTGAATATCCATACCCCTTTTCCCTGGAGGTTAATTTTCTGGGAGCTTCCGATCCATCCGGATCCTGCAGATAGATCTGATATTCCCCGTCCGCATCACTCCAGTAAGCGATGTGTTTTCCATCCGGTGACCATGATGGGTGTCTGTCAAAAGCTCCGCTCGATTTGGTCATATTCATGGAATAACCTTCAGTAGCCGGAACATTGAAAAGTTCACCCCTTGCTTCAAAGATTACCCGTTTCCCTTCTTTGGAAGCCGTCATATGTTGAATGTTGTTGCTCACATCCACTTCTTTTGGCATCTCGTTGGAAAGGTCACTGACCACATCAATTTCTACCACTTTATACTCATTGGTCTCAGGATCCAGGAGGTAAAGATCTCCTCCCATCTCAAAAACCAGGTCTTCCGGTCCGGCAGTCAGGAATGAGATATCAAACTCATCGAAATTGGTAACCTGATCCATGCTTTCATCCCTGGTGTCGTATTCCCAGATATTCAGCCTGAAATTTGGGCCTTGGTCAGACAGGAAATAGACTTTGTCTCCAAACCAGGCCGGTTTCCCATCATTATATTCATTATCAGTAACTTTTTTAACTTCATTCTTCTCCATATCATAAATAAGAACGTCAGAAGCCAGTCCACCTTTATATCGCTTAAAGGGATAATTCTCTGTGATCTTGGTGATGTAAGCCAGTTGGTTGCCATTAGGTGAGAAGCTTGCCAATTCACCATACGGTATTTGCAGTTTTTCCGGCATACCGCCTTCCTTTGAGACCAGGTAAAATTCATTGGACGATCGTTGTCCCATTTCCCTTCTTGACGCAAATAATAAATGTTCCCCCTCGGGATGCCACTCTACCATGCGGTCGCTGAACGAAGGATAGGTCACTCTGTGTGGAACGCCTCCGCTCGTCGGGATCACATATACATCATCGTTTCCATTGTACCCAGCCGTGTAGGCGATCTCTGATCCATCCGGTGAGAATTTTGGCCAGCTTTCCTCGCCTTTCGAACTGGTCAATTGAACAGCCGTTCCCCCGGCTTTCGGGGCAACCCAGATATCGCCTCCGTAAACAAAAGTGATCTGTGATCCGGACACATCCATATAGCGCATAAGCTTGGCGCTGATCTGTGCAAAGGCGGTACCTGAAATGGTTAATATGATGAAAGTTAAGAACAGTCGTTTCATGGCGGTAGCGTTTTTAATTTGAATTAGATAGGAGCTACTAATCATCCCGTTTGAATACCCAAACCTTATATACTGCAATTATCCGAAAATTGCTAATTCAGCTAAGGCATGATGCAGTTCTAGAAAGGGTTACGCGTATCATCCGGCAAGTGTTTCACCATAACCCTGGTGCCCGGTTTCATGGACACCATCAATGTGAGTCATTCAGAACGGAGTGATGAACCTCGCCTATTTCCTGAACGGAGCATGCTATACAAAACAACATGCCACTACCTCTTTGTTTTTCATCACAAACTTACATGCTTCGCTAAAGGCAAGATCCTTCACTCCGTTCTGGATGACGCATATCACAACGGTGCAAATTTATTCGAGATACTAACTTACTACACTGAAAGTGCAGGGTTTATAGCACTCGCCCGGAGACAATAAAAAACCCCGACCGGTTACTCACCGATCAGGGTTATCCTGTTCTCCATGTAAAGTTCTTTATTGGAGCAATGGTTATTCGTTAATGGAAACTGCTCGCTCCATTAACGAATCAACCAATCACGATTAACTACAACCGGTGGTAGATCCACAGGTGATGCACTTCATGCATGTCCCGTTCCTTACCATGGTCATACTACCGCATTCGGGGCAGGCTTCGCCGGTATAGCCCATCTGTTTTGCTTTGTCATAGTCACTTTCGTAGCTGTCGGACTGAACCGCTTTTTGCTGTCCTTCAATGGCTGTCTGACTGCTGTCAACGCTTACCTTTTCAGGAACCGGTTCGGCTTCAGGCTCAGATTCCGGGGCTTTTGCCACGGCATCAGCTGAAGAAGTCGTTCCGGAAGTACGTTCGAATTCAGCACTGTCCACATCCGGATTGGCATCAGCCGTTGGGCGCAGGTTACGCGTCTCGATCTGATCAGCCGGCACGTGAGCCAGGTCTTCGCGACCCAGATAGGTTACCGCCAGCTCCCGGAAGATGTAATCGATGACCGAGGTACTCATTTTCACGTGTGGGTTTCCATTCACCATACCGCTTGGCTCGAATTTGGTGAACACAAAGGCATCCACGAATTCCTCAAGTGGTACGCCATGCTGAAGTCCCAGCGAAATAGAGATCGCGAAACAGTTCAGCAAGCTTCTGAATGCAGCGCCTTCGCGATGCATGTCAATGAAGATCTCACCAAGCTGACCATTCTCATACTCACCGGTTCGCAGGTAAACACTTTGTCCGCCGATCTTAACTTTTTGAGTATATCCTTCGCGACGGAACGGCAATCTCTGTCGGCGAGCCACATACTTGTGGATGATACGCTCGGCCACTTCAAGCACTTTATCCTGTGCCATAGTGGTTTCAGCATCTACGGCTTCCGTTTCTTCCTCTTCATCGATCTCTTCCAGCACGTCGGCCATAGAGTTCAGAGGCTGACTTAATTTGGAGCCGTCACGATACAGGGCATTCGCTTTCAGCATCATTTCCCATGAATCCATGTACGCATCCTTCATATCCTCGATAGAGGCCTCATTTGGAAGGTTGATGGTCTTGGAAATAGCTCCGGACAGGAACGGTTGTGCAGCCGCCATCATACGGATGTGACCTTTGGCCGAAATAAATCGGGTTCCGATCTTACCGCAACGGTTGGCACAATCAAATACCGGATAATCTTCTTCTTTCAGATGCGGTGCTCCTTCAACCGTCATCGTTCCGCAAACGTAGTTATTCGCTTCCTCGATCTGCTCTCGGCTGAAACCAAGGAATCGAAGCATGTCAAAGTTCATATCATTCAACTGCTCTTCAGGGATCTCAAGCACTTCCTTGCAGAAATCCTCACCCAGTGTCCACTGATTGAAGGCAAACTTGATGTCAAAACTTCCGGGCAACGCTTCATTGATGGCTTCTATCTTATCTTTGGTAAAGCCTTTTTCCATTAAAGTCTCAGGATTCACATGTGGACATCCTTCCAGAGTGCCTGCTCCTTTGGCATAATCAATGATCTCCTGAGATTCTTTTGGTGAATATCCGAGATTCTTGAGGGCTTTTGGTACCGCCTGATTGATGATCTTAAAATAACCGCCACCGGCCAGTTTCTTGAATTTCACAAGAGCAAAGTCGGGTTCTATACCGGTTGTGTCGCAATCCATGACCAAACCGATGGTACCGGTCGGTGCCAGTACGGTCACCTGTGCATTACGGTATCCGTGCTTTTCACCGAGCTTCAGGGCTTTGTCAGAGGCTTTTTTGGCAGCTTTGACGAGATAATCCGGGCAGATGGAAGCATCAATACCCATTGGCTTCACGGTCAGACCTTCATACTCCTCAGGATCCACATTGTAAGCCGCTCTTCGGTGATTACGGATCACTTTGAGCATATGCTCTTTGTTGCGTTCGTATCCTTCAAATGGACCTAATTCTTTAGCCAGTTCAGCTGAAGTTGCGTAAGAGGTCATGTGCATGGTGGCTGTAACCGCACCGGCTACAGCAGCACCTTCCTCACTGTCATAAGGTAAACCTTGTACCATCAGTGCGGCACCGATGTTGGCATAACCAAGTCCCAGAGTTCGGAACTTATATGACAATTCAGCAATCTCTTTGGATGGGAACTGTGCCATCAGTACAGCGATCTCAAGAACCACGGTCCACATACGTGAAGCGTATTCCAGGGATTCCATATCAAATTCTCTGTACTCGCCATCACCTTTGAAATATTTCATCAGGTTCAGGGACGCCAGGTTACAGGAGGTGTTATCCAGGAACATGTACTCAGAGCAAGGGTTACTCGCATTGATCGGACCATCTTCCGGGCAGGTGTGCCATTCGTTGATGGTATCATGGTACTGAGTTCCGGGATCGGCACACGACCAGGCGGCATAAGCAATATCATCCCAAAGCTCACGGGCTTTGAGGGTTTTCATTGGCTCAGGTTCACGCCCTTCCCTGGCAGCTCTTTTCTTTTCAACGCGGCCGTACAGATGCCAGTCACCGTCTTCTTTCACGGCTTTCATGAATGAGTTTGGCACACGAACCGAATTGTTGGAGTTCTGTCCACTTACAGTAGCGTAAGCTTCAGAGTTCCAGTCTGTGTCGTAAGTATCAAATTCCAGATCGGTGAATCCCTGACCGGCAAGCTGAATAACCCGCTCTATATAATTCAGGGGCACCTGATTTCTTTTGGCTTTGCGGATCTCATCAGCCAGCGCTTTGTTCTTAAGCGGATCGCGGCTCATAGCCCCGTTAAAGGTACGTCCTTCGATCTCTACAGGCGTGTGGCAAAGTTTGATAATATTCTTGAGATGTTTTTGAACCGTTTTGGAACCTGCAACTAGAGCTGCCACTTTTTGTTCTTCACGGACCTTCCAGTTGATATACTCTTCAATATCTGGGTGATCCAGATCCAATGTCACCATTTTAGCTGCACGTCGGGTAGTACCGCCTGATTTAATGGCTCCCGCAGCACGGTCACCGATCTTAAGGAAACTCATCAGTCCTGAACTACGTCCACCGCCACTCAAAGGCTCATTGGCACCACGGATCTTGGAGAAGTTACTTCCGGTTCCGGATCCGTACTTAAATAAACGGGCTTCTCTGACCCAAAGATCCATGATCCCGCCCTCGTTCACCAGGTCGTCATCAATACTTTGGATAAAACACGCATGTGGCTGTGGATGGCTGTAGGCA
This sequence comes from Balneolaceae bacterium, assembly GCA_021767245.1. Lineage (GTDB taxonomy): Bacteria > Bacteroidota > Rhodothermia > Balneolales > Balneolaceae > Gracilimonas. The sequence continues at coordinate 6,985 of JAASTO010000116.1, forward strand.
TCCTCAGATTTTTTCAACTCGCCGGTTTTGCCATCTACATAATAATGTCCCTGCGCCGGTCCATTGATACCATACGCCCAGTGCAGTCCGGTATTGAACCACTGTGGACTATTTGGTGCGGCCATTTGATTAGCCAGCATATAAGCCAGCTCATCATAGAATACCTTTGCATCTTCCTCGCTGTCAAAATAGTCGTGCTTCCAACCCCAGTAAGTCCAACAACCCGCCAATCGGTGAAAGACTTGCTTACTGTCAATTTCGTGTGAGTAACGCTCTTCTTCCGGCAGCTCCTTTAACGCTTTCTCATCAGCTTCTGATCTTTGAAGCCACTTTGGAACTCCCTTCTCTTTGATCTTTTTCAGTTTCGCAGGTACTCCGGCTTTACGGAAATACTTTTGTGCGATCACATCAGTGGCAACCTGACTCCAGCTCTTAGGCACCACCACGTTCTCCATGTGGAATACCTGTGATCCGTCAGGGTTTTTGATCTCAGAGGTTCTGGTTGCAAATTCAATTCCATCAAATGGGCTTTTCCATTCGGACTGCGTGTAGAAGCGAGTAAATTTCATTGGCGTACTTCGTTACTTATATGTTACAATTATATCATTTATACCTTCGTAGATGAGAGACAATTCTGTAGTGCTTCCCGATTCTTATCTCCTAAAGAAGTACGGAATAATATAGATGCGAGACCAACACACAGCAAGAAAAAAAACGATTACTTTTCCACAAATTCGGCAACTTATCCACATTATAAAAACCTAAGCTCCTAAAAGCCGTCTTATAATATTTTTTAATATATATTTTATTATAAATTAAATTTATATAAATGTTATCAGGCAGCATTCACACAACAAAAAAGCCTCTTTAAATTAATAAAAAGGCTTTTTTACGGGTTGATCAGCTAAGTTTGAAGTGAAAAGTTATCCACATGACTAAAATGCCAATCAACCCAGAGAATTATATTTATAAATATTTTTATTGTTAATTTTGACAATAATTATATCAATTACAACTATATTTTTGTTGATATATATTTGTCAAATTATATTCTATTTAAGATTCAGAAAACTCAAGACCTACCGATCATAGATCAAGCCTGATAC